>JAHFAO010000078.1 GCA_023250515.1 Deltaproteobacteria bacterium | reverse complement strand
ATCGCTATCCAGCGCCTCTTCCCATCCAGGCGCCGGAGGAGGGTTTTGAGAAGACGATCCGCTGGCTCCTAGAGGCTAGGGCGCCTGTCATGATCGCCGACTGCGTAGGGCGGAGGGAGGCAGGATTTAAGGCTCTGGGAGAACTTGCCGAGCTTCTCGCCATCCCGGTTTTCGACCAATTCGGCAGATTCAATTTCCCTTCCTCGCATCCTCTTAGCCTAACGGGGATGCAAGAGAAGGTCTTGGGTAAAACCGATCTCATCCTGGTGTTGGACGTTCCGGATCTGGAAGGCGCAGTGACCAAAAGGTCACAGGAGATGGGGAGGCGTGTACCTATTCCTTTGCTCTCGGCGAAGACCAAGATCATCAACGTTGGTCTTGACGATCTCTTGGTGCGCGCCTGGTCCACCGATTTCAATAAGCTGCGCGAGGCTGACCTTTCGATTATGGCTGATACATCGGTCTTTCTACCTGAACTGGCGCGCCGGCTGAAGGATGGGAAAGCCGAGTTGCAAAAGAGAGGGCCGGATATCGAGAAAAGGCGGGCTGAGTGGTCCAAGCTCCACGCTGAGAGAGAAGAGGCGATGGCTCAGCAGACCCGAGCCAAATGGGATGAAAAGCCGATCTCAACCAGCCGGCTTTACAGCGAGATGGCCGATGTTCTCAAGAATGAAGACTGGGTCCTGACCAACGGGACCTCTTCGGGTAAGGAAAACTTTTTCTTTCCCGCCGATAAATTCAATCAGATTCTGGGCAAATATAAAGGAGGCGGCCTGGGCTATGGCCTTCCGGCTTCCCTGGGAGCCGCTCTCGCGCACAAGGGCTCGGGTAAGATCTGCGTCGATCTGCAACCCGACGGAGACCTTCTTTTTACCGTGAGCGGCCTTTGGACAGCAGCCCACCATAGAATCCCGCTCCTCATGGTTGTCTGCAGCAACCGCTCCTACTACAACGACGAGGAGCATCAGGAGAGGATGGCGCAACTCAGGGGCAGGCCGGTGGAGAATAAGGTGATCGGGATTCGGATTGAGGATCCGGTAGTCGATTTTGCTTCTATGGCGCGCTCCTATGGGGTTTGGGGCGTGGGGCCGATTGAGGAACCTAGGGATCTGCGTAAGGTGCTGCGCGAGGCGCTCAAGGTTGTTAAAGAAGAGGGCAGAACGGCTCTAGTGGACGTCGTGTGCCAGATGCGCTGAGATAGTCGCGCTCGACCGCTTGGCTCCAACGCGTTTCCCAAAGTGCCGAAAGGCAACGTAACACCGTCTCGGCACGTATTCGTGCATACAGATCAGAAACACTTGATTCATACTGTTTTTATTTACTAAAACGAGCGCCCCTGTTTTGGACAATGCCGAAGATAGTTAGGCTTCCTCTGCTTATGCTAAGTCCAGTTGTGTTTTTATAGCCCTTTCGATTCCAGTCATATCCGACATTGAGAGGATGCCCTCCTTGTTGATTAATCTCAATTTGCTCACAGTGGTCAGTTGGTCGGTCATCGCTTTACTCCGCCTACCTTTGAGCGTCACGTAGGATTCACTAGGATAAAGTGTATCGATGTTGCTGGTCAGAGGAACGACCTGAACTCGATTCAAGAATTTGTTTGCTGCATCATTGCTGGCGATTACGGCAGGGCGCTTCTTCTTGATTTCTCCGCCGACAGAGGAGTCGAAATTGATCCGCCAGACTTCACCTCGCTTCATGGGAGACGTCTCCGACAGTCGCTTCCGCCCACTCCAGAGCTTGAGTCTCTCGCGCCTCATCTTGGGCCATCCGTTTATAAGCGGATTCTAGTTTCATCTTGATGACATGAGGGCGGACCAAATCCTCGATGAATCGGCTTATCCTCCTGGGGCCAATGACCTTGTGGAGTCCTGCGTAAACCTCTTCGTCAACTGTTATAGTCAGCTTCTTTTGCATCGCACTTCCTCCAATTATCTATACGTAGAGTACACGTATAAAAACATGTATGTCAAATTATATTCAAGTGCGTTTTTTAGCTTGCCTCTCAACTTAAACTTCTGACCGGCCTGAGAACGGGTTTTTTCAACGCCCTTCCAATTCCTCGATCTGTACTTCCGTGTTGTAGTCTGGCTCGCCGGAGAGCGGGTCGGCCCGGCGCTGGATTAGGATGTTGGCCTCGGGCCAGTAGGCCTGGAGCGTGCCAGGCTTGAGTGGTGCAATCTGGATAACACCGCTCATCTCTCCTACCTTAGAACGTAGAACCACGCGAGTCCCATTATCCAGGCTTAGCCGTTCGGCATCTTCGGCGGAAATAAATATGACGTCTCTCCTCTTACTTCCCATGAGTCGGTCCACAGAATCGAAGGTCATGCTGTTGAACTGTTTCCCCCGCCGGGTGCTAAGATAGAAATGACCATCTGAAGCCCTTCGATCCGGAGGCACGAGTACGCTGAAGAGGGCGCGGCCTTCCGGCATATTGGAGAAATGGCCGCCTTTGAAGAGATAAGGCCCACCCCATTGGAGCCAGTCCCCCTCCCTTTTCAGCTTTTCGATCCCTTGGTAAATGGGCATGACGCGACTCATTTCCTCACGAATGCTCTGCGTGTCGTTGAAAGGAAACAGGATCTCGCCGTTCGCCATCGCTCTACGTCCGATGAGAGTTGGGATCTCCCACTCCGGGAGAGATTCTCCGACGCTGTGCCCGGGGATCTCCGGCGTAAAACGGATTCTCCTCTCCGTGCTGGTCGTGGTCCCGCCCCCTCTCTGCTCGTAGCGGGTCTGGGCCGGAAGGAGAACTACAAGCTCTTCGGCATCGATCAACATGGAGCTGTTTAAGACAATATCCTGGTGAACCCGGACCGGAACTTGAGCCAATGCCTCGGCGACGAACCGGCGGTCCGGCATGGTCTCTAAAAGGTTTCCGCCGATCGAATAAAGAAACTCCAATCCTCCTCGATGGGCGGATTCAATCATCTGCGGTACTTTCAGCCCCGGTGTAGAAGGGACCGGATGGCGCCATAGATTGGAGAAGCGGCGGGCATTCTCCTCGTTGACCTCAAAGCCGCCGGGAAATTTGTCCGGCTCGGAGCCACACTCGCCACCTCCCTGAACCCCGCTGTGGCCGCGGATGGGCATAATGCCGCACTTCTCGCGTCCCAGCATTCCACGGGATAGGGCGAGGTTAACGATCGCCTTGACGTTTTCTACGCCGAATTCGTGCTGGGTGAGGCCCATGCTGTAGACAAAGACCGCGCTGCGGGCGAGGGCATAGAGCTGAGCAAAACGTTCCATCTCCGGACGGGGAAGGCCCGAGCGCTCCTCCAACATCTCCCAAGATTGTTCCTGCAAGGTAGCTTTGACATCGTCAAAGCCCCGCGTGTGATTCGTGATGAACCCATGATCCAGACGGTTGGTGGCTATAAGCGCCTTGAGGACACCGTTGATGAAGGCGATATCGCCCCCTACGCGTACCTGGAAAAAATCGTCCATCAGCTTCGTGCCAAAGAGCGCGCTCGTCAACACCGAGGGAACCCAATAGCGCTCCAGTCCGTATTCACGCATCGGATTGACTACGACAATGCGCGTGCCATTTTTCTTGGCATAATACATGTACTTGGTGGCAACCGGCTGATTATTGGCGAGGTCCGAGCCGAAAATAACCAGGAGATCGGTGCCGATAAAGTCGGAGAGGGAGCATGTCGGCGCGCCCACTCCCAGAGTGGCCTTAAGCCCATAGACGCTTGCCGCATGGCAGAGTCGTGAGCAGAGGTCGACGTTGTTCGTGCCAAGGGTACGGGCGAGCTTTTGAAAAACGTAATAGACTTCGTTGGTAAGACCCCTTGAGGTGGCAAAGAAACCCATGCGCTGAGCCGCTGTCCTACGGATTTTCTGAGCCACAATCCCGAGGGCCTCTTCCCAAGAGACACGGAAGAAACCTTTCTCTCCTTTGCGCCGAACCATTGGATAGGGAAGCCTGCCGAGGGAGTGGAGTCTCTCTTGCCCAAGTTGCTGCAGCCGATCGACATCTCTCAGCATGGCGGGCTTAAGCTCTTGCATCGTATTCAGATGGAGGAGCTTTAAGCGGGTCGTGCACAGATGAACCCCCTCCATCACATTGTCGCGCAGGCCATAGGGACCGAGGGAACAACCATCACAGACCCCGTGGCGTAAGATTTGCCAAGCATAGGGAAGCTCCGTCTTGTTTTCCCAGATCACTGCAACCATCTCACGATAGTGGCGCGGTTTGACTTGGCCGTAAAGACCGAAGGGGACCACGCGGGAAAGCCAAGTGTCGTTGGATTTTAATTTAGGCATCTAGTTACTCCGTCGCCGCAGGCGTACGCTTCTGCGCAGGCAGGCTGAGCACGAGGGATGACTCCGCTAAGACGAGCCGCTGTTTCCTTCACGGAACTCCTTTAGTGTCTCATAAAATTGCTCAGGCTCATTTTTAGAAATCGATAGCTTGAACAGGGCGTAACGCTGACAGAGATTCCATTGACTCCACTCCTTGAGCGTTACTACCTGCCCCATCTGCTTACTCTTGGCATGCACTGAGTCCGGAATGCGACCTAGATCCTCCCATGGAGGATCACTCATAGGAGGCACCAAGGAAACCTTCCCCCCTAAATATCGACGCGAGAGAAAATCGAGATAAGAAGAAAAATTCTTTTTCTCCTCTTTTGTTTCCACGGGGAGATGGCATAGAACTCCTCGCTCCTCCAAGCTGAAGGCCAGCCAAGTCTTGAGGGAGATCTTGACTCCCGTCAGGTCGAGCTTCATCCGCACGTGCAGGGGAATGCGGCTGAGAGAAGGGTAGATCTCGGATTCAAAGCGATAACTATAAAACACCGCTTGTCGGCTCCCGGGTTTTAATACGCCGCGCGGGAGTATCAAGACATCCCCACGCAGGTAGTTTAGGGGCCCAAGATTAGCTTGCTTTTAACCCCTTTGAAAGGCTATTTTCTTCCTTCGCACAGGTAAAGGTCAACCCCGATCCGACATTCATCGAGGAGGCAGGCTGAGGGGTGAGTAAAGCTTTTTATGAGACACTACGCTAGGAGGTAATCATGGCTAGTGCAAGATACACAAAATTCTTTATTCCCTTGAGCAAGGTCAAAGAGAAGGAATTTCTCTCCCGCCCGATGGGCTGTAAGGGCGTGGGATTCAGCTTTGTTCGGTACAAGGCTGGTGAGGGAGCCACCTATGTTCATCGCCACCGTGTGCAGGAGGAGGTCTTCATGACCCTCAAGGGTACGGGAAGCATCATTCTCGATGGTCGGCGCCATGCCATGCCGGAAGGGACCGTGATGCGCGTCTCTCCTAAGGTCTATAGGGCCATTGGCAACGACTCGAAGCGTGATGTGATTTTCCTCATTATGGGAGCCATCCCGCCGAAAAAATTCCCTCTCGGTGGTAGGACCCTTCTAGGTGACGGCATCCCGAACCGAAAGAAAGTCCCACGATGGAAGAAGTCTTGAGCTTCTTTTGAACGTGACTCATTTTCCGCGTGACTTCAATGCAGCGGCTCTATGGGCCGGTTTGACCACATTTATCTGGTTCGCCTCTGGCATGGTTCCTCTCCAGATTGCAGTCTCGGGACAGCTCGGTCTCAGTGCCGCCGAGTCTTCTAGCGGAATATTTATTGTCTGGTTCACTTCTGCTGCCTCTTCCTTGGTCCTCTCCTTATACTATCGCCAGCCCCTCCCTATTACATGGACAATTCCCGGACTCATCTACTTGGGGACTCTAGCGGGTCGATTCGCTTTCTCGGAGCTTGTGGGTGCGAACCTCATGGCAGGGCTCATGATAGTGGCCCTCGGCCTTTTGGGAATTGGCGGGCGGATCATGGAGTGGTTGCCGCTTCCGATCGTGATGGGGATGTTCGCCGGCAGCATCCTGGAATACGTCACCCGCATGGTTAAAGCTACGGTGGAGGACATTTTCGTTGCCGGTCCAGCCGTAGCTGGTTACCTGATAGGGCGAGTTGTAGGAAGGCCGGGGCTGCCGCCCATGGGGCTCGCTATTATCTTCGGTGGCATTGCGATCGTCCTTGCTCCGGAGGGATCTCCCAGGCGGATATCTTGGAGTTTTCCAGATTTAGTTATGCCGGACATCGGCTTTTCGCTCCCTGCCTTTGTCGCTGTCAGCCTGCCGATGGTTGTCTTATCGATGGTCTTGGGGAATGTTCAAGGGCTGGGTTTTCTGCTGGCACAAGGATATCGTGTGCCGGTTAGACCCGTTACGGTTCTAGTAGGTGTCGGCTCTGTCGTTAACGCGATTCTGGGTGGATGCCCCGCGATTGTGGGCCGAACCGCCGTGGCTATATTAGCAGCCTCCGATGCGGGTCCAGCGTCCGGCCGTTACACGGGAAGTCTGATCGCCGCCGTTTTGACTTTCAGTATAGCCTTAGCAGCTGGCCCAGTGACTTCTCTTCTCCGGATCCTGCCTCGCGGATATGTGTTAGCCCTTGCAGGCCTAGCGATTCTCTCGTCGCTCCAGGAAGCGTTCGAGAAAGCATTCAGCGAGAAATTGAGGTTCGGGGCCTTGGTTGCCTTTGCAGTAGCGGCAACACCCTTTAGCTTTGTCGGCATCACTTCGGCCTTTTGGGCAGTTCTTGCAGGCTTCTTGGCCTCGTTGCTTGCGGAACGGGGAGAACTATTAGCACACTGGGGTATAAAAGGGATGAAGGGATAAAGTAAATCGTATTATTTATTGCTGAGTCATGTACGAGGCTAATTTTTACAAGACGATAGACAAAGAAGGCATTGCCGAAGACGCTCGGAGGGAAGGGTTTGATCCGGTGTATATCACTGATCCCCCGGGTCGCGTTTACCCTCCTCACCGCCACCCGGAGACTAAACTCCTGGTTTTTTTGGAGGGAAACATGGAAGTCAGAGTTAAGGGTCAGGAATTTGACTGCAAGCCAGGTGACAAGCTCATCATCCCTGGAAATCTCGAGCATTCGGCAATAGTCGGTCCAGAAGGTTGCACTTTCTTCTGGTCAGAGAAGCTTTAATGCCTTGGATGCGGCGGGCACGGAGATGATATATCTGTCCCAGAGGCCAACACTGTAAGCATCGAAAGGAGAAACCCCATGGCTCACCAAATAGTATGGTTTGATATTCCTGTCCTCGATCTCAACCGAGCGATCCGGTTCTACTCCGCTGTTCTCGGTGCCCCCGTTAAAAAAGAGGAATTTCCAGGGATGACCATCGGAATACTGCCGCACCAGGAGGGTGAGGTAGCAGGCTGCCTATACGCTTCGGAAACTGACCGCCCTTCAGATCATGGTCCGCTTTTGTACTTCAACTGCAATAAACGGCTCGATGGAGCCATTGCGGCAGTGGAGCCGAACGGCGGAAGGATTATCCAGCCGAAGCATGCGATCGGTCCATATGGTTTTAGGGCAGTTGTCTTCGATAGCGAAGGGAACCGTATTGCTTTGCATTCCGATTGATGTAGCTTAGCTTCAGGCTCGGGCGTGCAGCTGCTGGGGTTTCAGTGCTTGTTGCCGGTTCGGACACACCTCGCCTACTTCACGCCGTTCCCGGCAGCCATGCCTCAGCTTTGATTAGTTATATGGCATTGGCCGCTTTTTACGATCTAAAGCAACTCTTTTATTTCAGGGAAATTCTCGAGGCGCTAGATCCCAAGAAACATCCGCACGCCGTCCTTATCGGGGATAGCGGGTCCGTGGGCTCTGGCCGCATCGGCATTCTCCCGGGCTCTTTTAATCCTCCGACCCTTGCCCATATTGAACTCGGACGCCGGGCAAAAGAGTCTTTTAAGCTCGATGAAATTTTCTTTACCATCAGCCGTGTCACTGTTGATAAAGAAAAAATCGAGGTTATCTCTTTAGAAGATCGCCTCCTCCTTCTGTCGCTTATTGCAGTGGAGTTAGGTTGGGCTTCCGTTGCGGCAGCCAACCGAGGTTTATACTTTGAGCAGGCCAGGGCCTTGCGCTCGCTTGTTGGGAACAATGCCAAGCTTTATTTCATTGTCGGGATGGACAAGGTGATGCAGATCTTTGATTCCCGCTATTACCAAGACCGGGAAAAGGCCCTACATATCCTTTTTACCGAGAGCCAACTGATCGCTGCCAACCGGGGACTATTAGGTAAAGAAAATCTGGAGGCTCTTCTCAACAGGTCTGAAAACGAGCCCTACCAAGACAGGGTCTATCCGTTGAGGTTGCCCGGAGAATTTGAAGAGATTTCCTCGAGCGCAATCAGGGGTAAGATTGCCGCGGGCGAGTCAATGAAAAGTGTTCTGCCAGAGCTCGTAAACAATTTTATTTCGGAGAGCGCTGCCTATCGTCCTCCTTATGATCTTCGATCTCTGCTTCTAAGACGGCTCTACCCAATCAGAGAATGGGCAGAGAAAGAAGCCGATTTCCAAAGACTTGTTTATACCGCCGGGAAAACAACGGAACGAGGAGAAAAGCTTAGAAAACTTCTAATCAATCCAAGGACTTCCCCGCCTGACTTAAAGCCTTTTCTTTGAATGATCCCTCCCTCTTTTCTTCTGTTCTAGACCATTTGAAGGTGTTAGAGTGTGGACATGGAGAGATCTAATTTTAAAACCCGAATAGCTCACATCAGCGATCAAGGTAAAG
Source organism: Deltaproteobacteria bacterium (assembly GCA_023250515.1). Lineage (GTDB taxonomy): Bacteria > Desulfobacterota > Binatia > UBA9968 > UBA9968 > JAHFAO01. Next base: position 5,232 of record JAHFAO010000078.1, on the reverse strand, counting down.
AAGATGATCTACAAGCAACCAGCCCTGCACAACGGTTGGGGATGATGTGGCAATTAACCTTGAATGCCTGGGCATTTAAAGGGGAGCCTCTTGCTGAATTTCGACTACAGAGACATATTGTCCGACTTCAACGAAGAAAAAGTTGACTATTCGAGTCGATCGGTGAGGAAAAAGCATGGGAGATCGAGAGTATGAGATTAACCCCTACTTTTCCGCAGACGAAATCAAAGAGACCAAAGGACGTCTGTGATGAGCCGATTATGTTAGAAAGGGCTTGGCAGTTATCGGGTGATTACGATCATTTTAAGGCGAGGAGTGCTGCAGACGCTCTCAAGAAGGTAATTGAAGATTTAAAGAATCGACTAGAGCACTGGACTACCATGAAAGCCGTCTAGCCGAATGCTTACACGCGCGGCTGAGCACCGGCCATCAAGCCTCGCGATGCCACAGGACAGGGTAGGATGATACCGCTCTGGGTCAAAATACCATATATCCTTTTCGTTTCTGTTCTCGTGCCCGTTTATTGGATTGAGTATGGCCCCGCCAACTTCCTGTGGTTTTCCGATATTGCGCTTTTGGCGATACTGGTGGCGCTCTGGCTTGAAAATCGATTGCTTGCCAGCATGATGGCGGTCGCGGTTCTATTCCTGGAGCTCGTGTGGAATGTAGAATTTTTTATGAGAGTCATTACCGGAGCTAATTTAATGGGCTTGGCCGATTACATGTTTGATCCGAAGATACCTGTTTTCGTTAGAGCCCTGTCGTTGTTTCACGTCGTATTGCCCGTTATTCTGTTTTGGATGATCTACAGGCTCGGTTATGATAAGCGCGCTCTCGTGCTACAGACCCTCCTGGCCTGGATCGTTCTGCCCACGAGCTACCTGGTAAGTAATCCATCAGATAATGTTAATTGGGTCTTTGGACTTGGGAACGAGCCACAGAACTGGATGCCAGGTCCCCTGTATGTAATGGTCTTAATGGTGCTGTTGCCGCTCTTGGTTTATCTACCTACACACTTCGCGCTGAAAAAGGCATTTGCATCGTCATAAATCTTAAAAATTCCGGTACATGGTTTGTCTTGGAACTCCTATAACGAGAGAATCGATCAAATGGCGCTGCTCTGTTTGCTCTAGGCAGTTTGATACACCGCGAGGGGGCCTATGCTTTCGCTGTAAAGAGCCTGTATGTGTTTGGCATTTGAGAGTCTTAAAGATAAAAAAGAGCGCCGCGTACGAGAACGTCTGCACCAAATGTATAAGACCAGAGGATCCAAAGCCGGCCTTTTTTAGAAGCCCCTGGTGGAAGATTTTGATAGGATGAGAAAGTGAAGCTTTATTGTGGCGTTTGAGGCGAGTTAGAGACACAGCCATGGAAGAGAGAGATATCCGATTTCTTCGGCAAGCATTTGTGATTGCCCAACGGGCTCGCGAACATGGGAATCACCCTTTCGGCGCACTTCTCGTGAGCCCCGACTCTAATGTGCTCCTTGAAGCTGAGAACACCGTGATCACGGAGTCTGACTGTACTGGTCATGCAGAGATGAACCTAGTGAGGAATGCGTCAAAGCGCTTTGACCGCGCCTTCCTCCTGCGCTGCACGCTCTATGCGAGCACTGAGCCGTGTGTGATGTGTGCCGGTGCCATTTTCTGGAGCTACATAAGTCGCCTTGTCTACGGACTGAGTAGCGCTCGTCTCTATGAGCTGGTTGGCAAGAGTTCCACCGACCCGCATCCGAGGCTTTCTTGCCGCGAGGTACTTGCAGGGGGAGGATCTAGGGTGGAAGTCATTGGTTCCGCTCTCGAGGCTGAGGCCGAAGAGGTCCACGAGGGCTTCTGGCATTAGGTTGCAACAGGCCGCTGAAAAAGGCCCATCTGTTTCGTTGCGCTCGACCGCCTCGCTTCAACGTACTACTTAAGTACGCCTCCGCTCGTCGGTTTCTCGCGCGCCTCGCATCTGGAACCTTTTTGACCGGTCTGAGAACAGGATTTTTCAACAGCCTGGCAATACCAGACTCTTTTAAAGACTCGCAATGATTTCAGGTTTTTTCTCTAAGATCTCTAAGAGCCGCTGGGCTGCTTGAGTCGGTTGCCGTAAGCCCTGTTCCCAGCTTTGGACTGTTTTCGTGGAGGTATTGAGCACCCGGGCAAAGACACTTTGTGACATGTGGAGAGATCTTCTGATCCGAGCAATCCGCTCCGAAGAATTGGACAAATAGAGCATTGTTCCCCCTAATCCGCGCGTGGAATCTACTCTAAACAAGCTCACGGAGGAGTTCGCCTCTTTGTTCCATAAATGAAAATTTGGGTGTCCCCCAAAGTCAGAGACGACTACTCGCGCTTGACAGGACCCTGAGGCTCCCCTAGAATTCGCAGCTAACAAGGAGGTGCACTCATGTCGAAGATTCGACACATCGCGTATCGGGCAGCGGACGTTGAGGGCATGGCGAATTTCTTCGTTAATGCCTTGGGGATGACTATTACACAGCGGCGGAAAAACCGCGCCATAGATCTTTCAGACGGTACCGTCAATATCACTGTTCTGCCCATCGTACAGGCAGGACCCAATGGGGAACCGGCGCGGCAGGGAATCGACCACATCGGGTTCACGGTCGGGGACGAAGCAGCAGCTTCTCGCGCTATGGAGGCATGCGGCGCTACCAAAATCGGCACCCTCGAACTGGGGAGTTCGGCGCACTATGAGGTGAAGTTCAAGGGGCCTGAGGGGATTGTCGTTGATCTGGGTCACTGGGTCGGAGCCGCACCAATTGAGCAGGAAAAAAGAGGGGAGGAGAGAATTTCCTAGCGCAGGGCTGGCAGGACTTCGCTGGCTAGTAGATTGATGGCTTCCTCGTAGCTCGGTCCGAGCTTCGCGAAGGCGATGTGATCATATCCGAGATCACCGGCGGCGCGGGCGAGCTCCAGGATCTGGCCGGTGACCTCTTCCGGAGTTCCCGCCGCGTAGTAGGCCCGCACCATCTCTTCCGTTACGAGAGTTGCAGCCTCTTCGACGGTAGCACCACCGGCAAACTTTTCCCCAAGCTGAAGCACCGTCTCTCGCTTCACCCCCAGCCTTTTATATTCCTCGGAAGTAAATCTCAGTGCCTCCCACTGAAGGATGGAGTGCGCAACTTGACGTTTCGGAAACTCAACGGCCTTAGCTCGGTCGCGCGAGATTGAAACATTCAGTTCGCAGATCTTGCGCAGGCGTTTGTTCGAATCGGCTTTACGTGCAGCTTGCTCTGCTTGTGCCAACATGCCAGCCTGGCGTCCTGCGCGGGCCATGGGGATAAAAGTTCCGGACGAAATGAGCCCGTCCATGACATGGCCACACATGCGAAGGGCCTGGGGGCCGTTTCCACCGCCGTAAAAGCGAAAGGTTGAGCGGGGCTTGAAAGCCAGCCGGAACTTGCCTTTTTGGTTTAGACGGTAATACTCGCGAAGGAGAGGATAGTCCGCATAGGCAACTTCCTTTCCCCCCAGCGCTCGGCGAAGAAATTCGGTCGTTTCGCGAACCATTGCAATCGGTTTGGTCGGCTCGACATGCTGAGGGCTTTGGCCGAGGTCTCCGCGAGCGATGCCAACACTGATCTCACGGCCGTCGCAGAGTTCAGAGAGCGCTGCAAAGCTATCAACCAGGTCGAGCGGTTGGTGGAAATAGGGTACAAGGACCGCGGTTCCCAAGCGGATCGGTACGTGGGCCGCGATGGCGGTGAGAACCACCATCTGGCTCCGGTAGCGGATATTATCGTTGACCCAGATCTGCTGGAATCCCTTACGCTCTGCCAAAGCAGCCAGCCGCACCAGGTCGGGGACCGTGTAGTGATTGGCTAGGTGGGTAACGAACTGCAGGCCGAGTTCCCCTTGAAATCCCGGCATTGAGCTTAGGCCACCTTATCCTGTAAGAGCTGTCTCAGGACATATTCGAGGATGCCGCCGTGGCGGTAGTAGTCGAGCTCGGCTGGAGCGTCGATGCGGCAGGTTACCTTAAACTCCGTTACTTTCCTCTCATCGCTCTTGGCTTTAACAGTCAATTCTTTGCCTACCTTGAGTCCGGCGGAAATCCCTGTGATCTCGTAGGTCTCAAAGCCGGTGAGGCCCAGGGACTTTACATTTTCGCCGGCTTTGAACTGCAAGGGAAGGATTCCCATGCCGATTAAATTGCTCCGGTGGATACGCTCATAGCTCTCGGCAATCACAGCCTTAACTCCCAGGAGTCTTGGTCCCTTAGTAGCCCAGTCGCGCGAAGAGCCGGTGCCGCATTCCTTCCCGGCGATCACGATCAGAGGAACGCCTTCTTTCTGATACTGCATCGCCGCGTCATAGATGAACATCTGCTTTTTGTCCGGCAGGTGCACGGTCCAGCCGCCTTCCGTGCCGGGCGCGAGTTGATTTTTTAGCCGCACATTGGCGAATGTACCGCGCATCATGACTTCGTGGTTGCCCCGCCTGGCGCCATACTGGTTGAAGTCCTTGGGTTCAACCCCATGTTCCGTGAGATAACGCGCTGCCGGACCGTCCTTTTCAATGGCACCCGCGGGAGATATGTGGTCCGTCGTAACCGAGTCACCCAAAAGCGCCAGCACTCGGGCGCCTGTTATGTCCTTTGGTTTCGAAGGCTTCTTTGGCATATCTTTGAAGAACGGCGCCTCACGCACGTAGGTTGAGTTCGGGTCCCAGGTGAAGCGTTCGCCCTTCGGGGTCGGCATCTTTTTCCAGCGCTCGTCGCCCTCAAAGACCTCGCCGTATTCCTTCTTGAACATTTCCGACTTGACGGATTTGCGTATGGTGTCCCGGATCTCCTCCGGGGAAGGCCAGATATCCTTGAGGTAGACTGGCGCGCCTTTGGCATCTTCCCCGAGCGGCTCGCTGGTGATGTCCATGTCCATCCGGCCCGCCAGCGCATAGGCGACGACCAGGGGGGGCGAGGCGAGATAGTTGGCCCTCACTTGGGGATGAATCCGTCCCTCGAAGTTCCGGTTGCCGGATAGAACCGCCGCGACCACCAGATCGCCTTCCTGAATCCCGGCGGAAATCGGCTCCGGCAGGGGTCCGGTGTTGCCGATGCAGGTCGTGCAACCGTAGCCCACGAGATAAAAGCCCAACTTTTCCAGATAGGGGAGAAGACCTGTGTCTTTCAGATACTCGGTAACGACCTTAGACCCCGCCGCCAAACTGGTGTTTACCCACGGCTTTCTCTTGAGCCCTCGCTCCGCCGCTTTTTTGGCGAGGAGCC
>JAHFAO010000077.1:10164-13976 GCA_023250515.1 Deltaproteobacteria bacterium | reverse complement strand
CAGGATCCCTGTCCCCGCTCCCAGGTCCAGGACTACATCACCGGGATGCACCACTTCGCTAATCGCCCGGCGAAAGGTGGAGACGCGCGCCTGATCTGCAAGATACTGGCGATGCTCATCAACAATGAGCGACAAAATCATCTCCCCCTTCTAAGCCGAGGCTGGCTTTCAACCCTAATAAAGAGCCAGCGGTTTTACGCTCAACCCTGGCTATAGGCAGGGCATCATTGCTGCCCCGCTAATATCTGTGGTGGTGAACCCCCCAGACTGTGTAAGTTTAGCTACGCTTCCGTATTCCACTAAGCTAGGGGTAACATAGCTCTTTTTCACGGGTCTCTTCTGCGCGACCTCTGGCTGTTTTTCCTGGTTGATTGATCTTCCCTTGTTTATTGGTTGTGCCATAAATCTTTCCTCCTATCGTCAGGCTAAAGCGATTGGCTGTTGGCCTCCTGGATGTGAAGTCCCCTTAGTGGAAAGATCTCCCTATCTAAGAAGACCGTTTTGAACCATAGTTCGATGCCAAAGACCATCCACAGCGGCCAGACAGGCGTAATGTATCCTTCATCACCTTGCAGGTAGAGTTGCGCCATCTGCTGATACATGCTTCGGACTCTTGCCCTATCAACCCAACCCATAGACATAATAGCCATTGAGTCAAAGAGGCGTTCACCCCCTTGGGTCTTGAGCGCTTCCGCAAAGAGATGGGAGAAGTCAGCTTTAGTGCGACGCTGCCTGACCGTCCCAGGCAGAAACCCTCGTAGCGCTTGGCGAAGGACATACTTGGGCTGATCTCGGCGCCAGCGCTGTTCCTCGGGCAGGGCCAGGGCAAACTCGACGATGCGCCGATCGTTGAGTGGATGGCGCTGTTCCAGACCAAACCAGGAGGCGGCGCGCTCCTCCATTTCGACGGAGTGGGTCTGCCAGCCGTTGGTCAACTTCTTATACAGATCCCCCTGAGCAAAGCTGGTAAACCGCCTCCCAAGGGGCTCCTGTCGAATTCGCTCGGTCAACTGGGTCCGGCGAGCAAATTGCGGGTCCACCCAACAAGGGAGCCTGTCCCGTCGTCTCAGGGCTCTCTTGATTGCTTGACGTGCGCTCTGCGGGAGCAGGGGCCACAGTCCAACCCTAAGAACTGGGAATGGCGGGAAGATGATACCAGACACTCTGGAATCCCAACGAATCTGGCGGATTAGTGACAGAATTCTGAACTGGCGCAGCAAATCGGCATAGTGATAGAAGCTGCCGGTCAGCCACTCATCTCCCCCAAGGCCCGTCAGCAGAACCCGAACCCCCTTTTCCCGTGCCAGTGTCCTGAGAGGATCTAATGTTGCGCCATTGGGATAGTCGGGCAAATCTTGATAGCGGTGCACCAGCTCGGAATAGCAGGGAGCGTTCAACTCTTCAGGGCTTACAGTGGTGCACTTGATGCCCCACATCCGGACTACGTCCCGAATATAAGCGCTCTCGTCACACGCGAGCCCTGGAAACAGCATGGAGAATGTCTCGAACCCACGGTTGGGTAGAGCCTCTTCGCGATAGAGCATATGGGCTATGCCCACAACTGAGGAGGAGTCCAGCCCTCCGCTGAGATATACACCAACTGGCTGGTGGCTACGTAAGCGGCAGCGCACGGCTTCCTTAAAGAGTTGTAAAAAATGAGCAGCGTACTGCTCATCATTTTGGTAGCGCACTGAGTAAGTGGGATCAATATCCCAGTATCGCTGCTTGCGGAGGTATCCGGGTCGGACAAGAAGATAATGGCCGGGGGGAAGGCGAAGGATGCGGCGATATAGAGTTTCCTCCTGGTTGGTTATGGCAGAGGCCAAATATTCCCCGATCATTCCTTCGTTGGGCTCACGCCGTATGGATGAGTCCTCAAAGATTTGGTGCAATTCTGAAGCGAAAAGAAATCTGCGACCGTCATTACAATAATAGAAGGGCTTGACACCTAGAGCGTCCCTAGCACAAAAGAGCTGCTGCTTAACTCGGTCCCAGATCACAAAGGCAAAGTCGCCGATGAGCCTTTGAGGACACTGCTCGCCCCACTTCTCGTAGGCTTTGAGAATTAGTTCAGCGTCAGTGATCTGTTCTTTGGCCTTACCGTTGACGCACAAGGTGGTGATAAGCTCGTCCCGGTTATCCACTCGCCCATCTAGCGTGAGGCAGAGATTGCCCGAGTCATCAACCAAAGGTTGCTTTTCCTGGAGCGACTCCGGAGTAGTGTGCAGCACCCTATGGCCTAGACCCACTTGGTCACAGATCCAGTGGCCCGACCCGTCCGGTCCCCGGTGGGCAATGACGTTCGTCATCCGTCCAAGGAGCGCACGGTCCACTGGCCGACCGTCAAGGTTGTAGATCCCTGCTATCCCACTCATTCTTTTCAAAATCGGAGGAAAGTGGCAAAGCGCCTGGTCATTTCTAGACTATCGCCCATCACCCTTCCCTCAGTTTCGATCCAGGCGTGGCTTTGCAGGGTCGAGGCTACCTTACTGACGCCGATTAGGAGCGTCGCCGGTTCGCTTCGGGCCTTGAGGAGCCAGAACAGGAGGAGGGATCGAGCGAGGCAGCGCCTCTGACCGTGCGTGACCCTTGTAGCCAGCTCTGCCAGGTCGCTCAGCCGAGCAATTTCATGCCGGCCGTGAAGCGCCGGAAAAGAGCTGAGCCAGGGCTCTACGGCGCATCGGGCCATGAATCCAATTAAACGTGATAATCCAACCAGTTTAAGGACGACTGCCGCCGCAAGTGAAAATAGAATCAGTTGCGAGAGGATGAGCCACTCGGAAGGAGAGATCTTAGCCAGCTTTCGGAAATTCCTCGCCATCAGTCGTTAATAATCCCTTCTCCTTGAGTTGACGGATCAAAATGTCGAAATCTTGGCGCAGCTTGCTTTCTTCTACTTCGTATTCGGCCCAGAGAGCCTCTAATACTTTCTCCGTTGACCCATGCTCGGAGACGAGTTGCCAGATGCGGGTCCCTACGCTATCGAGGCCAAAGTAGATTCCCGTGGAGAGGTTGAGGATTACCACTTCATCCCCTAAGACCCGAAAAATCACATCGTCCGGGATGCGAAAATTCATTTTACTCCATGCACTTTTAGTAGAAGCGGAAAGAGACTCCAAAAACCACTCCGTGGGTGTCGATATCTGTTTTCGTTCTACTATTGCCAAGGAATGCATCACGGAGGGTAAATTCCGGCCTGAAATGCGTAAAGCGATACTCCCCGAAAAGCGCCACGTTCCTGTGAAACTGCCAGGCCATGCCCGCGCCTGCCTTTACCCCAACAGATGTGTCAGTGTCCGAATCGTTGGGTGGGAAGAGATTCGAGGAATCCTTGATACGGGCAACGAAAATCGTCGGGCCGATCGTGAGGTAGGGCTGGAGTTGCCCTTTAGGGAACTCCTTGCTCGTCAACAGTGGCCACCGAAGCCGCGCGTCAAACGAAATTCCCGTCACTGCAAGGTTCATATGGGCAAGAGAGAAAGAGAAGCAGGGTATGCCTGTGACGCAATCGGTTACTGTCTGTCTACCAATCTGCGGGCGAAAATGGGAGACATCCAGGGCAAACCCCAGGTAAGGTGCAGACTCGAACCAATGACCGAGGCGGCCCCCAAAGGAGGCAGAAGTGTCAAAATCTACGTCCTTGAGCCGAATCGTCAAGCCCGGGAATTTCAGAACGACATCATCGCTTTGCGTGAAGGCGGGCCCGACAAATAGATCCGCGAACCATTCAGCGGAAACCGGAGACGATACGATAGCCAACCAGACCAGTGCTGATAAAAGAGTGATGGCGAATTTTCTACGAATCATGGCTT
>JAHFAO010000077.1:0-10064 GCA_023250515.1 Deltaproteobacteria bacterium | reverse complement strand
ATTTTTTCACCTGACGGCCAAGCTCTTCAAAGATTACTTCTCGTCTTCTCCTGCGCATATCAGCCTGCCTCTCCCAAGGCCTTCCGAATGGCGGCCAAGAGTTCGTCGTTATCAGCGGGTTTCTGGAAGAACGCCTTCGCGCCAGCTTTAAGGGCACGCTCTTTAGTCGCCTGCGGATCTCGGGCACTCAAAACGATGATGGGAACGGATGCGAGTGAATCGATGTTACTTAATCTTTCCATCACGATAAAGCCGTCACCGGCGGGCAGACCAAGGTCGAGTAGGATAAGGTCAGGGGCTTCGTTTTTCGCCTGGCTAATAGCCGAGACGCTATCCGCGGCAACGACTGTGACGTAGTTATGGGCTCTTAATCGCACCCTTAGCCCCATTAACAGGTCTTCGTCGTCATCTACGATCAAGATTTTTTTCTTGTCCATGTGATTCCTTCCTTTAGAGATCGCTTTGGTTCATCCACCCTTCATTTCTCAAGCCTTAGCCATCCCTCCCTCTTTGGGCCCAGGCGAATCTGCCAGGGCTTTCCGAATTGTGCTTAAGAGCTTGTCGTTATCTATAGGCTTTTGTAAGTATCCTTTTGCCCCTGCCAGGAGGACCGGATCCTTGTACACTTGGGGAGATCGGCCGGTTAGAACGATTACAGGGGTGGACGCCAGAGATTCGAGTTTTTGCAATCTTTGCATCACGATGAAACCATTATCTTCTGGTAGGCCTAAGTCGAGGAGGATCAAGTCCGGTTTCTCTTTCAGGGCCGTATCAATCGCAGAACCGGCATCCGTTGCAGAGACCGTGGCATAGTCATTGGCCTCCAATCGCGCCCTAAGCCCCATTAACAGGTCTTGGTCGTCATCCACGATCAAGATTTTTTTCTTGGCCATGTGATCCCCTCCTTTCTCCATCGACAGGTAGGTCAACGGCTGTTTTTTTATTCCACCGCTGCAGATTCTGACATGATGAATTTCACATGCCGATTCCTCTAAGTCATGGTCGTGTGCACGGGCATGGTGACCTTAAAGACAGAGCCCTTACCGAGTTCGCTCTCAACGTCGACTTTCCCTCCAAGCAACTCAGTAAAAGTCTTGACGATATAAAGCCCTAGGCCCATCCCGCCCAATGGATTGATTTCAGAGGGCTGTAATTGGCGGAACTTTTCAAAAATAGCCGGAATGTTCTCTCTTGGGATCCCTATCCCCGTGTCCGCCACCTTGAACTCTAAGCTCTCTGTCTCAGGAAAATGCCGAGCAGATAAGGTTACGCCTCCCTTTTCGGTAAATTTAACGGCGTTATTCATGAGATTCTGAAGAATCGCCCTGAGTTTGTTGCCGTCCGTTATCGTAACCGGAAGCTCGGAGGCGTAGTCCCAGGTTATCGCAAGTGCTTTAGTCCAGGCAGGCTCATAGGTCGACTTCAGTTCTTCGAGCAAGCTCGCAACACGAACCTCGTAACTTTTTACTTCGACTAGCCCGGTCTCAATCCTTTGTGCCTCTGCAACATTGTTGATCATGGCTGTTAAGTCGATGGCTTGATCCATGATCTTGCGCAGAGCGTTTTCCTGCTCGGAGTTTAGTTCCCCTAACAGCTTATCCCGCAGTATTCCTGCATATCCCATGACCACGCTGAGGGGTGTCCTGACCTCGCGGGACATGACGCCCAAGAAGTCGCTTTTCCTATCCTTTACCTTTTTGGGGATCGCCGTCTTCATCAGATCTGCAATCCTGCTGGAGACGTCGTCCACAAGCTGTTCCAATGAGCTATTATCCTGTGTGGATGGGATCTCTACTTTAGTGGTCAATACCGTCACGCCAATATTGGGATCTTGCAGCTCGTTGCATTCGCCTAACTGTTGCTGAATGTTCCGGGCTGCCACTTCTGTTCCGTTTTGATCGCTGCTCACAGCATAAAAGACTTCGCTCTCTTCTGTACCGACCATTCTTGGCAAGAGGAGAGTCTTATCAGGAAGAATGCAGCGTTGCAGGACGTTCCAAGCCTCCCGCCGCATGGTTTCGGTTATTTTTGTTTGTGATGCCTCGTTAACGGGGTGTAGCTTGATTGAAATAAGAGCAACCATGCTTTTCAGCCGGTTATTCTCTGTGATGACGGGGTAGAGAAGCTTCGCCAGGGAAAAGATCGGTAATGTGAAGTAGAAAACGCTACCCTTTCCAAGCACGCTTTCGACCCAGATTCGGCCACGGTGGAGAGAGACCAACTCTTTGCATATATAGAGGCCTAGCCCGAGGCCTTTGCGGCCGGAGTCGATCGTCCTTGCTTCCTGGTAGAGACGATCAAAAATCCTTTGCGTACCTTCAGGACTAATGCCGCAGCCCGTATCGGCTACGGCCACACAAAGGAAGTTGGGGTCCTGGTCAAAAGGCCGTGCACTGACGGTGATAGTTCCCTTTGCTGGTGTAAACTTAATGGCGTTGTCGATGAGGTTGATGAGAATCTGTTTCAGCCGCTGCGGGTCCGCATAAGCGGAAGGGAGGTCGGCTGGGACGTCGGCGGACAGCATGATAGTTTTCGTGGCGGCAGTGGTCAAAAGCGCATCAAAAGTTTCATCGATCAAGTCAGCAAGGGAGACGCACCGTGGATCAATGGCTAATTTTCCGGTCTCAGCGCGGGTGACCTCGAGAAGTTCGCTAATCATAGTTTGGAGTTGCTTGACGTTTCGAAGGACGATGGTTAGGTAGTCACGCTGCTCAGGGTTAAGATCGCCAGCCAGCCCGTCTATGAGGATTGTGACAAACTGGTAAATAGCGGTCAGGGGTGAGCGGAGCTCATGTGAGACATGAGAGAGAAATTGATCTTTCATGAGGAGCTGTTGTTGCCCGGATTGCTCTAATTGCACTGTCTTCCTTCGTTCTGTCTTGACTTGGTCTGCCAGATAGCCGTAGACGACGGAGGCGCCAAAGATTAGAGGGATTCTGAGCAGCGTATCGGAATCAAATTGGAAAGCGCCGTTACTCGACAGGGGAACAATGACAACCGAGATGATGCTGAGGACCAGGCAACCTATAACAATCTGCGTTAAGCTTTCTCCTATGGCTGCAATGAAAATGCCGAAGAAGAAAATGAGCAGGAGATCCCACGGACTCTCCCGATTGAAGGCTATTGCAATGGAAATTAAGATTGTATCTAGTACTGCGAAAGTTTGGGGAAAGAACCTGTGATCAAAAGCGGATTGGGGAAGGCGTTGAAGCACGAGCATGCCTCCCAGTGGCGCCAAGAGCAGGAGATAGGCGAGGGGTTCCCGCACAACTTGTCCGCTCCTAAAGAGAACGAGATACGAGGTGGCGATTAGCACAAACCACTGGATGCAAATAACGTTTTTCTTCTTATCCGTGAGTGGAGAAGAACTTTGGAGCCATGGTAGGGCCACCAAGCCAGTCTTCGGAAGTTGGACGGTCATGACTCTATCTGACATCTCGGCCAAGTTCCCTGGGTTTCTTGACGGCCCACCTATGTGCATTTGGGAGGGTCAAGAGTGGCCCTGTAAGAACTAGCAAAACTGGCTCTTTTCTCATACAACCCTGCCTTATAGAATGCCTGCCGCATTTTCGCTCTATACTAGATAAAAAATCCTTGATTTAGCTCAATTTAATTTTTGCTGAAGATCAATGCACAAATGTTTGAATTATTTTAAATAGAACAGAAGAGGGGGGCATGACACATCGCGGGGTACACCAACGGTGGTAGCCAAGGACTGCAAAGGATGTCGATACCTTCGGTCCAGCATTCTAGCTGGGCAATCGCCTGAGTGCACTGCCGAATTCTCTAATTTACTCACCCGTTATTCAATTGAAGGGAAGGGGAAGACCGTTTTCAATCAGGGCCAACCGGTTACTCACATCTATTTTCTCTGTAAAGGATTGGCGAAGCTTAGCGCATTGACGGAAGAGGGGGACGAAGTCGTGCTCGATGTCTTGGCTCCCTGCTCTGTCATTGGGACACTCCCCATGGAGGGTGGAGAGACCCATAGGTACACAGCAGCCACCGTTAAAGCAATGACCGAGGTGAGTTCCCTCAAAGCAGAAGATCTATTGATGCTTCTCTCCTCCCACCCGTCCCTGGGGGTTGCTCTTGCCGGTCAACTATCAACGAGGTTAGACCAAGCCTACAGGACGATTGCGGACATGAGACTTCCAGTCGGGGAGAGATTGCTTTCCGTATTGGCTCGCCTCACCCTTTTGGTAGACAGGCAATTCCAAAAGATGCCCACGAAAGTCCCTCTCTCCTGTCGAGAAGTTGCCCAACTCGCTCAAACAACTCCTGAAACCCTATCGCGCGCGCTCCAATCCCTTAAAAAAGGAAATATACGGGTGGAAAAAGGGCTGTGGGTATTAAAAAAAGAGATGCTAGAAAAGTATGTTGAAAAGAACCGAAAAACGGATGAGACAGCCCAAAGAACTGCGCGGGCTCAGCCGGGAAAGACAAACTGGGGAAAAAGGGCAATTATAAGAGGATAACGAACGCAGAGAATCGGCAAATGGTGTGGGATTGATCGAGGTGGAAGATGGGCTTCGTTGGTATGCGATCCAAACGAAACCCAGAAAAGAGACGGTAGTTGAGAAGAGGCTCAGTAATCTCAATTTGGAGGTTTTTCTTCCGTGGCTTCGCGCCCGGCGCAAGATTGGGACTCGATATCAGTGGATTTTGGTGCCGCTTTTCCCGGGCTATCTCTTTTGCCGTCTCGATCTGATTTTTTCGGCAACGGTTGCCCGGTACGCTCCGGGAGTAAAGGATTTTGTGAGGTTCGGCAATAGCATTGCAGAGGTAGAAGTGGAGGTCATCCAAGCTTTACAGCACCGCTGCGCTAATGGGGTAGCCGAGATCCAAGCACGGATTTGTGGGGTCGGTGAGCCGGTAATGATCAGGGAGGGTCCTTTATCTGGCCTTGAGGCAATCTTTGAGCGGGAGATGCAAGGAGGCCAACGTGTAGCGGTTCTCCTAAAGATTCTAGGCCGTCGGACACGGGTGGTTCTTCCTAGCGAGATGGTTGGTCTGACCGGATTGGGCAATAGTTAGTGCTAGACAGGTTCAAGCTTGCTAGCCTTTGGCGTTGACAAATAACGATTGACGGTTGCGGTTGATTCGTAGAGATTGCCGCACTTTTTTCAGGCGCCGTCACGCTAATTTTTAATCGGATGTCTTACGCTGAGGGGGGTGGAGGACTTGGCTCTCGTGGAAAGGAGGAGGGAGTCAGGGATGGCGGAGCTTTTTTATGCGCCCAGACAAAACGAGGTCGCAGCATGAGATGCCTGAAACTACCAAAGGCTCTTCTGTGGGTTTCCCGGGTAGTAACATCTTTTGAGGTAAAATCTGCCGGGCTTTTAGTTAAAGTAGAAAGGACAGGCTTAGACAATGAAAAAGATAGCATGTGTGTTTTTGGCAGTGATCTTCTTAGTGGTTGGTAGCTCCTCGAGGCTTCTTAGTCAACAGACTACGACCATCCTAGGCACTGTGGTGGACACTCAGGGTAATCCTGCTGTGGGCGTGCGGATCATAGCTCAAGACCCCTCAGGAAAGGTCGTTTCTGAGGCGGTTCCTAACGCCGCAGGTCAATACAGCCTAGAAAAGCTGCTTACGGGGCAGTACAACCTCACGCTGGATCCCGTCAAAACGGGGTTTCTGGGGGAGACGGTTGTGGTCTCTCTGAGTGAAGAGGGCCTCACTGTGGACTGGGTTGTCTCTAGCAGCACAAGGGCTATTGCCTTTGCAGTTCAGGGTATCGCGTCAGGAGGGATCTTCGGGCTGGGACCGGGTGCAACAGGTCTACTGGGTTTTCTTTTTCTCGGTGGGACCATGTTTGGACTAGCAGCGGCCGCTGGCGCGTTTAAAGGGCCGGCCGGACCAGCCAGCCCGTCTCAATAAATATTCCTAAAATGTTCCTATAAAGACTGCTAAGGAATTGCCGTCTTAGACTTACAAGGGGGTGAATGACGATGAGTTTCCTTATTCCCTCCTCTTGGCTCCTGCTGGTGCTTTTCTTTCTCGGTGCATGCTCTCTCAATGGCTCTAGCAGAGAGTGGGAGGAAAAATCTCACTCAGACTCGTCCCAGACTGATATGGCTCGGGTTCCTAATGGATCCTCTCCCCAGGAGAATAGTGACATCGAGAGACTCGCTCATCTGTGGCTGAAACGGGTCAGGCATGGGATAGCTGGGGATTACCCCATGGGCCCAGGGGATGTTATCGATATCTCGGTCCCTGCAATGGAAGAGCTGCGGGGGCATACCGTTCGCGTTTTGGGCGATGGGACTATCTCTCTACCGTTTCTTGGGAAGATCCAGGCCGCCGGTTTAACCGAAGAGGAGCTCAGGGAGAAAATCCGGGAGCGGGTCGAACGTTATATGTATCATCCGCGGATCATCACCTTCGTGAGGGAGTACCGAAACCGGCAGGTGGCAGTTCTCGGGGCGGTGTTGAGGCCTGGACTCTACAGCCTGAAAAGCGAGGCCGACACTATTCTTGATGTGATCTCTCAAGCCGGAGGAATCTCACCTGCAGCAGACCCGCGGATTCACCTGATCCCCGCAGAGCCCACAGATGGCGACGAGGTTAAAAAGGTTGTAGCAACGCTACCCGAGGGCTTCTTGATGCAGGATCCCGCGCCCCTCATTCTCAAAAGGACCGACCCCATTTTGATCGATCTTAAAGAGGCGGCCTATGGGGGCTATCAAAAGTACCTTTCTCTCCCTGTCCGACCCGGAGATGTGATTATGGTTCCGGGAGGTGGTCAGGTCCTCGTGCAAGGTTGGGTGGAAAAGCCGGGTGCCTATAGTATTAGCCCTGGTCTCACGGTGTCAGGTGTAGTGGCGGCTGCCGGAGGTCCTGTCTTTGCTGCGAACACGAGTGCTATAAAAATAATTCGGACTAAAAAGGGAGGCGGTAAGGCCGTATTTCTCGCTGACCTGGAAAAGATTAAGAATGGGGAGCAAGCAGATATGCCGCTGCAAGGCGGTGATTTCATTGAAGTGGTATCCTCTCCGGAGAGGCTTGTGGTCTACGGCCTATACCGTTTCTTCAGCACGGCGATAAACGTGGGGATCGGGGGTAATATACCCTTATGGTGATGACGAAAGAGCCCTCACCTTATTTCATAAAGCGTAATACTCCGCCGCCTGAAGATCAACCGATTTTACTGGACGATTACATGGTGGAGGAGCAGCCTGGAGCGGACCTCTGGGATTATTGGCTCACCATAAGGCGTCACCGATGGCTCATCCTTATATGCGCCCTTCTCTGCACCCTAGCAGTAGGGCTTTATACTTTTACACGGATTCCCATTTATACCGCGCATACTGTTCTTCTGATCGAGCGCAGGCCCCCGCAGGTGCTGAAAATGCAGGATGCCGCTGAATCCGTCCAGTATTTTTACTATGACGGGGAGTTTTACAAGACCCAATACGAGATCCTAAAGAGTCGCGCGCTTGCGGCCCAAGCGATTCAGGATGATGGACTGGAAAGTCAGAGGCCATTTGCCGGGGAGAAGAGTGGTCTGGAATTAAAAAAGGGGCTTCTGGATAAGCTCTGGGCCGATGTCAAAGCATGGCGTGGGCGCCTCTTTCCGGCGCCTCCGAAGGCAAACGACTCAGACCCCCCTGGAGTTAAGCCTGGAGTCATTGGAGCCTATCTCTCAATGCTCCAAATCAAACCTATCCAGGGAACTAGCCTGGTCCGGGTGGCGTTTAGCACGCCTGACCCCGCGCTCTCTGCACGTCTGGCCAATGCGCACGCCGCTGCCTACGTGCGTTACGGTCTCAATCTGCGCTCAAAGGCCAACGAAGGAGCGCTGGAGTTCCTGGAACAGAAGCTTCTGGAATTGAAGGAACGGGTGGAAAAATCCGAGGCCGCATTGAATAGCTACCGCCGGGATAGAGGGATTATTTCACTGACTGACAAGGAAAACCTGGTGGTTGATAGACTTGTGGATCTAAATAAAAGGCTCACAGCGGCCGAGGCAGATAGGATCGGCCTTGAAGTTCAGGTCCGGGGAATCCGGAGGGGCAGTTATAATGCGGTTCCCGCTATTATCAATAGCGGTGTCATCGAAGGTCTCAAAGGTGAGCTCGGTAAGATGGAGGTGGAATACGCCCAGCTCTCAAAGGAGTTTAAACCGGGTTATCCCCGGCTGGAAAACCTAAAGCTCCGGATGGAAGAGACACGGAGCCGGTTGATGAATGAGATTCAGACCGAAGTGAAGAGGATCGAGGCCGCCTACGCTGCTGGTAAGTCCAGAGAAGATGAGCTTCGGGCTAGAATGGAGGAGCAGAAGAAAGCTACACTGAACCTTAAAGACTCAGCCGTCCAGTATGCCGTCTTGGCTCGGGAGGTAGATACCAACCGACAGCTCTACGATAGCGTGCTCCAGCGGATAAAAGAAGTCGGGGTTGCGTCTGACCTTCGCGCCTCCAATGTGTACGTGGTAGATGAGTCCGAGCCTCCTCTTTCTCCCTCTTATCCTAATAAGAAACGAAGTCTTCTTTTTGGCCTCCTCATGGGTCTCGTCGGCGGATTAGGTCTCGCTTTTCTGCTCGAGCGCCTGGATAGCACGTTTAGGAGCTCCGAAGAGGTAGAGGGCTACCTCCATTTGCCTAACCTGACTATAGTGCCGGATTTTGCGCGCGTAAATCACCAAGGCTACAGCTACGTCTCGAGGGTGCTGAGTCATGCAGAACAGGATGGTCCTGCCAACCCCTCCACCTATCCAGGCAAGGATATTGTCCTTTCGCACCATCCTCTTTCAGTGGTGGTTGAAGCTTACCGGACGCTGCGGTCGTCGCTTTTGCTTTCGAAGGCCGGGGAGCCGCCCCAGACAGTCCTGATAACCAGCGCAACGCGCGGGGAGGGCAAAACAGCCACTGCCGTTAACACGGCTATCGTTTTTGCCCAGATGGGCATCCGGGTCCTGATCGTCGATGCCGACCTTCGCCGCCCTCACTGTCACAAGCTCCTGGAATTGGAAAATGGGGTCGGCCTCGCGGAGCTTCTTGCTGGGCAGATAGATTTGGAAAGGGCGATTAGACCGACGGCGACGCCCAACGTATTTTTGATCAGCGGTGGGGCGACTCCTCCGGATCCTGCGGAGCTCCTGGGCTCAAAAAAGATGCACGAAACGTTAAATACCCTCCGGAAAGGCTATGAGTTTATCTTCATCGACTCCTCACCAGTTATGGCGGTGAGCGATCCTGTCCTTCTTTCTGCCATGGTGGACGGCGTGATACTGGTAGTTGACGGGCATAAGACACCGAAGCAACTGGTGAGAAAAGTCCGCTCACGGTTGAGTCACTCCGGCACCAAGATCTTAGGTGTCTTGCTGAATCGGGTAGATACCCGAAAGGGAGCTTACGCCTACTACTACCGAGATTATTATTCCTATTACGGAGCAGAGCAGGATCCCGAAGAAAAGACGGCATGAACGTTAGGTGTGATCGCGTCGTCACCGCAGGAATCCCCTTCCTCGTACTTTTTACCCCATTGGCGTTTGGCTCTGTCCATCCATGGGCATTCTCCTTTATGGAGGCGGCGGTCTTCCTTCTGGTGATGATATGGATGGGCAAACTGGTATTCTTAGCCAGGAATCAAGAATCGAGAGCCAGAGTTTTAGCGTCTCAAGCTTTCCGGCTTCCGACTTCATCTTTCACCCTTCCCCTTACCCTTTTTGTCGCCCTTATTCTCCTGCAACTTCTCCCCCTACCCCCGTCTCTGTTGCGTCTGCTTTCACCTTCGACTTATGAGCTCTACACTAAGAGTCTTCCTGGCTGGCCGGATCGCCCACCTTATGAGGATCTCTCATTCGAGAAACGTGATTCCCAAAGGATCCATGCCGGGGTTCTTCTCCCCACTGTTGATGAGGTAAAAAAAGGGATCCCTATCCCTTACACTCGCACGTTTTCGGCCTCACCCCTTACCCCTCACTCCTCACTTCTCACTCCTCACGCTCCTTGGTTTCCTCTCTCCATTGCCCCCTCACTTACCAGAACGGATCTCCTCAAGCTGATCGCCTATGCAGCCTTTTTTTTTCTGGTGCTTCTTTACCCCATTGGACCTTC
>JAHFAO010000076.1:12153-14003 GCA_023250515.1 Deltaproteobacteria bacterium | reverse complement strand
AATTAGGACATTACCGAAGCGATGCTTACTTTCCCTTTCGCGCGCGTGGCCCAAAAGGCTCGGGCTGGAAAGGAGCGTCTCTCTCCTGAAGGAAGGCGCGCACCCCGCCCTTCTTCTTCGTTACTTCCAAATGCCTGTTGAATTCCTCGCGCTTCGACAACCGCGCCATAGCAGCCAGCTCCGCATTCAACGTCCACGCCTTGAGAAGTCCCATCATCTCAAGTCCCATGGTTGCGATATGGAGATTGATCTTCACCGTCTCGGGCGGCACGTGCGCGATCCGCTCGACGATAGCGAAACATTCATCCAAGAGTTTCTCCTTTGGAACCACCTGATTCACCAGACCGATGCGCAGCGCCTCCTGAGCATCGATATGGTCGCCTGTTAAGGAGTAACGGAGAGCATTCTTGAAGCCGGCGAGGAGAACCCAGATGAAGTCGGTGTTGGCGCCGTGACGGACCTGAGGCTGGCCGAAGACCGCGTTATCCGCAGCGACGGTCAGGTGGCAGGTCAGAGCCAGCCAGGAGGCACCGCCCAGACACCAGCCGCTGACAGCACCAATAATGGGCTTGGGATATTCCCATCGATAAAGCTGGCTCTGCAATGTTCGGTAGCGCTCCTGATCCCGAATGCCGTCGTACTGGTAGACCAACGACGTCCCCACGGGAATTCCGTAGGGCCATGCGGTTTCAGCTTCATCGTTGCTCAGCTCTTCCCCTACAGAAAATGCCCCATCGGTGCCCGCTAGCACAACGGCTCTGATTCCAGGATCTTCCTTTGCCTCCTGAAGAGCGGCGTCCAGTTCATCGCAAAGCCCCTGGTTCAGGGCGTTCAGCGCGTCAGGCCGGTTCAGAGTTATCAAAACACCTCGGCGTCGCTTCTCGTAAAGGATGTTCTCGTAGGTTGGCATTGGTCTTCTCCCTTTCTGGTGTGCGCCTGAACGGCTCGCCGCCTATTCCTGTTTTCGCGAACGGGGCCCAAAGGGCTCCGGTTGAAAAGGACCGTCGCGGAGCTTGAGGTAGGCTTTGATGCCTTCCTTGAATCGCGCTTCGTCCAGGGGCCTTCGCATCTCTTCCCGCAGCATCACGTGCGCCGGCGCAGAGAGCTGAGAATCCAGCAGCAGGGCATCCCTGAGTCCCATCATCTCCAGGCCCATTGTTGCGATAGCAAGGTTGATCTTCACCGTCTCTGGCGGTACAAGCGCGATACGCTCGACGATCCGAAAGCACTCCTCCAAAAGTTGGTCAGCGGGCACCACCTTGTTGACAATCCCGATGCGCAGGGCCTCATGCGCATCGATATGATCGCCTGTAAGGCCATAGCGAAGAGAATTTTTGAAGCCCGCTAGTAGCGTCCACATAAAGCTCGTGTTGGAGCCGTGACGGACCTCCGGCTGCGCGAAGACAGCATTTTCCGACGCGATGGTGATATGGGTGAAAAGAGCCAACCAGGAGCCGGCCCCCATCGTCCAGCCGTTGATGGCGCCGATGACCGGCTTCCCAAACTCCCAGATGCGCATAAAGTTGCGGCGGTCTGAACGCCACGAGTCAATGAGCTCCGCCGCGCTCATCCCGGTTGGGATGCCGTACGGCCAGGCCAGGTCCCGCCGCCGCCCGGTGGCAGTGCCTTGGTCCATGCCGGCTGAGAAGGCGCGTCCCGCGCCGCTAAGCACTGTGGCCCGGACCTCAGGGTCGGCCTCAGCCTCGTCCAGCGCCTCATGGAGCTCCTTGAGTAAGGTCCGGCTGATGGCGTTCATCGCCTCCGGGCGGTTGAGTGTGATAAGGACGCCATTGCGTTGCTTCTCGTAAAGAATCTCCGCATATTCGGCCATGCTTCCTCCTTTTCGATGT
>JAHFAO010000076.1:0-12053 GCA_023250515.1 Deltaproteobacteria bacterium | reverse complement strand
GAGTAAGGTCCGGCTGATGGCGTTCATCGCCTCCGGGCGGTTGAGTGTGATAAGGACGCCATTGCGTTGCTTCTCGTAAAGAATCTCCGCATATTCGGCCATGCTTCCTCCTTTTCGATGTACTACTGAATCAGAATCGGCTCCGTCGAGGGGCCTCTAGCAAATCAGGTCGCCTCCGGTTCCTACCGGGCAACATGTCCAGGTTCAGTAGGCTTCGGATTAAAGGGAGTCAGAAAAGGATTTCTCACGGAGAAAACCCCTTTTAGCCCGTCCGGATGGGGCACCCAAACATAAGCATGGAAAGTTTCAAGGTCCGGATGCCAGTAGGCCAACTCACCCCCTGCTTTGTTCTGAGAAGGACATTTTGCCTCCACAGGTTCGCGTATCTCGGTTGCGTCCTTATAGTGACAGGCGGCGGAGTGGATATTCCACTCTCCTTGTAGGGGGAAGTTCGAAGGGCGCTCCCCCTTTGGGTAAGTCCATTCCGCACCCACTAGCTGCCAGTCCCCGCTTGTGTCCCTCACGTACAAAAGCATATGCGGCTTGTCGAGTTCCGTACCTTTTAGCTTTGGATTTCGGAAGTGGTAGCCCATATCAGGCGCCATCTGGCTGATTTGGATGTAGCCATCAGCTTTGGCCTTCTCAACATCGTGGTATTTGGCCGTGGCCGCCCGGATGATCGCGAGCTGAGTAGCTACCTTGTGGTCTTCCCTTTCCGCAGCAAGCGTTGAAATAGCAAGCAGGGTGAGTAAACTGACTAACATCAGGACAATTACTTTCATGTCTGGCCTCCTTCTTTAGTATTAAAGTGTCCCTCGATAGATTACTGCTGTGACTTTGCTTATATGAGAGCCGAGGAGCTTAGGGTAGTGAGAGCCATAGTTGAGTTCTTCACTGCTCTGCTGGAGTCAAAAGCTGAAGGCGGTGGCCGTCGGGGTCGGAGAAATAGATGCAATGGGGATCGCCCCTGCGACCAGAGACCTCAATACCTGCCTCCTCCAACACAGCCTTTACCTTCCGGTATTCCCCCGATTTTAGCCGTAAGGCCATGTGATTCATCTCATGGCCCGCGTAAATTCTCTCTCCGTCTTCCACTTCAAAGAGCGCAACCATCTGGTTGCCACAACAGAGGAATACGCCCCAGGAGTATTCGTGCTCGACCTCCATCCCCAGAAGCTCTACATAGAACTTCCTCGAGCGGCC
Organism: Deltaproteobacteria bacterium; assembly: GCA_023250515.1. Classification (GTDB taxonomy): domain Bacteria; phylum Desulfobacterota; class Binatia; order UBA9968; family UBA9968; genus JAHFAO01. The sequence goes on along the minus strand of JAHFAO010000076.1, from coordinate 10,850 downwards.
TAGATCCTTAACATGGAGCACGACATGATCGATGCCTGCGACTTTAAGAGGCGCCTTCATAGGACCTTACCTCCTGTTAGAGCCTTATCCCCATAAAATTAAAAAGCCCGGATGGGAAATCCAGTCCAGGCTAATGTAATACAAACCAAGGATGTGACCGGATGCGCCCTTATTTATTTTAACGAGGGGTCTGCGTCAAGAGGGAGATCGCGGGCTTCCAGATAGCTCAGGTGGAGGAGCGTGTGATCTTATCCCGGCCTCTACGGAATAACGGCGATAGCTTCAATCTCGATGAGGTGCTCGGGATCAACCAGCCGGGAGACCTCCACCATTCCCCCTCTCTTTACCACTTATATCCGTAGAGAACGATACTTCACCCTTCCGCTTTCATCCTTCATCCTTTTTATATTACCGTCAAGGGGAAATATGGCTTGCCCTGGTCAAGGAAAATTAGTAACTTAGCTTTCAGTTTGGCTCAGAAATACATCTTAAAAAGAAACGACCTACCGAGTCGCAGCCCTTTCGGGATCGATTACCGCCAGGAGCTCAACGAAGCCCAATATCAGGCGGCGATGGCAATGGAGGGACCCCTCTTAGTAATAGCCGGGGCCGGGACGGGTAAGACGCGCACCCTGGTTTTTCGGGTAGCTCGCTTGGTGGAGATCGGCGTCGACCCGCGATCCATCTTGCTTCTTACCTTCACCCGCAGGGCTGCCGAAGAGATGCTGCGTAGGGCAAGCCTCCTGATGGACAACCGCTGTGCCAAGGTATCCGGAGGAACCTTCCATTCCTTTGCCAACGGGATCCTGCGCCAATACGGGCGCAAAATCGATCTCTCCCCTGCCTTCACCATCATGGATCGTCCTGACAGCGAAGATGTGATCCAGCTTCTGCGCACTGAGATGGGTCTCAATACCAAAGAGAAGCGCTTCCCTCGCAAGCAAACCGTGGCAGAGATCTACAGCATGGCGCTCAATAAGCAATGGACCATTCCGGATCTGATAGAGAGAGACTACCCGCATCTCTACGACTCGCTCGAGGGTTTGCTGCAACTCTACGAACGCTATGTGGAGTACAAGAAAGGGAAGGCCCTGCTCGATTATGACGATCTCCTGATCAAGCTGAAGGATCTCCTGGCCGAAGAGAAAGAGCTGCGCCGCCGCATCTCCGACACTTACCGCTTCATCATGGTCGATGAATACCAGGATACCAATCGTCTCCAGGCTGGGATCGTCCGCCTCCTGGCCGAAGCCCACGATAACGTCATGGTCGTCGGGGACGATGCCCAGAGCATTTACTCCTTTCGCGGGGCCAACTTCCGCAACATCATGGATTTCCCTAAAGACTTTCCCGGGACCAAAATCATCTCTCTCGAAGAGAACTATCGCAGCACCCAACCGATCCTGAGTCTCACCAACGAGATCATTCGGCGGGCACAGGAAAGATACGAGAAGAACCTTTTTACTCGAAAGGATTATGGCGATACCCCTCTCCTGATCCAAGCGGAAAGTGAGCAAATGCAATCCCGCTTTGTCTGCCAAAAAATTTTGGAGATAAGGGAAGAGGGAGTGCCGCTGTGGGACATCGCTGTCTTGTTCCGTTCCAGTTTTCACTCTTTCGACTTGGAAATCGAGCTAGCGCGGCACAACATCCCCTTTGTGAAACGGGGAGGATTCCAGTTCATGGAGAGCGCCCATATCAAAGATCTGCTCGCCCATTTGAGGATCCTTTCCAACCCGCAAGACGCCATCTCCTGGAGCAGGGCCTTATTGCTCCTGGAAGGCATTGGGCCGCAGCTCAGTCAAAAGGTCATCCATTGGCTCCTAGAGGGAACACATCCCACAGAAAGGTTGCGCTCCTTTGAGACGAAGGGTAAAGTCGCGCACGGTTTAAAAACGCTGGCTCAAGTTCTAGAGGCCTGCTCGGAGGGTCATCGTCCGGCGGAGAAGGCTCAGTATCTCATGCAGTACTATCTCCCGATTCTCAAACGGAGATACCCGGACGACTACCCCAAAAGGCTTAAGGATATGGAACATTTTCAAGGAATGACTGAGCGTTATAGGAGTCTGGAGCGTCTGCTCAGCGATATGGCCCTGGAACCTCCCACAGATAGTGTCGCTGGTGTCCTGGCGGTTGATCCGGACGAAGGTCCCCTGGTCCTTTCCACGATCCATTCGGCCAAAGGGTTAGAGTGGCATTCGGTCTTTATCATCTGGGCATTGGAAGGGAGATTCCCTTCCTATTACAATATGAACAGCGAGGAGGAGCTGGAGGAGGAAAGAAGGCTACTCTATGTCGCGGCTACACGGGCCAAAGAAAATCTCTTTGTCACCTATCCGATTAAGATTTTTGATCGCGGGTTGCGCACAGTCCTCTCCCGCCCATCTCAGTTTATCGAGGGAATCTCCGAGGAACTATTGGAGCCGGTGACCTTGGTGGATGAGGAAGAGGACCGAGGTTGGGAAGGGTAAACCCCGTACCACGGACTTACGTCCGTGGCTTTGGGGCGCTGCCCTTCGGGGAAGTTCAGAGCATTCACCCCGTACGGCTGTGCCGGGGTTTGGGTTGAGATCGTACGGGGTTCATCCCCGCACTCACATGCGGGGCGTTCTGTGGTACGGGGTAAACATGACTCATCTTTTGCTAAATATTATCGTTTTCATCAGCGGGGCGGTTCTCATGGCTCTGGAGATCGTCGGGAGCCGGGTCCTTGCCCCATATTTCGGTAACTCCATTTTTGTTTGGGGAAGCCTGATCTCCGTGGTCTTGGCTGCCTTGAGTCTCGGCTATTACTGGGGCGGCCGGCTCTCCGACCACAGCCCCTCTTTTGCTCGGCTCCTCGTGTTACTTCTCATCCCCGGGGTGCTGATCTTTTTCCTTCCCTTCCTCTATCCGTCGGTGAATCTCTGGGTTACCAACGTTGATTTCGGTATCCGTCTCAATCCCCTGATTGCCAGCGCGATTTTCTTTTTACTTCCGGGCATCTTTTTGGGGACCATCTCACCTTACGCCATCCGTCTGGCCGCTACGACGCTGTCGACGGTCGGGAGCACCGCAGGGACCCTTTATGCGTTATCTACTTGCGGCAGCATCTTTGGCACGCTGTTGACCGCTTTCTACCTCATACCCGCTATAGGGGTGGGCAACATCATCCATTCTCTGGGAATGACCCTCATGCTTCTCTCTCTCCTCCTATCGCCTCTCACGCGCGTCCGCCTTCATAGGATGGCAAAGAGCGTAGCGACCCTGTCTTTATTAGCAATGATCTTTGCGACTCTTGCCTCACCTGTTCCGGCCTGGGGAAAAACTATCTTTGAGAAGGATTCCTTCTATCACCGCATCCGCGTCGAGGAGGACGACGAGGCCCGCTACCTCTATTTTGACCGAACCCTGCAAAGTGCGATGAATCGGAACGACCCCACGACATTGCGGTTGAACTATTCCCGTTATACCTCGTTGGGCCTAGCCTTTAGGCCGGATGCCAAAAAGGTATTGATTATTGGTTTGGGCGGAGGCTCTATCCCGAAGAAATACCAAAAGGAATTCCCCTCTCTGGATATCGATGTGGCCGAGATCGATCCAGAGGTGATTCAAGTGGCCAAAAAATATTTCTTTTTCAAGGAAGGGAAAAACCTGCGCGTTCACGCCCAGGATGGCCGGCTTTTTCTGACGCGCACGGCGCAGCTCTATGACGTGATCATGCTGGACGCTTACTACACGGACGCCATCCCCTTCCATCTCACCACGCGCGAGTTCTTTCAGATTGCCGAGCGAAAACTGACGTCGAATGGCATTGTCGTGGCGAATATCATCGGAGCCGTTACCGGTCCGCGAGGCAAGATCACCCGCTCCGTGGTGAAGACCCTACGCGAAATCTTTCCCCAGATTTATATCTTCCCCACCCTTAAGGCCAACAATGCCAGCCTGGATACTGTCCAGAACGTCATCTTGATAGCCACAAGAGAACGACAGAGACTGGAGGTCCGTGAGATCACAAAACGGGCCGCCTCCGTGGGCCGAGACCTGTTTCCTGATCCCATGAGGAATATTGCGGCTTCGTACTACGATGCCAAGCTACCCGATCACGATGTCCCCGTGCTTACCGATGACTACGCCCCTACGGATAACCTGCTTCATCCTTAGTGTCTTACTGGTGTCTTCTTGTGCCCTGAGTCGCCCTGCGGACCCGCAAAGGATAGTTCGACTCAAAGTCTTGGCCGATCCCAAGCTCAGGGAGGAAAATCCTCGTTGGGCGGAGTCGGTGCTGGGACTGGTCGAAGCAGCCTCGGACCATTTCGAAAGAGAATTCGGGATAAAATTAGTCGCCCAGAGGATCAGCCCCTGGCCATTGCAGGAGAGAATCTCCTCAACAGCTCTCCTACTTAGCCATCTGAAACAGGTTCCTCTAAAAGATCAGGATGGGAATTACGATCTCATCATCGGCTTTACTGGAGAAAGGGTGAATGTCTATTTTGGCGGCAGGGCCCGGGTGGATCGCATCGGAAACTGCCAGCAGGGATTGGGTAATTATCTAGTAAGCTCCGTGTCCGGACCATTCTTCTACCGTGGACCGTACTCCGAGCCTGAGCTGGACGTTGTCGCACTGATCCATGAATTAGGCCATATTTTTGGCGCCGAACATATCCAAGACACAAGCTCCATCATGCATGAGAATTTTGACTATCGGACGGAATTCGATAAGAAGAGTCGGGAGGTCATTCTGAAGAATAAATTCTGCCCATTTGGGAAGGGATGAAAGACGAGGGCGCCCCCGCCCTCGTCTAGGGTAAGGAATGTGTGATAAGGGAAAAGAGGGGGAGCGCTATCCGTGAGCGAAGATTGACTCCGAGTCGTTGGAAGTCTCTGCGAAGCTAAGGACCAGCAGCATCGATGTTTGAGTCAGCCATGTCTTTCGGCTGACGAGTTTCGATGCTGCCCGAAGCGAGCAGCTAAGACTTCCCGGCGAGGAGGCACTGGAGCGAAGGGATACACTCCCCTGATACTGACAAAGAACTAGGGCCCCTCTCGATACACCATGTTAGACAATATCCGCATCCTCCTTGTTGAGCCCAAGGGCTCTGGCAACATCGGCTCCGTCGCCAGGGCCATGAAGAATATGGGCCTTAAGGATCTGAGCATAGTCGGCGGAGGACGAACCAAAAGTTTTTGGGCAAGGGCCATGGCGGTCCATGCGGGCGAGATCTTGAATGGGGCCCACCGTTTCACTACCCTGCGCGAGGCGGTGGCCGATTGCGCTTTGGTCGTCGGAACCACCTGCCGTGCCGGGCTCTACCGCAGCCACAGCCGTTCTCCGCAGGAAGTGGCGACGAAGATTGTCGCCGCGGCCCATTCTGGAAAGACGGCCATTGTCTTCGGCCCGGAGGATCACGGCCTCAGCAATCGAGACCTCAAATACTGCCAGTGGCTCATTACGATCCCTGCGCATCCGGACTACCCTTCCCTTAACGTGGCCCAGGCGGTTATGATTTGCCTTTATGAAATTTTCCTCGCTGCCATGAAAACCGCTCCACGGGAGATGATTACTCGCGCCCCTGCGGAAAGTGTTGAACGGCTCTTTGACAGGATGAGACGTTCTCTTCTTAAAATCGGCTTTTTGGACTCCCAGAATCCCGAACACATTCTTTTGGCCTTGCGCCGCATCTTGGGCCGCGCGGGATTGGAGGAAAAAGATGTCCGTATCCTAAATGGCCTCTTTCGTCAGATCGAATGGTATGCGGAAGAGGGGTGGCGGGTGGTGCAAGAAAAAGAGAAAAAAGGTGTTAAAATTCGCTAGTGCCGTTCCGCCCTACCTGACCTTCCTTTCCCGCATCCTGGTCCTATCGCCCTGGCCTGTTGCGTGGCTGTATAGCCGTTGCTAGAATACCTCAGTGGATGTTGTTTTTGCTCCTTCGGCCTTTCGCCATGGATACACGAAAGAGGATTTTTATGAGCTTTTGGTCGGCCGGTATCTTAAGATTCGAAGTCAGCGTGGGCTCGATGATGTCTACGAGTTGCTCGGACGAAACCTGAGCGGAGATTATCTGCACATTGTGTATCGGGTCCTTCAAGATCGTCGCTTGAGGGTCTTTCATATGAGCCGCATGACTGAGAGACAGAAAAGACGTTATCAGAGGTGGCAGAGATGAAAACGAAAAGGATTCCCAAACTTCGCCGCGGGGCCAGCGATGCCGAGGTAGTTCGATGGACCAAGGCATATGATGTTTTTGATCGATTAGATTCCGGCATTGCGGAAGTGGTAGAAGACCATAGCGACCTGGACCGCATATTGGAAGAGGCCGTGCTCCAGGACAATACGGCGCAACTGAACATGCGCATACCACCTGCCATGAAGGCGGTCCTGAGCCGGTTAGCACGGGAGCGGACAACGGATGCTACTACCCTCGCCCGCATTTGGCTTGCGGAGCGGCTTCAACAAGAACTCAAAGCGGGTTAACTTACACGTTCGACGAGCACGACAGCAACGAGTTTAGAATTAGAGGAAGGATCTCATGCGGTGTTCTAGCCCCCCTCATTACTCGACACTCGTTACTCGATACTGTTGCCTGTTGCCTAATGCCTCTTGCCTTCTTCATTTTCCATTTGACGCCCAAATCTTCCGGAGTAGAATAGACGGTTAATTAGCTCGGTTCGATCACAAACACGATCACGGCTTGCTAATCACGCCTGGGTCCTTCGATCCCGTCATATCTTAGCTCGCACACCTCGGCCCGGAACGGGTGAGGTCCTTACTTTAGGACGTCCGAGCGAAGTCCTGCCGCGTAAGTAAAGCAAGTCTGACACCGAAATCACTTCAGCGAAATCACTGATTGCTACTTTTTTCCGGTGAGCGTAAACTTGGACATGGCCTTCATGTCATCCGCACCTTCCCTTTCGGGGACGATCTATACGGATAATGATCTTCAGAAAGCCCGGGAGGTTTGGGCAGACGTCGAACGGCGCTATATGCCGGGGTGGTTTACCAAGCCTACTGGGCTTGTAGCCAAACTCTTTCAAGCCGATACGCAATATGTGGCGTGTCTGCTTATCGACATCGCTGCCGCTCTCTATATATTGAGCCGGAATTACACAGAAAAGTCGAAGCCTGTCTTTGAAGCAAAGATGAAATTCCTGCTCACAGTCGCAGACGAGAAAATGTTTGATGAATTGTTGACAGAAATTTTCGTCGCCGCGAATCTCGCTCCGGCGGTGAGTCCAATGGCATTCGAGCCCTACGTTCCTCGTGACCGCAAAGGGCGTATCATTCGATTCCTGCGCAACATTATGAAAACAAATGGACAGCAGCCACCTTCGCCCGATTACGCAATCTTGCTTCCTGATGGCGTAGTCGCGGTCGAGGTGACGATGCTCTACATCGAGCAACTCGAAAAATGGCAGCGCCGGGTAAATGCGATCCGGGATCTGCTTTCGAAAAAGATCGGCGCAGAGGAGGGAATCTACCGAGATGTCGACCTCGAGTTGCCTCTCGATTTTGATCCTAAGCTCGGCAATCAGCTCTGCGAGCGGCGAATCACGAATGACGTAATGCGCAGGGAACGCGGCGAAGTACAGCTCTCCGTGGGTCAAGACATCGCGCGTCTACGCTGGCGGCCAATGCCGATCTATGAACGTTCGACTTTCGACGTGCGTGACGTCCCTGCTGAGGTTAACAGTTGGATTATTACCGCGCCCAGAGCCGCGGCAAAAAATGGATTTGGTTTTAAATCGCGGCCGACGGGGAACCCGCAACAGATCGCAAAATTGATGTTTAGATCCTTAAAGAACACGTTAGAGCGCAAGCGCGACCAGTTTCGAGGAAAAAACGACCGATACGTTTTGGTTCTCAAACTAGGTCACCATCGCATGCCTTCGGGACTGCTTCATGATCTTTTTCGAAGTCGCATTTGGCCTAACAGCGCTTACGACTGGTTGACCTGCTTTGGTGAGTTTCAGCCGCGACGCCATTATATGAAAGGTAGTCCAGGTTCTTCGCTAACTTTTCAGATAAATCCGAACGGGTCGCCTTCAGCCGGCCCGCTCCTTACGGCCCTTCTGGATAGCAAGAAAATGTTTCATACAGATAAAGGAATCATCAAAGCGAGTTTGCGACATGAACCCGCCTCCCAAGCCGTCCTCCATCACTCGCCCGTGAGCGGTTTTAGAGGTAAATTGTTTCGCGCTTCATCAATGTTTCCCTCGCGTACAATTACCTAACTCGAAAACCTCGACGCAGATCGAAAAAACAGGCGAAGCGGTGAAAGAGGGGAAGCCAGAGGATCAGATATAGTCAGGGGTGTTTCCAATCTTGACAATCTTTCTCGAGCCGCAAGCGGCGGAGAATCCAAAATTCAGAGGGCCCGGGGCTTCCGACTCAGACCTTTTACCCCTTGACGTTTATCCTCAATTGCCCTAATTTACCCTAAACTAACTTCGGCTGGGTTCCCCCATCCGGTCACATCTTCGATCCCACAGCCTCGCCCGGACTAGCTCTTAGCGGCCTTTCTTCTCCATAAGGAGGAGAATGTTGCAGTGCAAAGCCTGTTGCTGAATCTTCGGTCCACGTATCTCGTGGGGAGTACGGCCCTCGCCCTCTCCGTGTGGGCGGTGGTGATGACGTGGTGCTGGTGTCTCGTCAGAGAGCGACGAGTGCCGGCGGCAACTCTCCTTCTGCTCGTCCTCGCCGCGACCGGCGGATGCGTTAAGCCTGTCTTTCGTACGGCGGGGACGGTGGGTCCGTTGCAATGGTAGGCGATCGACATTGAGCAGACCCGGCGGTCCGTCGACGGCCACGAGATGGACGCGTCTGATTTCACGCTGGTGCTCCGCGAGAAACGCGGCGTCGGGATCACCTTCAATCATGTAAAATACGAGGTCTACAAGCCCGGCTACGAGGCGGTTGAAGGAGAACTCACAGATCGCCTGGAACTGCCCGCCCACTGCGAGCTGCATTTGGCATTCAGCAGCACGGGCATCACAGATCCGCTCTGGACGATCACGCTGGCTGGCAAGGACGAACGCGGTCAACCGGTGACCCTCACTATCGACTTGGCGGTTTCGCCTGAGCCTTCTCGGGTGGATCTCTCGGCGGAGGACACCGGCACACGGTTCCCTCTGCCCTCAGCGCCCACCATCCGCGCACCCGAATCCCCTATTGCCCAAGGCCTCCTCGCCGGGCTCACGATCGAAGAGCGCCTTCGCCTCCAAGTCGTCACGGCGTCCGTCAACCTCACGGATTTCACACGCCTGCTCGCGTCGGGTGAAGGCCGGACCATGGTTCCCCTTGGGGCCATGGTATCGTTTGACCCCCGGGTTCCCCCGGCCTTGCGCCGAGGTCTACGAAACGTCGCTGCCTCGCTGATTCCTGGTACGCTCGAAAGCAACTCCACCATCACGCTCGCCCTTGATCTCTCGGCGTATGGGGGTTCGCCAGGGGCGTACCGTTTTACCCACAGCGTGCGCGACCCCCAGCCCGGGCGCTGCGCCCGCGATGTTCTCATCGAGCTCATGAGCCCCGGGCCGGATGCCGCCCACGATGCGCCCTTGACAGACGAGGTTGCCCCTCGGCTCGCACGGCATAGGTTCCGCATCGGCCCCGGCTGGTCGGAAGGCGAGGGGCACGCCCTCGCCGCGGTTCTTGACCGCATCCCTGATCACTGGCTCGCCCAAATCGAGGGTCTGAGGTTCAACCGAGCTCGCGTCCATCCGACGGAACCGGACCAGGCTGGGGAGTACGTATCGGACTCGCACGCGATTACGATGTTCGACAAGGCCTTCATCGTGTCAATGACGCGCTTCGGCACTGCCAGCGAGATTGCCGGCGGCGACGCCGCCCACTCCATCGCTCACGAGATTGGTCACTCTTTCGACTTCATCCCCTTGCGCAGGGCCGATCATCGTTACCGCCTTGCCGTCGCCGAGCTCGATCGCGCCTTCGCTCTTTACGAGACGTCGCCCGGCTCGGGCCAGTACCAGATACCCCCGGACCAGAAGAGCGCCTGGGATGAGCGCATGCGGGAGACGACGGCGCTCCGCCGAGACATAGAGTCGGCCGGTCCGCGTCGGGCTCTCGCTGGCAACTCCGGCCTGACTCTCGCCAGTTCGAAGTCGTCGAGGGGGAGACGACCGGCGGCTCCGTCAGCGAGTTCCGCCAGTTCGCGGCAATGGACGGCCCGGTGCGTATCACTAAATACGCCGAGAAAGATTGGATTGAGTACTTCGCAGAGTGCTTCTCCCTCTACGTCATGAACCCGCAGGCCCTCGGGTGGCTGCGCCCCAACATCTACCAGTACTTCGCGAAACATTTTCCGCGCTGACAGAGCTGGGCCTAGGGGGTCTGGCATAACAATCTTCGTTTGTGAAGTCCGGAAACGGTGTTCGAAGTCATGCCTTCGCTTCTAGACAATCCTGGCAGATCAACGCCAGCCGCTTCTTGGTCGGATAGTGCCGCAAACCCGTGAATCATACCACGCGCTTCGGCAGCGGATTTTTCTCGTCACCCGCTCGGAAGGATCTGGCCGCTAATAGACTTCTCCGTGCGTGATGTCCGCCTACGTGATTCCCTGGCATTCCCAAAGCACGCTGGCGCTTGTCATGTTTGCGCAATTGCGCAAATACGCAACTATCGCCAGGAGGACGAAGCCGAATCAATGAATTCTGATAATGCCGGATGCTCGGCGGGGGGATTCTGCCAGTATTCTCCAGGCAAGGCGCCCTCGGGATCGTCTCCTGAACCTGGATTCAAACTGTGGCTCGAACTTCCGTATTTCCGGAATTCCGGAAACGTGGAAACATCCGCCGTCTCAACGAACGGGCCTAGCGCCGTACGGCTGAAGCGGCCTTCACAAAGCGGGAGA
>JAHFAO010000005.1:42999-46342 GCA_023250515.1 Deltaproteobacteria bacterium | reverse complement strand
ATTTTGGGCTGATGACAATTTTTGTCACAACGGTCGGCAGCATAAAATGTTAGAGATAAATTCTCACATTCGGAAGTGTAACAATCTAAAATCGGAAATCTAAAATGTGAAATGGTGATGCTATGGCGAACAAAATTTTAATTGTAGATGATGATCCGTTTAACCTGGACCTCTTAGACCAGGAGTTAGCCGACCAAGGCTACGCTATTGAAAGGGCTGGCGACGGGGAAGAGGCGCTCGAAAAAGTCGAGTCCTTCCTGCCGGATCTCATCCTTCTCGACTACATGATGCCCAAGATGAACGGCATCGAGGTGGTGAAACGCTTAAAGCAAAATGAAAGATACAAGGGTATACCGGTGATCCTCTTAACGGCCAAGGGGTCTCAAGAGGACAAGGCGAGGGGCTTAGATGCCGGGGCGGAGGACTACGTTGTGAAGCCCTTTGATCCCGTAGAGCTTCTAGCCAGGGTCCGTTCGATGATGCGGCTCAAACAGATGCATGACTCCTTAGAAGAATGGAATCGAACCTTGGCAGAAAAAGTCAGGCAGCAGGTGGATGAGATTGAACGCATGGGCCGTCTCAAGCGTTACCTCTCCCCGCAAATAGCCGAGACCGTTCTCAAAAGCGAGGACGATAACCTCTTCAAAAGCCATCGGCGGGAGATCACCGTCGTTTTTCTGGATTTGCGTGGTTTTACCGCCTTTTCTGATAGCGCCGAGCCTGAGGAGGTCATGGAGCTGCTGCGGAGCTACCACGCAGAGATGGGCAAACTGATCTTCAAGTTTGAGGGAACTCTGGAGCGTTTTACCGGGGACGGAATTATGGTCTTCTTCAATGACCCCATACCCTGTGAGAATCCCACGGAGAGGGCAGTCCGCATGACCCTGGATATGCGTGTCACAGTAAAAGAACTCCGCACCGGATGGCTCAAGAAAGGCTACGACCTGGATTTAGGGGTAGGGTTGGCCGCCGGCTATGCGACTCTAGGGAATATTGGTTTTGAGGGTCGCATGGACTACGGCGCAGTGGGCAATGTAACCAACCTCTCCGCGCGCCTCTGTGGTGAGGCCAAGGGTGGCCAGATCCTGGTTTCCCAACGCGTCCTGGCGACAGTGGAGGGGTTGGTTGAGGCAGAGCCTGTGGGCGAGCTTTCTCTCAAGGGTTTCCACCGCTCCATAACCGCCTACAACGTGCTTCGTTTAAAGGAGTAGATCTTAAGTTTAACGTTTAAAACCTTTAAGCCGTTCAAATTGTTCAACTAGTTTCAGAGGCGGAGCGAATCTCCATCCTTCAAGATCCTCAAAGGAAAGCCCTTAAGTCTTTTCAGCTCCCGAATGATCTCGTCGCGGTACTGCGGCTTTAAATGGCTCACCAAAATGGGGACGGAGGGCCTTCCGAGCTTCTCCACCTCCCGGGCTAAGGTTTGAGGAGTGAGATGTAAGCTCATATCGGCAAGCCCCTGGAGCCTGTTGGGAAAGGAGGCCTCGAGCACTACGGCGCAGAGGTTCCTCTCGCTTCGGGCCATGGACCAGACCTTTTCCGTAGGCCCCGTGTCTCCAACGTGGAGCAGGGTCTTTTTATTATTCTCAATAAAAAAGGCGACACTTGGCACGATGTGATTGACCCGGACCATCGTCACGGTTGAGTCACCAATGGCCATGGGCTCTTCTTCTGGCAGGTTATGAAGAGTCAGGACGGGCCAGGGTTGGGCATTGCCGGTGATCTGGGTAAAATCTGGCCAGATCGTACCGTTGAAGAAGGATGCCTTTAGGCCGGAGATAGCCTCATTGACTCCCCACACATTAATCGTAGTCTGGCAGTTGTCACAAAGATTATCGGCCATGGTAGCGAGACCCATGATATGATCCAGGTGGACATGTGTGACGAGGATATTCCTGATCTTTTGCTGCTCTTTTAACTTCAGCACCGCAGTGGTCGAGCCGGCATCAATAAGCAAGGACTCGTTAAGCAAATAGGAGGAAAGGTAGCGGCCAGGCACTTGTCCTCCGGAGCAACCCAGGACGCGAAATTTCATAGCTACAACCTCTCAATGATAAACCAACATAAGCTTATTCTAAACGAAATAGAAATGGTATAGAAGAGAAAGGCGATAGCATGGTATGACAGGTCAGTAGGGGCAAGAAATAATGAAAAAGAGACTCACATTGCTTTCAGCAATAATATTCCACCTGGGTTTAAGTGTGGTTGAGGCCCAGCAAACTCCTAAAATCCCACGCATCGGGATTCTCATCCCGGAATCCGAGCGTCCTCAGTCTCAGGTGATCAGGGGCCTCACGGACGGGCTAAAAGAGCTCGGGTACAGGGAGAAAAAAAATATCCTTATAGAGATCCGCAACGCCAAGGGAGACCGAGCGGCCCTGAAGCCCATGGCCAGCGAGATTGTGAGCCAGAAGGTCAATGTGATCGTTACGACTGGGACCAGGGCGACCCAGATGGCCCAAGCTGCAACGAGCGAGATCCCCATCGTGTTCTCGCATCCCGCTAACCCTGTGGCCTTGGGTCTGGTGAATAGCATGGAGCGTCCCGGAAGGAATACCACCGGCGTGGCCGGTCTTGCGCTGCAGCTGACTGAGAAGCGACTGGAGGTCCTTAAGGAGGTTGTCCCTGAGCTGCGGCGGGTGCATATTTTTTATGACTCTAACAACAAGTTTTCTCAAGAGAACTTTGCCATCGCCCAAAAAGCGGCAGCGAAGCTGGGCTTCGAGGTGGCGGCGCACTCGATCAAGTCGGTTGACGAGCTGAAGAGCTCCCTAAGCCGCATCGAGAAGAGCGCGGGTGATGCCGTCTTCCACGTTCCGGATGACTTGGTCGAGGGCCAAGCGGATTTTATCTTTGATATAGCAAGGAAGAAGGGGCTGCCAACAATGTTCAACGAAGAGGTCTGGGTAATCAAAGGGGCCTTGGCTGCTTATGGGCCCAGCTATTATCAGATGGGCCGACAGGCCGCGCAACTTGTGGATAAGATTCTTAAAGGGGAAAAGCCTGAGAATTTGCCTGTAGAGCGGGTTAACAAATTTGATCTGGTTATCAATTCTAGAGCGGCCAATGCTATGGGCCTCGCCGTTCCTAGGGAGGTTCTCAAGCGGGCAGACAAAGTCATTAGGTGATTTTAGATTTGGATTTAATCCAAAGCGCCTCACCCGCCTCTTACAACCTTTTCATACACGCCCGGCGGGATAACCCGATAGAGCCGCACCGGTTCGGCGACGTTCTTGAGATTGCGCTCGCCCAGGCTTTCCAAGACGAAATACCCCTTGATGCGCTCAGCCGTGATCGCGCCTACAAGGATCTCACCTTCAGTGGCCTGTCCAGCTATGCGGGC
>JAHFAO010000005.1:22245-42899 GCA_023250515.1 Deltaproteobacteria bacterium | reverse complement strand
AAAACAGGCTATTCATCTTTAGCCTCTTCTGTTAAGATCTCAATCTCATGGCCGACCTGGCGGACACCATAAGAAACATCCCTCTCTTCTCCGGACTAACGCGCGAGGATGTAGCCAAGATCATGGGCAAACTCGAAGAGAGAACTTTCAATGGCGGGACGACCATCTTCTCTCAGGGCGATAAGGGAGATTCGTTCTACCTTATAGAATCTGGGGCTGTACAAGTGGTGCTAGAGAGCCCAGGCGGGAGGTCGGAAAGCATCGCGGTGCTGGGGCCGCAGGACTGGTTCGGAGAGATGGCCCTACTCTCTGGAGAGCCTCGCTCTGCAACGATCATTGCTGTAAAAGATACCGCGGTATGGAGGCTTACCCGAGAGGCCTGGGATGAGTTGATCGAAAAACACCCATCCTGGTTGTTCCACTTCTGCGCCACCCTCAGTAAAAGGCTCTCTCGTGTGGAGCAGCAATATTCGAAAGGCCGCGATGCCTTCAACTCCCTGGCTGAAGAATTCTACAGCTCAAGGTCACCAAAGGAGCAGGAATTTTTCCGGCGCGCCTCACTGCTGAGCACCATAGATCCGAAGACCGCTGATATGCTCCTGCAGACTGAAGGCTCAGAGGGATTCCTGGCCGATCTGGAGAAGGGCCATTTCCCTCTAATTCAGCGTCTGGAAGCGGGAGGATACGAGCTGCACGGATTCTTTAGAGAGGTTTTGGTCGAGAAACTCATCGCCGAGGAGGGTAAAGAAACAAAACAACGCCTACACGGCCAACTGGCGGCTCAATATGAAGTCCTCGAGAGCTGGGATCAGGCGATCCATCACTGTATAGAAGCGCAAGACTGGCCTGGGGCGGCTCGTCTCCTTACTACCCATAAAGGGGATTTACTCGACGGATCTGCCTTATTCCTCAAAAACGCTGTGGAAAGAGTCCCCCCAGACTACTTTTTCTCCGACCTGCGCCTAGTCCACGTGAAAGCCGACACGCTGGCCCATTTGGGCGACTTTGGGGGAGCGATCAGGACCTATAAGGAGGTCTTGTCGCAAAGAGGATCATGGATCCTGGGAGCCGAAGCAGTGGCGCGCTACCAGAACATGGCGGAGATCCTGGTACAAAAAAAGGACCACGTTCAGGCCCTTAACTGTCTGCGGAGCGCCCTAAATCTGGTGGAGCAGGAGACAGCAGTTCTTGGAAGGGATATGGAGGAGCTTTATCGGGGAAGGGAAAGATCCGCTCAGCGGCGGCCCCTCTCTGAAGTGCCTTTAAGGCAGGGGTCAATCCTCCCAAGTCTGGTCGCCTCATTTTCACGCTTCTTCCAAAAGTCGTCTCTGAGTAGATGGGTAGGTGGAATCCTAGGTCTTGCGGTCTGGGTCTATCTTTGGTTTTGGACACCTGACATCGGACTTGAGCCCGAATCAACCAAGCAACTCGGTTTGCTTTGTCTCACGTTAATCTACTGGGTCTTTTGGGTCTTTCCCGATTACGGCGTGGCCCTTATTTTAGCCTTAGGGTTAATACTGACCGGATTGGCGCCAGCGGAAACCGTCCTGGGTGGATTTGCTAGCACCACGTGGTTCATGACCCTTGGAGTGTTGGGGTTAGGAGCGGCTATCACTGGCTCTGGCCTCTTCTACCGCCTCTCCCTGCAGTTGGTCAGGCTTTTTCCCTTGACTTATTATTGGCAAATTCTAGCCCTGGGGTTCATGGGAGTCGTGGTTATGGCGCTCATCCCACAACAGAGCGCCCGTACTGCCATTATCAGCCAAATGCTCCTAAATCTCTCTGAGAGCCTTGGCTATAAAAACCGCTCCAAGGCGACCACGGGTCTGTTTGCTACCACGTTCTTGGGTCTGGGGCAGCTCGGCTTTTTGTTTCTAACTGGGTCCACTACGAGCCTCATAGCCTGGGGACTCCTTCCCGCTGATGTCCGCACCCAGTTCACCTGGGGCTACTGGTTCCTTGCCGCCTTACCCCCAACCTTGGTGGTTATTGCGCTAATCCTATTAAGCGCCATCTTTCTCTATCGCCCCGAGACACAGCCGCGGCTCTCCTACAGAATGGTCCAAAATCAACTCGAGATTCTGGGACGTCTATCCTCCAAGGAATGGATCACACTCGGAGTGCTTTGCTTCACAGTGACGGGCTGGCTCACCATTTCCTATCACGGTATCGACGGTGCCTGGATTTCCCTGATAGGGCTTTGTGTTCTGATTAATACAGGAGTCTTAGGCTGGGGGATGTTGAAGAAAGGAATCGATTGGGAATTGCTTATCTACATGGGGGCTACCCTAGGTATCCCTGCCCTTCTCACCAGGGCAAAAGTTGATGAATGGCTGGTTGGTTTTGTTTCACCGCTGATTCTTCCCTTTGTGGACTACCCTGCTCTCTTCTTTATCATCATCACCCTCATCACCTACGCCCTCAAATTGGTCTTCACGAGCTTCCTTACTGTTGTGACGCTCACGGTCGCCTTAGTCCCGCTGTCCGTTGACCTGGGCATAAGCCCTTGGATCTTGGTTATGATCATCCTTGTGGGATCAGAAGTCTGGTTTTTCCCTTTCCAGGTGGACTGGCATACGCTCTCTTACTCGACGACCGAGGGAAAGGGATTTAGCTACCCTCTCATGTGCCGCATCAATCCCTTTTACGCGCTCGCCTACCCATTGGGTCTCATCGCCGCTATTCCTTACTGGAGATACTTGGGGCTGATGGGATAGAGCATTTTGGTCTGAAATCGAGAATCTAAAATTATCCTGGGTTCTGATAGACTTTTTCCACGAGGGCCTCGGTTAAATCCTTGGTCGGGCCATCAAAAAAGATCCGCCCCTCTCTCAGCCCAACAATGCGATCCGCATACTCTCTGGTCAAGTCCAACGTATGGAGACTGACCAATGCCGTGATTCCGTCTTCAAGGCAGATCCGCTTCAAGATATCCAAGATCAAGCGCGACAGTTTCGGATCCAGGTTGGAGACTGGCTCGTCGGCCAGGATGATGGCGGGGTTTTGCATCAGGGTTCGGGCGATAGCCACCCTTTGTTGTTCTCCGCCACTGAGCTCATCGGCCCGTTTATAGGCATGATCCAAGAGCCCTACCCGCTTGAGGTTCATCAAGGCTCGGCGCTTCTCTCCCTGAGGGTAAAGCCTCAGGCAGCTCTTGAGACTGGGCTGGTATGCCAATCCTCCTGAAATGACATTCTCAATCACAGAAAGACGCTTAACTATATTGAACTGCTGGAAGATCATGCCTACCTTGCGGCGCAGAAGACGCAACTCCCGTCGATTCAACTCGAGGACATCAATCCAAGAGCCATTGACTCCAGGCATAAAAGCGGACCGGGGGATAAGGATTCGACCCGAGCTGGGTTCCACGAGGCGGTTGATACATCGAAGCAGCGTCGATTTGCCCGCGCCACTCAAGCCGATGACACCTAAAAACTCTCCCCGCTCTACCTTGAGATTGATACCCCTTAGAACGTGGGTTGAATCGCCGAAGGACTTATGGAGCTCCTTCACCTCTAGAATGGTCATGGCCTTTTCTTTTTAAGGGCCTCTTTGAGATTGATTCCGGCGATTCCAAAGGCCTTTCTTACAGAGTCATAATCTTGGTCCGTCGCCGAGACAAATCCATCGATCTGATAGAGGTCCCTCAACATCTTTTTCCCCGCAGCATCCTGGCTGAGTTCCAAGAAGATCCCGCTGATCTTCTTGGCCAGTTCAGGATCCATATTGCCATTGATGACAAGGTTATCCGCAGGTATCGGCTCGGAATAGGCAATAGCGCGAATCTTTTTTCGTTCTTCAGGATCCTTTAAATACTGCGTCCAGGCGGCATCCTTACTATCCGGAAAGTTGGAAAAGGTTGCTCCTGCATCGACTTTGCGGTTAAGCACAGCCAAGACCGTGGCATCATGCCCACCCGAGTAAATGACGTTCTTAAAATCCTTGGTCGGGTCGATACCATTTTCCCTAAACATCTTTTTTGGAAGAATGTGGCCTGTGGTTGAAAGAGGATCACCGAAGGCAAAGGTCTTGTGGCGCAGATCCCCAAGCGTCCTGATCGCGCTATCGGCGTGGGTGATGATTGCCGCATAGTAATAAGGGAGGCCTTTGCGATGGGATTTCAGAACGACATGGACATTGGCCTCACTTTTGGCCAGTACATAGGAGGCAGGACTGAGAAAGGCAATGTCGAGTTTATTGGCACGTAGCGCTTCGACAACGCCGGTGTAGTCCGTTGCCACGAAAGCTTGGACCTCAATAGCAAGTTTTTTTTGCAAAATATCCACAATCGGTTGCGCGTTTTGGGCCACCTGCTGCACATTCTCAGAAGGGACAAAACCGACGCGGAGAACTTTATGCTGTTTTTCAGACCTGACACAGGCTAGAAACCCTAAAGGGAAGAGGAATAAGAAACTCAGCCACAACCACTTCTTAACCATCTCTGAACCATACATACTTGAACCTTGGTTCACGTGCAACCTGAGGCTTTACGTGAGCCTGTCCCATGCTGGGAACCAATCGCTTGACATGGGACTGTTCCGATAGCAAGGGCTGGCATCGTGAAATCAACCCTCCTTGAGTCAATACTTAAGGCTTCAATATTTTATATATGGGGGCTTTATTTTTCCTTAAAAATAAGCTATATAGTTATGTTTATGTCCCGAAAACGCCTTTTCCTTCTTGTCCTAATCAGCCTCTTTTACGGCTGTAATGCTGTCCAAACTATCCCATTTCAAAGCCTTGAGACTTCTCCCCCAGGGACAGTCGTGCAGTTCTTCTACGAGAGCCAAGGAGGACAGGCTGAAGGATATCTCATTCGCCCTAAAGGGGACGGGCCGTTCCCTCTTATGGTTCTGCTGCACGGCCATAGTTGGAGGCGCGAGGGGGCCTCAAGAGTCATCCCCGTCGGAGAACAATTCTCCACAGAACTTTGCTACGCCAGTCTGGCCATCTCTTTACCAGGTTACGGAATGACCGACATCCCGGGGCATAATGATAATAGGGAGATCATCCGAAGGGTAGTGGTGGACGGAATTTCCAAGGTGCGTGAGCTACCCTGGGTGAACCCAAAGCGTGTAATGCTTTACGGTTTTTCTCGCGGCGCCGTGTTCGCTGCAACCTTGGCGGGAAAAGTGGATGGCCTTAGAAGCGTGGTCCTCCACTCTGGGGCTTATGATATTGGCCGTCTTTACAAAGATACTCCGAGCCAATGGGTGCGCCGATCTATAAACCCCAACGGGGAGAGCAACCCTCGCTTATTTAGTGTTCTCCCTGAGGTCTCAAACTGGAATGCCCCAGCTCTGATCTTACACGGGGGCAACGACCAACTGGTACCTACGAACCAGGCCTACCTTCTGCGCGATCGCCTTAGAGCTTTAGGAAAACCCCACCGCCTTGTTCTTTTCCCCGATGCCGGTCACCGTCTGCCCCTGAACGGGGTAAGAGAAGAGGTCCTCTCTTTTCTGACTCAGCATGTCGGCTCCGCATGCGAGAGATAGTAAGCCCAATACCGCACGAAAGACTTTAAAAATCAGAACGGCAGGCTGTTGATGCAGCCACTCCTGTCAAGGGAAACCCGCTATTGGGTTAGGGGTAATAGTTCAGGTGATAGGCCGGGCAGAAACGGAAGGGAATTTAATTGAGACTAAGAGTAGGGCCGCTCTCTTAGCGGTCCTTGATCTCTTCGAGAAGCTGCTCAGCCTCTCTTTTGTTGAGTGGATCATCGGAGAATCGGATGGGAAGCTCCTGGACGGATTTAAGAGAACTGCGGGCAGGCTCCCACTGACCCATGGCCACGTAAGTTTTTGCCAACTCCAAATGGTGTGAGATAACCTTAGGATTAAGGGATATTGCCTTCTTTAAATACTCAACCGATTTTTCCATGCTGCCGTTCGGGATCGAGCTCCATAAAACCACAGAAGCTAAGACGCGCTTCATCTGTCCGATCTCTGCCATCTTTCTATGCCAAACCCCGTAGACATGATAGGCGTAACCGTTTTGGGGGTCCAGGGCGATGGCCCTTTCTACCTCTTCTCGAATCTCTTGGGCAAGATCGATCTGCTTGGAGATAGGGGATTGCAAAGCGATTTTTCCTAAGGAGGCAGCCACGTAGAAGTGACCCCACGTCCCGTTGGGATCGGCTTTAACCGCCTTGCGGGCGAACTCTTCTGCGCTGAGGTATTGTTTAAGCCTTTTCTCCTTCCAATCAGGCCCCGACTCCGCAATCATGTCGCCAAAATCAATATAGACCCGGGATGTTTTGGCAAGCGCTTCGTGGTTCTGAGGATCCAATTGGAGAATTTTCAAAAGCTCTTTTAACGCTTCCTTTGATTTGAAGCTGGCGTAAAGGGCATCTGCCTTTTGCAACAACTGAGAGAGCTCTGAGCCGTCATTATTACAATTTGGGCACCCTACCCTTTCGCCATAAAGAGTATTGGCATTGGACGCCGCAACAGCCAGCCCCGTCGGCGAGGATAGTAAAAGGAGGAAAAAAAGAGCAAAAAGGAGTAAAAAGTAGCACCGAAGAGAAAGAGCAGGCAGAGCTACTATCGATCGGGCCGAAGATCTCATAAAGTCTCCAATAGATCCCAAATTCTGATGTTTGGTATTGCTCAGTTATAAGCTGTGCAAAAATCTAGCCAGCTATAATGCTAAAAATTCCTTTGTTTTTTCAAGCAGCTAGAATCGGCTCGGGCTATTAAAACGGATAATTTTATTACAATTTTGTCCACCATGGATAATTACGGACTCAACCTTCTTTCTTCTTATCCCCTCGTCATTCCCTGTTCCCCTCACCATTAGACGATAAGAGGAGCAGATCGGATTACTTCACCTTATCGGGGTTGGTTTTCCGTTTTCGTCTATCGACACAAAGACAACCTCTGCCTCAGTGACCCTGGCCTGTCGCCCTCGCTCACTAAAACGCTCAGCCTCGACTTCAACTCGGATCGTAAGAGAGGTTTTGCCCTCGCGTATCACCGTAGTATAAAAACTCACGACATCACCCACATAAACAGGCGCAACAAACTCAACCTCGTGCATGGCCTTGGTAACAAAGTTCCTTGTGGCATGCCGGTGGGCAGCGATTGCGCCTGCCAAGTCTATGTGACTCAGGATAACTCCCCCAAAGATGGTCCCCCGGGCATTGGTATCACGAGGGAGCATGGTTACCCGGATCGTGGGTTCTCGAACTATGGACAAAACTTTTCCCTCTTAAAAAGCCCAGAAAAACGAATCGAGACTAGCTGGGATCACAACGATTCTAAAGCTAGGGTTAGATATAGGTAAGCCACTTCTTGTACTTCTTATCTTTCCCTTTGATGGCGTTAAAAAAGGTTTGCTGCAGTTTCAAGGTAACCGGACCCGGACAGCCGGGACCGATCTTGCGGTTGTCCACCTCACGGATCGGTGTTACCTCGGCGGCCGTGCCGGTAAAAAAAGCCTCATCCGCCGTGTACAGCTCGTCTCGGGTAAAGCGCTCTTCCTGGACCTCGTATTCCTTGTCACGCGCAATCGTCAGCACGGAGTCTCTCGTGATTCCCGGCAAGATGGAGGTGAGAGGTGTTGTTTTAACCCGTTGCTGTCGGATGATGAAAATATTTTCCCCACTGGCCTCCGCTACATATCCCTCGGTATCCAGCATGATTGCCTCGTCGTACCCGGCCTTTTTAACCTCATTCTTGGCTAAAACGGAGTTAATATAGTTTCCCGAAACTTTACTCTTAGTCATCATCACGTTAACATGATGGCGCGTGTAGGACGAAACCTTTGCTCGAATACCGTTCTTAATTCCTTCCTCTCCTAAATAGGCCCCCCAAGGCCAGGCAGCGATAGCGACGTGAATGGGATTGTCGGGCGCATAGAGACCCATCTCTCCCGATCCCACAAAGGCCAGGGGCCGGATATAACACTCTTTGAGTCCGTTGACGCGGATAATGTCCAGGGTCGCTAGCTTTATCTGTTCAACGGTGTAGGGAAGGGGAAAACCCAAGATCTGGCCTGAATCAAAAAATCTCCGCATGTGTTCATCAAGACGAAAGACGGCAGAGTGACCATCTTCCAGGGCGTAGCAGCGGATGCCCTCAAAGTATCCTGTCCCGTAATGGAGGGCATGAGTTAAGACATGAACCTTGGCCTCTTCCCAACGGACCATCTCACCGTCTAGCCAAATTTTTTTGCTCTTGAACGACATGGCTCATCCCCGATCTTAAATTTCTGTCCCTTTACTTCTATTGTATTTCCCTCTTTAGCCCCCATCAAGAGTTACATACGACCCCTTAATTCCTAAAGATAAAAAAAGGCCACCACGTAATACGTGGTGGCCCGAAAAAGATTATCCTCCTGCCCTGCCTATAGCCCTTTCTTCAAGCTAGGCGCAGGCTTGAATCCCACCGTCCGGCTCGCCCTAATAGCAATCTCAGCGCCTGTTTGAGGATTCCTCCCCTTTCTTGCCTTGCGCGAGCGCACGGTAAAGGTACCAAATGCCGGCACCTGAAACCGCTTGTCTTTCTTGATCGCTCGGCAGAGACTGTCAAAGGTCGCATCCACAGCATCCCCTGCTGCCCTTCTGCTGAGTTTTGCCACTCTGGCCACCGCAATGATAAGTTCACCCTTGGTCATGGTTTTTCACCTCCCTCCGTATTGTGAATTATTTTTATTCCGCTGTCCCATGGAAGCCAGCTTTTTCCCCGGATTCCAAGCAGGGGGCCATATTTCCGAATTTCGAAACAAATGTCAATAGAAAAAACAGCCTTTCTAAAGTCAAGCTTAGACCACTCACTTCTTTCAGGGCGACCAGGCTTAGGTGATCCATAGCGTTCTCAGCCTTTCGTGGAGCAGGCCATATCGGATCCCCTGATCGCTTACCATAACCTGCTCTACACGGAAAAGAGTCATAATCCTATCAATCAGCACAGCCCCTGCAAGAATAACATCGGCCCTCTTTGGCTCCAGCCCGGGAATCTCTCTCCGCTCGGCGATCGTCTTGTCTTTGAAGAGATGGACCTGTCGCTGCACCTCGGCTCGACTAAGACGACACCCATGAACCTCACTATGGGAATACACGCTCAGCCTTTTCTCTATTGCAGCCAAGGTAGTAAAGGTCCCCGCGAGGCCCACCATCGTATGAAAACGTCTCTCCATCCCCCAATCGACGAGCAATCTCTCCAACTGGCGATCGATCTCCGTAATCATCCGGGCAACGTCTTCTTCCAGGACGGGATCTGAAGTAAGGAATCGCTCCGTAAGCCTTACAGAACCCATGTCCATGCTTGCCCAAAGGTGCACGCCACCCTCCTTGGCCCAGATCAACTCGGTGCTCCCTCCTCCCACATCCACCACCAGCACCTCTTTTCCTTCGAGGGCAAGTCCTTCCCGAACTGCTAGATAGGAATACGATGTTTCCTCTTCACCTGATAGGATGCGAAGATCCAAACCCAGTCCCTGCTTGAGACGGGCTATAAATTCCCCTGAATTTCGGGCGTCCCTCAGGGCGCTTGTCCCCACAGCCAGAATTTCATCAACGCCTAGGTTCTTACACTTTTCAAGATAGTCTCGCAGCACCCCAAGGCTACGTTCTGCTCCATCCGACCCTATCCGTCGGGTACGATCTACCCCCTCTCCGATTCGAGTGATCTCTGCCCGATCCTCCAGAACCTGAAAGGCCCCATTTCTGTCTAACTCTGCTATGAGAAGGAGGATGGTGTTTGTCCCAATGTCGATGGCGGCAAATCGTTTCTTGTCAGCCCTTCCGTGAAGCGGCTCCACCGTTTTACTGTAAGACCTGGACCTTATAGTCGCACTCTTTCTTATGGCAGCGACGAATCCGTCCGGCCCGCCTGGTCACCTTCTCAAGCAGAATGGGCTCCCCGCATTTGGGACAGACCTCTGCCACCGGACGATCCCATGTTGCAAAGTGACAATCAGGATAGCGATTGCAGCCGAAGAATAGTTTACCTCTCCGGGATTTCTTCTCCAGGAGATTGCCTTTCCTACAATCAGGGCAAAGGATCCCTAGGTCCACGGGTTTTTCAAGGGGTTGAATGCTTTTACATTCTGGATAGCTGCTGCAGCCCAGGAACCGACCATATTTCCCCCAACGGACCTGCATGGGCCTGCCACACTCTTCACAGGCCTCATTGACCTCGACCTCCTCAGCTACCTGCACATCACCGTTTGCGCCTCGAGTAAAGTTCTTCGTGTTTTTACATTCAGGATAGCGCGGGCAAGCAAGAAACTCTCCGTTCCGTCCCCACTTCACCACCATCATGGACCCACACTTCTCACAAGGGATGTCCGTCGGGGTTTCCTGTCTTTTCACATCCCTCATCTCCGCCTCGGCCCGCTTCAGATCCCGGGAGAACGAGGAATAGAAGCGCTTCATGGCCTTAAGCCAATCTTCCCTTCCCTCCTCGATTTTGTCCAAAACCTTCTCCATACCAGCAGTAAACTTCACGTTAAGGATGTCAGGAAAGCTATTCACCAACAGATCGGTGACCAGAAATCCCAGCTCCGTCGGCACCAGTAATTTCCTGTCGTCCAAGATCACGTACTTCCTGTCCAGAACGTTGGAAAGGATACCCGCATAGGTCGATGGCCGACCTATGCCCTTTTCGTCCAGCTCCTTGATCAGAGTGGCCTGAGTGAAACGCGGCGGTGGTTGGGTGAAATGCTGATGGGGCTCGAGGGAAAGGAGCGTAAGGCGGTCACCCGCTTTTAAGTCCGGCAGCATGCTCTCGTCCTCACGCTCCTCCTCATCCCTTTCATCCTTATCAGCTTTCTCATCTTTCCCTTCGGTGTAAACCGCCATAAAACCATTGAACTTGAGCTGCTGCCCCGTAGCCCGGAAGACCGCCTCACCTACCGGGATTTCAAATGCCGTCTGATCAAATAAGGCGGGAACCATTTGGCTTGCAACAAAGCGGTCCCAAATCAACGAGTAGAGCGCGAAGACATCGCGCCGTAGATACCTTCGCACCCTCTCAGGAGTATACTCCATGGCGGTGGGCCGGATCGCCTCGTGAGCATCTTGGGCCCCTTTTTTTGAACGATACATTACGGGCTTCTCGGGAAGATATTTCTGACCGTAGCGACCAGTTATATATTTCCGCGCAGCGGCTAGGGCATCCGCAGCGATACGGGTCGAATCGGTGCGCATGTAGGTAATGAGCCCGACGGAACCATCAGGACCCAATTCCACCCCTTCATAGAGGTACTGAGCGATCTGCATAGTCCGTTTTGGTTGAAAGCCCAGTTTCCTTGCCGCCTCCTGCTGGAGCTTGCTGGTTACAAAGGGCGGAGTGGGGAAGCGGCGCCGCTCTTTCTTTTCCACCTCCCCGATAGCCCATGAAGCGCCTTCTAGAGACTTCATGATCTGCCGGACCAGCGACTCATTATCTAGCCGAAAATTTTTGTTGTCGACCTTCTGTCCCTGCCACTGGACCAAACGGGCCTCAAAGGAAGGGGCAACCTGACCTTCCAAAAGGGCAGTGAGGGACCAATACTCCTGTGCGACAAAGGCGCGAATTTCCTTTTCCCGCTCACAGACCAATCGCACGGCCACCGACTGCACACGTCCAGCGCTTAATCCCCGCCTCACCTTATTCCAAAGAATAGGGCTGATCTGGTAGCCCACCAATCGATCCAAGATTCTACGGGCGACCTGGGCATCGAACTTGTTCCGGTCTAACTGATGCGGCTGGGCAATCGCCTCCAGGACAGCTCTGCGGGTAATCTCGTTGATAAGCACGCGGTGGATTTGATGGTGGTCTTCACCGATCTGATCCGCGAGATGCCAAGCGATGGCCTCACCTTCGCGATCGGGATCTGAAGCGAGATAAATATTTTCTTTGCCCTTCGCCGCCTGTCGGAGCTCTTCGATCACCTTCTTCTTGCCCTGGATCACATGAAAGTCCGGAGTAAACCCCTTCTTAATATTCACCCCTAACTTGCTCTTGGGCAGATCCACAATGTGGCCGATAGAAGCCTTGACCAGAAAATCCCGGCCCAGATATTTCTCCAACGTCCTGGCCTTGGCCGGAGATTCAACGACAACTAGATTTTTTGCTGCCATAGATTCAATTTCAGATTGCAGATTTCAGATTTCAAATTTGAGATCTGAGATTTGAAATTTAAGATTCATGTGACTACCTTAAACCTTTTCCCTGGTAACTGTTTCAAGAGCCCATGGATTTCCAGCTCTAAAAGGATCTCCGAGACCTTGGCCGGAGAGAGTCCGCTCGTCTGGATCACCTCATCGATCTGGAGAGGGCGTGCCAGAACCAGCTCGAATATTTTCCTCGCCTCAAAACTCATGTTGGGGGGGAGAGAAGGCAGGGTACTTTTTTGCCCTACCCCCCGCCCGAGAAGCTGAGGGGCGATCTCTTCCAAGATGTCCTCGATGCCCTCGACTAGCTTCGCCCCCTGACGGATCAATCGATGAGGCCCGCGGCTGCGGCTCGCTCCCGCTTCCCCGGGCACAGCAAAAACCTCACGTCCTTGTTCCAAGGCCAACCCAGCAGTGATTAAGGAGCCGCTCTTTTCAGTTGCCTCAACCACTACAACCCCAAGTGAGAGACCACTGATCAGACGATTACGGGAGGGGAAATTATAGGAGAAAGGAGGCGTCCCGATCGGCAACTCGGAAAGAACCGCCCCACCTTGGCATATCTTCCGATAGAGCTCCTCATGTTCCGGGGGATAAGCCACATCCACCCCAGAACCCAAAACGGCCACAGTCCTTCCACCCATCCCTAAGGCTGCCTCATGCGCCTCTCCGTCTATCCCTCGGGCCATGCCGCTGACTACGGTAAAACCTAATGAGGCCAAACCCTGACAGAGGTCTCGGGTTATTTTTATCCCATAATCGCTGGCGCTGCGCGATCCCACCACAGACACAGCCCTTTCGTCTTCTTCTCGAATCTCTCCCTTCACATAAAGAAAGGGAGGCGGATCAGGAATCATCCGAAGTCGGGCAGGGTAGTTGCGATCACTGAAAGGCAGGATCCTTGCTCCTGCTTCCGAGATGCGGTGCATTTCCTTTCTGATCTCATCCCACTCTGAGAAAGTTAGTAGACCTTCGATCGCTCCCTTATCCAGACTAGGGATTTGGGCCAACTCCTTCTCCGAAGCAGAAAAAGCCCGCCTTGGGTCACCAAAATGCTCGGCTAGCTTTTTGAAGCTCGCACACCCCAATCCTTTGACCCGTGCCAGGGCCAGCCAAGGGGCAGATTCATTTTCGTCCAATGAAGGTAAGAAAATACCTTCATCAATTGCTATCAATGGCTCAACCATACCTTCCCCATCGAGATTCAAGAACAAGTGTACCATTTTATTCTAAAATCAAACCAAACTCCAGGATTATCCCCTATAGGCAACGGGAGCGGTTTAAGTGTGGAGGAGATCGGCCGTAAAGGAAGGGCGAACGATGAGTTCTGCTTAAAATCCCCTAAGGTGGTTTTTTTCCAGCTCCAGCAATCTTCTCTTCCAGTTAAGGCCCAGGGCATAACCTCCAAGGGTTCCGTCACTACGGACCACGCGATGACAGGGAATAATAATGGGGATAGGGTTTCTTGCCAAGGCATTGCCTACTGCCCGTGATGATCTGGGGTTTCCCAATCGTTCTGCGACCCACCGATAACTCTTCACCTCCCCATACGGAATTCGTGCCGTAATTCTTAGGACCGCCCGCGTAAAAGGAGGTAGATTACCAAGATCACAGGGTGCAGAAAAAGAACGCAGCCGCCCGGCAAAGTAGCCATCTAACTCCTCCCCGGCAGCCTTCCTCCAACGCCGGGCAAGGGCTCCTTCCCTCTTGTGCCGAGAGTGAGTTGCTCCACTTTTACCTCCTAGTCTTACCTCTTTGATCCCAGCTTCGGTGACCGCAATGAACAATTTAGGCTTCACCTTCACCTGTTTCCCTTCTTCCCTTTACCCCTTGATCCTTTGATCTTTTTTTGGTCTTCATCCCTTCTACCACGCAGGACAAGCCGAATAGGCGAAGCCTCCAATGCTAGGGCCGAACGCAAATGATGAATGAGGTAGCGCTCATAGCTAGAGGTTATGCCTTTGGGCGAGTTAACAAAAAGCGTGAATGTCGGGGGTCTTAAGGCGGTCTGTGTTGCATAGAAGAATTTGACTTGCCGGCCTTTAACCAGGGGGGGAGAGTGCTTCTTGAATAGCTCGCCCAGGGCCTGATTCAGCGTCGAGGTCTTAATCCGTCGCTGGTGGGATAACGCCACCCGCTGCGTCGCCTCCATCATCCTTCGGATACCATAACCAGTAATGGCCGAGATAAATACCAGCGGGGCAAAATCGAGAAACGAGAGCTTGTGGTAAACCTGCTCACTGTAGGATTTGGTGTCCCTTTGACCTTTGTCCACCAGATCCCACTTGTTCACCGCTAAAATCAACCCCTTCCCGCGCTGAAAAGCATAAGCCAGGATCTGCGCATCCTGGTCGGTGACTCCCTCAGGACCATCCAAGAGGTGAATGACTAGATCTCCCCGATCCACTGAACCGAGAGATCGGATCACACTGTAACGCTCAATCCGATCTACGATCCTTGCCTTGCGGCGGATCCCTGCTGTGTCCACTAAGGTGTACTGCTCTCCGCCCCAACTGAAAGGGCTATTCACGGCATCCCGCGTTGTGCCTGGGACTGAATCCACCACAGAGCGTTCGTAGCCAAGAAGACGATTTACTAAGGTGGATTTCCCGACATTTGGGCGGCCAACAATGGCCAGACACATCGGTCGCGCTCTTTCCGCTTCATCCTCCCCCGCCCCGTCATCCTGTCCGGCCGGAAAATCTCCCACGACTCGATCCATCAAGTCTGAAAGTCCAAGTCCGTGCTCTGCCGAAAGGGCAAAGATCTGATTCAGACCTAGAGCATAGAATTCATACAGGTGGCTCTCTTTGGGCTGCGAATCAATTTTGTTAACAGCGAAAAAAACTGGCTTCTTGACCTGCCGCAGCAACTTCACGGCATCCCGATCCAACGGGTTGAAGCCCGCTTTTCCATCAAAAAGAAAGAGGATCACATCCGCCTCCTCTATGGCTAGACGGCTTTGTTCCTGAATCTGTTTTTTGAGTGCTGTCTCCGGGTCAGGTTCAAAACCCCCGGTATCGATTAGGAGGAATCTCTTTCCGTACCACTCCACCTGGGCGTAATTGCGATCCCGAGTAACGCCTGGCAGGTCGTCCACTATGGCCTTCTTTTCTCTAGTAAGGCGGTTGAATAGAGTGGACTTTCCCACATTGGGTCGACCGACAATAGCCAAAACAGGCAAGCGGCGAGACGGCTGGGAGTTTAGCTGGGACATCCTGACCAACCTATAAGCCAAATTCGGTCAGCGCATGGGGATCCTGAGTCCATCCCCTTTGAACCTTAATAAAAAGCTCCAAAAAGATCCTGCAGCCCAGGAGTCTCTCCAAATCTTCTCTGGCCTGCTTGCCAATCTCTTTGAGCATTGCCCCTTTTTTGCCAATGAGGATAGGCTTATGGGATTCACGATCCGCATGGATCGTAGCCTTGATGACCACCAGGTTCTTTTCCTCTTTCTCAGTGAATTCATCGATAGTGACCGCCGTGGCGTAAGGGATCTCTTGGCGGGTCAGAACAAAGATTTTTTCCCGGATGATCTCAGAGGCGATGAAACGCTCCGTCTGGTCAGTGACCTCTCCTTCAGGGTAATAGCGCGGACCTGCGGGGAGTATCTTTTCGATCAGATCCAAAAGAAGAGGTAGGTTCTCTCCTTTACGGGCGCTGATCGGGACGATCTCTCTCTCGGGTAACAGGGCAGAACACCGCTCCATTAGCGGGAGAAGCTTCCCCTTGGAGATGAGATCCATTTTGTTGAGTAAGATAAGCGTCGTTGCCTGGGATTCTCTAAGTGTTCGAGCAATATCCTCATCCTCCTGCCGCATCCCTCCGCGGACATCGACGAGCCAGAGGACTACGTCCACCTCTCTCAAGGTCCTGAGGGCAATCTCCACCATGCGGCGGTTCATGAGCGAATGGGCCTGGTGAATCCCTGGGGTATCCAGAAAGACAATCTGAGAGTTTGGTGTCGTCTTGATGCCCGTAATTCGATTGCGCGTGGTCTGGGGCTTTGGAGTGACGATGGCGATCTTCTCGCCTAAAAGTTGATTGAGGAGGGTCGATTTCCCCACATTGGGCCGCCCAACGATGGCGACATATCCTGAGTGGTGCTGAATCGCCTCCTGCTCACCGCTATTGGTTTGCTCTACCGACACAGCCTTTATCTCCTCGAATAGACCTTGTCGAAGAACCCCTCGTCATCGAGATTCTTAAGCCAGCTTGAGTCGATCAACTCCTCGGCCTTAAGGAAGGCAACCTTAGGATTCCTTTCGGCGACATATTTAATGACAATCCTTGTCCCCTCCACGGAAGGGTAGGGCTTTTTCTCCATTTCCTCCAGGGCCTCGAGATAGAATTCCTCAGCGGCCTCTACGTTGGAGAGCCTGAGGTTCTTTGAGATAACCTCCTTGACGGCCTGCTTGTTCTCCTTGTTGAAGAGATATCCATAGCCCTCTAGGACCGCACGGGTGAAGTTATCAACCACTTTGGGCTGGGCTGTAATGAAATCCTTCTTTGCCGCCAGGACGGTGTTCTGGTAAGGGATCTTAGCCTGATGGAGGTTAAAGAGCGGGAGGTAGCCCTTGTTGACCATGATGCGGGTGGCCAGTCGCTGCAACATGGCTGCATCGATGCCTTTCTGTTCGAGGGCAGCCATCCGCTCCGGATCCAAGCCGCTCTGGATGATAGTGATATTGTCTCGCTTGAGATTGAGCCCCAGGTACTCCAGTGCGATCAGGGCGGAGGTGTGTGAGGAGCCACCGAAACGGGCTGTCCCCAGCTTCTTGCCCTTTAGGTCCGCAGCCTTTTTGATGTTGGGTTGAGCGACCAGGGTAAAGGGTGAGGTGTTGCTGATGCCTAGAAACAAAATGATTTTCTCACCCCCAGCAATCAAGCTAACCAGGGAGGCCGGCGCGGTTGCAGCGATCTGAATCTCTCCGGCAGCGAGCATTTGGGTAACCAGTGCGCCGCCGCTCACGAAGATCAGTTGGACATCAAGCCCGTATTTAGCGAAAATTTTTCTCTCCCTGGCTACCCATAATGGCGTCATGTGAGGGGTCGCCGTGGAGAGCGCGACTCTAACTTGGAGTGGCCTGGGCGTCTGCGCCTGCAAAGACCGAGCGGTCATCAGCGCCAGGAGAGAGAAAAAGAGAACCACGGGTGTTGTCCTTGCCAGCATCTGATTGTTACCTCCGATTCATTTTCATCGAACTTTCGGTAATTTGTCTTTATCAGTTATCATTGCTCAAATCGCAAAAAGAGTAAACTCCTCCCCAAGCTGGCACTTTCCGTTTTACTCTGCTCTAACGTTTGCGTAAAATTAAGGCAGCTTAAGGTCTTAACGCAAACCTGATTATAGGAAGGAGTCGGGTATTTCCAATATTATCATACTGCCTATGCCTTACGGGTGCCTTGACACTAAGAATCTGTCAGCGGCATCCCATAAGGCGCTGGAAAAGGCTTTAGAGCGATGGCAAAGATCCATGCAGATCTCAAGGCCCAAAACGTTCTTGGTGCTCGCTAGTCACGAAGAGAGTAGTGGGCTGGAGCTGGAGTTAAAAGAGGAATTGATCTTGCGCTCTCTCACCCGAGATGAATTTCGCACTAATGTCATTATTATCACAGCAAAGAACGAAGAAGACCTGGCGATGAAGATTACACGAAACAAAATCCTCTCACCCGTTCAAACTCTAATCCTCTTTGCCGAATCCCGGCACGCCTTAAGTATCCGGCCGATCTTTAAAAGGAGGTTCGGCCGAGCTCTAGAGATAAAGACCTTCAAAGCCGACTTCGAATTCAATCACCCTTGGATCAGCACTGCCTCATCCTTCGTCTGGTTTTTTCGTAATCTTATTCTCCGAATGTGGGTCGGGATAAGAAAAAGAACGGGAAGACGTCTGCGCAAAAGACTAAAATCTCTTTTCTGGTCCTGATGAAAGTGATTCCCCATCGGCAAGGAAAGCATAAAGGTTCACGGCTCGCCAAAAAGTCGTACGGAATTATCGTAAAGGATCTTTCGCTTCTGAGCGCCTGACAGGTCACTCCGCCCTAGGATCTTGAATGCCGCGTTATGACGCCCCTCGCCGTGCGGGAGATCCGAAGAATAGAGGATCTGGTCTTCGCCAAGGAGGGCGATCTCTTGTACCAACATGGCATCCTCTGCCTCGCCGGCCAGGAAGAGCCTACCAGATTTCACGTACTCCTCGATAGTCCGCTGGGGCAGCTCATCTTTGGCCGGCATCGCGCTCCTATCGATCGGCAGATAATGTCCTAGCCTTCCAACCATATAAAATATCCACTCAGCACCGAACTCGAGGAAAGCCACCTTCAGGTCAAGGTAGCGGTCGAGTATTCCGTGCCCCACCAGGGCGACGAACGCAAGCATGACCGGCAGGCTCATACCGATTCCATGCGAATCAAGGAGGTTCTGGCTGAGTTGCTCAAAGGGCGGATAGCTCATGCCCATGTGGACACACAGGGGAAGGCCTGTGCGGGCAAACTGCTCCCAAGCTGGACTAAAGCTGGGATGGCAGAGAAGACGGTCCCCAACCGTGCCATAGACCACGGCAGCCGTGGCCCCAAGCGCCTTCATTTCCTCCAGGGCTTCTAACGCCTGGCGCGAATCGCGCAGCGGCAGCAGCCCGGCCCACTTGAGCCGCTTCGGAGCTATACCGGGCGAGGACGCCTGCTGGTGTACTCCGGCGGCAAGGTATCCCACATCCTTGGGCTTAGCATCGCGTGAGCATCGGCATCAAACAATCGGTAACCTTGCAACATGTTTTCCTCTTAACCCCTTCCAAGCGCCGGAATATTGAGCTTCAGCTTCTCTCCCAGCCATAGGGAACGGTCCAAGTGGTCGCGAGCAGAATCACCTGTCTCAGGATGGACAAGAACATCCAACCCCTCACGGTGGAGCATTAACCATGGGACAACCTCGCCAAACTGATCCGGTGAGAAGACAACCTGATACATCGCCTTAGTGTGAGGCCCTACGGGCTCGTCATGCCAACGGCCGAGCTGCACATCAAACCTAGCACCCAACCCTTCCCGGACGCGCGCGGCCGCGTCACGAGTTGTAGGATCATAATAGATATGAGCGTGGAAGCCGGTGATCTTGGGACTGTCTTTTTTCATCGCACTCACCCCCATCTCTGTCAGCCTGTCTCCTTGGAAAACACGAGAAAATACTGCCCACTTTCTTCGCACTTCGCGTTAGAGATTTAGCTCGTACAAGCGGGAGGGATTCTGCCACAGGATATTCTCTTTCGCCGAATCGCCTAAGTCCTTTCTTTCCTGCAACAGCCGCCCGGCAAAACGCTCGCGGTCTCCATGAGGCATGTCGGAGCCGAAGATGATCTGTCCCTCGCCCACGAGCTCAATCACCTGCGGCAAGAGTTTATCTTCAACCTCGGCACTGAAGTAGAGGTTCCCCTGGCGGATGTATTCTATCGGAGAGAGCCTGGCCTTGGGAGCCGTCTCCCAGAGGATATCGGCCAGGACATTTCCCGAATGCTTGAAGCGGTGGTCCAGCCGGTCAACCATGAAATGAATCCACTGACAGCCAGCCTCCAAAAAACCCACCCGCAGCTTGGGAAAACGGTCCATCACACCCCCGCTGATCAAAGCTGAAAAACCAAGCAGGACGGGCATAAGAAACGCGTTGACCGATGACGGATAGATGTGCGTAAAAAGATTGTTCAGCGAAGGACAAGCCCAACCTACGTGAACCGCGAGGGTAAGGTCCTCTTCAGCTAAGGCATCAAAGAACGGTAAAAGCCGTGGGTGATCCAGCATGTGATCTCCAGCGGTGCCAAGGACCATGACTGCCACGGCGCCAAGCTTACGCGCCTCGTGGACCTCATGCGCCGCTGCCGGCACGTCGTCCAGGTTCACCACGGCCGCCCATTTCACACGCTCGTTCTTCCCCAGCCGGTCTCCTAGAAACCTGTTGTATGAGGAGCAGAGCGCCGTCAGCAGCAGGGGATTGGAACTCAAGGGATAGGCGAGAAACAGAGTCGGGTAGATGACCTGGATAGAGATCCCCTCTTCATCCATCGCTTGAAGCCGCGAGCCAACATCGCTGAGCTCCATGCTCGGGAGGGTATCGACTTTCTTGGATGCGTGCGGGGAGGGTTTTCCGTTGAAGCTTGCGGGCGTACCCAGGTTATGGCACCCCCGTCCGAGGCGCCGCGGAAATAGCTGCTCGTCGATCATCCAGTAAATCATGCCATCCATGGCCACAACGCGAGGACGCTGAGGTCGAAAAGCCGGGTCGAGGTACTGGTCGCTAAAGGTCGCTGGACTCTCCTCGAGATGGCCGTCGGCATCAATCAAACGCATAAAACACCTCCGTATCAAGCATTCGTGTAACAAGAGTAATATGGAGTGTTATTTATTCCAGTCAGAAGGCCGGGGTCAAGGGGTAATATATCACCTTTGTTAAAATGAAAACCCACATTGACAGTTTAGTGACTCTGCTTGTTATACTGACATCTGTTCCCTGAGGAAGTTCCATCCACAATTATGATCACTGAAGTGGGATATGAATGATGAACCT
>JAHFAO010000005.1:0-22145 GCA_023250515.1 Deltaproteobacteria bacterium | reverse complement strand
ACCTCCGTCAACGGCACCGTAGTTTTTTAGCTCTTGACTGGACCCATGAAAATCAGGAGAATGAGTAAGGTTGTAGGATCGATCGAAAGGAGAAAATATGGGTCTAAAAAGAACATTTTGGGGCATCTGTATTCCTGCCATAGTTATCGTCTTGTTACTGGCCCCATCTTCGGCACGTGCACAGCAGGCTCGGTCGGAGGGAGAAGACGCGATCTACTACGTGGGCAGTGTTTTTCTATCACTACTCCATTTCCCATTTAAGCTTGTGACATGCGTTGGTACTCAAATGGCAACCAGCGTTACCTACGTAGCCACATATCAAGTTCCTGGGAATCATGGAGGCGGCACAAACGGCAGAGAGATAGGGGAAGTTGCCCGTGGAGCGTGCGGCAGCCCTTGGCTGGTCTCCTTTGATCAGGTAAAAACGGACTACCAACAACCGGTGGGTGTGGAAAAGACACCCTCGCAAGCGAAAGCGCCTGCCCAAGAGCCGACAGCCGTGGCAGTCAAGGAGGTTCCGGTTGAGAAGATTGTGGTAAAAGAGGTGATTAAAGAGGTTCCCAAGGTGGTAGAGGTGGAAAAGGTCCATTTTCCGGAAATCGCATTCCGCTTTGACTCAGCAGAACTTACCGAGCTAGGCAAAGGGAGAGTCTATCTTGCAGCGCAAAAAATTAAAGAGAAGTCAGACGTAGTAGTCGTTATAGGAGGCCATGCAGATTATATCGGTTCTGAAGATTACAATCAGAAATTGGGGAAACGCCGGGCTGAAACAGTGAAGCGTGAATTGGTTCAGCTCGGGATCAATCAGGAAAGTATATTAGTCGAGAGCTTAGGTGAGTCCAAACCGCTTATTGACCAAAGGAACGCTTGGGCACGTGCAGTCAACCGGCGCGTAGAGATCAAGGTCAAGGGAGAGCGGTAGTTCTATAGCTTTTAGCAGATTCAACTGCTAGAGCCGACTATTTCCGCAATTCCAGCACTCGGTAAACTGGCCCTCGATCTCTTCGCCACATTTCCTACATTTCCAGGGCTTCTTTATAGATACAAGAGAAGACATGGTTTCTTTTAGTATCGCCTGAGCTTCAGCAAACCTCGCCTCATCCACCAGCCAGAGCTCAGGCCAGCATTCAATCGGCGGCAGCTCCCCAATCAGACCAGCAAGGTCCATGTTCCTGATCACGCACTCGATTCCGTGAGTTTCGAGGACATTCTTAAGATGACCTATCATTAGAGGATCTTGGGCGCTGTATACCTTTTTCATCCACTACCTTCTCATTATCCGCCGTAGAGCCATAATCAAGATGTATACGATTAGAACATCAAGGATGACTGCAAAAATGCCGAAGACAATACGGCCAGTCAGCTCACTCGCCCTCGAACTATAAGCTGAAAATGGAAGAGAGATTGTACCGCTAAATTGGCGTTCCCCTGGTCCGAAAGCGATCCAATTTAGCACCGTTGCCAAAAGGATAAAAATTGCGGGGCCAAGCACGGTTTGAACCCCTCTTGCCCAGCTGTAATGGCGCGCAAGCAGAATCAAACCTCCAAACACAAAGACTATCCCGCATGCGCCCACAATCCAGTAGGGAGCGTGAACCGTACTAGGATCTACATGGATGATGCCGGCAGAAATGGCCAGAATGAACAACCCGGCTCCAACACAAAAGAACGCTGCAAACAAGTTACCTAAGGATGATACTGGCCTCTTTGGAGAGGCGCTCTTGCTTCGATTATTGCCCCTTGCGTTTTCAACAGGATTCATGTGAGTCGCTGACTCCTCTATCATTCCTATGAATCTCCGATCGTCGGAAACAATCTGTCGCGTGGTCGTTGACCATCCCAACTGCCTGCATAAAAGCATAGCAGATGGTTGACCCAACGAACTTAAAACCGCGTCGTGATAGGTCTTTGCTCATTGCATCAGACTCAGGCGTTCGGGTTGGAATCTCCTTTACTCTCCGATTCGCATTTTTCTTCGGCCCGCCACTTACAAAGCGCCAAACATACTCATCGAAACTGCCAAACTCTTTCTGGACTGCCAGGAAAGCCCTGGCATTTTGAATCGTGGCGGCGATTTTCAACCGATTGCGAATGATCGCAGGACTAGCGAGCAGCTCCGCCACCTTGCGCTTGTTGTAGTGCGCGATGGCGCGGGCATCAAAATTGTCGAAGGCCTTCCGGTAGTTGTCTCGTTTTTTTAGGATGGTCTCCCAACTCAATCCCGCCTGCGCTCCCTCTAGGATCAGGAACTCAAATAGAGCTCGGTCATCATGGACCGCCACACCCCACTCTTTATCATGGTAGGCGATAGACAGTTCTGTTTTGGCCCATTCGCAACGTGGCATCTGCGTCTACGCTCCTTCTTGAGCTGAAAGAACCCGCCTCCCACCTGAGAAATAGAGCCTCTTGACTACTCACCTCAGTGTGGATGATAGGCCCAACGAGTACAATAAGAGTCACCAGAAACGTGGCAAATCCCTTTGCGGTTTGAAGCGTGGCACCTGCTATCACCATGACAAATTCCAACCCTGCTACCGCATTCATGGCCTCGCCATAAACAATGGCCACAAAGGCAAAAGGTAATGCTTCATCCAAAGCCAGGAGAATCCGGCAAAGCAGCGGCTGATCTCGGAGCCCCCAGAGGACTTGGACAAAAGGGAAAAAGGAGAGGAACGCAACACACATGGCTGTCCAATTATATAGAGTGATACCCAGCGAACCCAACAAACCCGGTAGCAATACGATAGGTGCAATATAGGTCAGAGGAAGGAGGGGAAGTATCCAGGCTCTAAACTTGACACTCCTTGACAAACCTTCGGAGACAATAAGCGCCGCTCCTCCACTTAAAACGAGGCCTGCGAAAATCTCAAGAAGCGAAACACCCATATCTTTCCAACCCAGCCCAACCTCGTTCGGTTTAGCTGTCACGACAGTAAGCAGACGATAACCTGCTTTTAAAACATCAAGAGGAGAACTACTTAGATAGGCAAAGAAAACGAGGATCTGCCAAATCACTAAACAGAGCACCACAAGCAACATAGCTCCCCACAGCGAACTCCAACTTCTGCTGCTTACTTCTCTAACCAAGATCATCTCCCTCACTCCTGCTGTCCAAAGAAATAAGAGCAAGGGATGTCCAGAAGCCCGACCGAGCACCAGACGAAAGTTATTCCCTTTAAAGAAAACTGCGTCCAATGAGATTGCCACGAGGAAGACGAACGCAAGGAACCAAAAGATATCCAAGGTCCAAAGAATGGCCTTTTGGTTCCACCACGCAGCCCCATAGTATCGAAGAACCGCCTTGCCCGGCTTCATATGGAAGAACGTTGGCTCGATTCAGAAATCTTTGCCGACGCCGTCTAGATCGTCAAGGGTAAGAATCGGGCCGAAGAGAACACTTTTCCGGTCAGTACTCTGATCCAAGCCGTAATACATAATCCCGATGTTCTTAGTGATCATCTTCTGTACCCTGGCATGGAGAAGCTCATCGTCCGGCGGCTGGTCGAAGTTCATGGGATCTGGAGACCACGGCAAATCGTCCCTCCTCGCGCCAAGAGAAGGCAAATTGCCATGTGTACTCCCGAATGTACATGTCCCCTGGTGTGATCCCAATGAGGATGACCTTAGGGTCCTTGGCCAACTCAGGATACTGGCGCTTCATCAGAGCGATCAGCTCTTCGGCGATCAGTTGGCGCCTGCTGAAATCCACCACGGCCTCTTCCAACTTGACTGAGGGCAAAGTCTCAATCGCCAATCCATATCTGCGTTTGTAATAGGTTATCAATTTGATCAAAGAGGGCGATGAGAATTCATGCAAGGGTACAAAATATATTTTCCCATCTGGCTGCAACGGCTGTGGCCCGATTACCATGCATCCTGCCAACAGGAAACCGAGACTGGCACCCACCAAGAATAACGCGACGATACTATAACGGCTCCAGTGCTTCCTATCATAGACATAAATGGGAGGAGCAGACGCCTTATTGATCTTTGGGGGTGCCCCCCAATGAGGCTCAGCATTCCGTGGAGACGCTTGAGAGATCTGGTAGGAACCAAAGGGGCCGGATGACAATCTGACTAGTTTCTCCAAAGATGAGGATAGAGAGGAGCTTCACTCCGGCAATCTGGGTCAAGACTCTCTGGTGTCAATCCCTCGCCGATTTTAATGAGAGCTCAGTCTTGAGGGGTAAGGTTAGCGCTGGTGCCTGCTTCTCATAAGGTATCGTGACGGTAAAGGCCGAGCCCTTGCCGGGCTCGCTCTGGACCTCAATCTTCCCTCCAAGCATCTCAGTAAACTTTTTAACGATATAAAGGCCCAGTCCCACACCACCATGGGTTCTACTCTCGGAGCCGTCTAGTTGGCGAAACATCTCAAAGATGAAAGGCAGCGCCTCTTTCGGAATCCCTATCCCCGTATCCGTAACCTTGAACTCCACTGTCCTGGTTTCGGGTAAGCACCGGGCTAATATCGTGACATTGCCCTTTTCCGTAAATTTGATAGCGTTATTGATAAGATTCTGGAGGATATGCCTGAGCTTGCCACTGTCCGTTCTGAGTGGCGGAAGCTTGCAGGGATAGTCCCAGATCAGGCTAAGTTCTTTATTCAAAGGAACATCGTAGACTGACCTAAGATCCTCCAGAATGTCATCCAGGCTAACCAGCTGATTTTGCAGTTTAACCTCCTCAGCCTCCATCCTGCGTACCTCCAATATACTAGTGATCATGCCTAATAGATCATTGCAGTATCTTAGGCCGTTCCGCAGGGCCTCCTCCTGCTTCTGGTTGATGTCCCCTAACATTTTATCATGGAGCACTCGCATATAACCCATGATAACGGTGACCGGTGTCCTAAGCTCGTGCGAAATGACGCTTAGAAACTCATCCTTCACCTTGTTCGCCAATTCCAACTCAACTGTCTGTTTCTTGCTCTGCTCGTAGAGCTGGGAATTGTAGATCGCTAGAGCCGCCTGGCTGGCCAGCGTAGAGAAAAGCTCGATCTCATCGTTACTAAATGGGTGCTCCTTTTTCGTGTAGAAGCCAAGGACTCCTAAGGGCTTGCCTCTAGCGATCAGTGGAACCCCCAGATAAGAGACCAGTCCGTGTTTACGGAAAAACTTTGGGTGACTAATGCCCGGGTTGGTTTGAACGTTGCTGAGGATCAGAGGGGTCTTGGTTTCGAACACCAACTGGGAGACACTACGTCCGGACCTCCAGCCATCTCCCTTCCATTCCACTTCATCAAGGTTCCGACAGGCTACGGGTTCTAATTGTGCAGTTTCTCTGTTGAATAACCTGACGGTGGTGGCTGCGGGATAGGGGAGAAGCTGCTCAATTTTTTCCAGCAGGATGTTCAGGACAGTGTGGAGATCCAATGTCGAGTTAATGGCCAAGTCAATCCCGCGCAGCGCGGCCACATGCTGCAAACCGCGTTGAATCTGTTCCTCCGCCCGCTTGTGTTCGGTGATGTCGTGGAAAACTAAAACGGCACCTACGATCTGACCTTGGTCATTCCTGATTGGCGCACCACAATCATCAATGGGTATTTCGGTCCCATCCTTTGTTATCAATAAAGTATGATTCACCAAACCGACTGCAGCGCCTTCCCGGATTACCTTCGTTATCGGATTTTCAACAACTTCGCTGGTTTCTTCGTCGATAATGCGAAAAACATCTTTCAGATTTTTTCCGCTAGCCTCTTCTTGCCTCCAGCCGGTCAAGGACTCGGCCATAGGATTCATGAATGTCACACACCCCTTTTTGTCGGCGATGATCACAGCATCGCCGATACTCTTGAGCGTTGTGGAAAGCCACTCGTGGCTCTCTCTTAACTTCTTTTCCATCTGGCTTTTGTAAAGAGCCATCTTGATGGTCGTGTGTAATTCTCTTTCTTGGAACGGTTTGAGTATATAGCCAAATGGCTCTGTTGTTTTCGCTCGACGCAACGTGTCCTCATCCGTATAAGCCGTCAGAAAGACCACCGGGATGTGGAAACGGTCACGCATTTGTTCGGCGGCCTCTACACCGTCCATACGCCCCTTTAACACGATATCCATCAGCACTAAATCCGGGTGAATTTCTTCGGCTTTTCTAATCGCTTCCGTCCCGCTAGAAACCACAGCGGGCACAGAATATCCCAGACTTTGCAAAGAGTTTTGTATATCCTTCGCTACAATGCTTTCATCTTCAACAACCAGGATGCGCGCGTTTTCCATTGCCTTGACCTCCTCCCTTATACTTCGACTCTGGGAATACAATCCTAAAAGCTGTCCCACTGTTGCGATCAAGCTCGACAGTGCCACCAATCTGATCCGTTAAGGTCGTTACCAACTGTAACCCTAGCGATTCCGTGTTGCGGAAATCCAAATCTTCAGGCAAGCCAATACCATTATCACCGACAATCAGGCTAAACTGATTATCCTTATCCGAACGAAGCTTGATGTGGATTTCACCATCCTTGCCTGCTGGAAAGGCGTATTTTAGGGAATTTGAAACGAGTTCATTGATGATCAAACCACAGGAGATTGCCGTATCAACGCTTAGTAAAACGCCATCGGCATGGATCTGAAGCCTGATGGAATCCGGATTGACTCCATAGGTGCGGACCAAGTTAGCTCCTAGATTTCGGACGTATTCCGTAAAGTCGATCCTCGACAGCTCTTTGGTTTGATACAATTTTTCATGGATAAGCGCGACGGATCTGACACGGTCCTGGCTTTCCCTAAACATCTCAAGGGCCTTTTGATCCTTGACATGTCTGGCCTGAAGGTTGAGCATACTGGAGATGACCTGCAAATTGTTTTTGACCCGATGGTGAACCTCCTTCAGAAGCACCTCTTTCTCTTTGAGCGATGTCTTGATCTGCTCCTCGGCCCGCTTGCGCGTCGTGATATCGCGAATGATACAAGTGAAAAAATGCTTACCATCCTTGAGAAACTTCCCAAAAGAGACTTCCAAGGGGATATGCCTACCGCTTTTGTGGAGGCCGGGTAGTTGTACGGCTCTCCCCCGTATATCTGTCTTACCAGCATCGATATACCGCTTCAGCGAAGCCCAATGCCTGGCTCGAAGATCTTCGGGCATGATCATGCTCAGCGGTTGATCCAGCATCTCAGCCACAGAGTAACCGAATATATTTTCCGCAGCTTGATTGACAAACAAGATCTTGCCTGCTCTATCAATCGTGATGACGGCGTCCAAGGCAGTCTCTGTAATAACGCGATAGCGCTCCTCGCTTTCTCGCGCATTTTGTTCGGATCGTGCCCGCTCCGTGACAACAGCGGCCAAGCTCATCGCGGTCACGGATATCACCCCCATAAAGATCTGTAGAAACAAGAGGCCCTCACTGAATGTCTCTGTCGTGAAAGGACCGAGACCCTGCGCTGTACCCCAGATCGTTAAGCTTGAGATCGCAAAGGTCGCCGTTACGGCTCCACGTTGACCAAACCGGAGGGATGCCCAGATCAGGGTGGGAAATATCATGTACACTAGTGAAGCCCCTTTGAGTTCAGTGCTGAAAAGATCCCAAAAAACGACCAGGCAAATGGCAACCAGCGATAAAGCCAAAACCCCGGCCTCAGCGACCTGCCTCGATTGTATGGTGAAGCGGGACCGCGTGACCCATGTCAAAAGGACCGGAGCTATAACCAGATCACTGAGCATATCCCCCACCCACCAGGCCCTCCAAGTGGAACCAAAGGAGGAAGGGGAAAAAGCTCCGGCCAACCAGAAACTGGATACACCAATCGTGGCACCGACCACCGTGCTGAGCAGCGCTGCATATACAAGTAGCCACAGAACATCCTGGACCCGTTCAAGAGAATTCCGAAATCCTTTAAAGCGTTGAAGCAAATAGGTACCAAACAGCGCTTCTAAGGTATTGCCTATTCCAATTCCAAAGGCTGCTAGTAGAGGGGCACCGTTTAGCAGGCTTACTATGAATGCCCCCAAGGTAATACCAGGCCATAGGCGATAACCGAATAGTAGAAGCGCCGCCAATGAGATCCCCGCAGGTGGCCACACGAGTGTGGCGAACCCGCTCATTCCATCCATCGTCAGCCCGAGTTTTGCTGAGCTGAAGTAGATGGCAGAAAGAATCCCTATTCTTGTCAAGTAAGGAAAATATCCAAGCTTCATACTTGAATAACTCAACTGAACAAAAAAGCCCGGCTGGGCGATCCAGTCGGGCTCATAGTTGAAAGCTAAAGCTGTGGCGCCGCCAAAAGCACCGCGGATTTTACCCAGCTGACAACGCTACACTAACGACTAGCAAGCTCCGTGCCAC
Organism: Deltaproteobacteria bacterium; assembly: GCA_023250515.1. Lineage (GTDB taxonomy): Bacteria > Desulfobacterota > Binatia > UBA9968 > UBA9968 > JAHFAO01. The sequence continues at coordinate 13,864 of JAHFAO010000005.1, read as the reverse complement.
GATTGCCTTGTAGCTTCAAGTGATTAATTTTACAAAACTTTTAAAGGCAAGGCTCGCCTTAAGGAGCCAGGAGAGAGGACCAAAATTGTTCAAATTTGGAGGCAACCTTCGGAGTGCCAGATCGGCCAGGAATAAGAAAAGACCAAGGCCAGAAAAGGCCCACCAGGTCTCTTGGGCTGAGGTCGCTTTGCCTGTCTGCGGGGTAAAAAGACGCTTGACCCCTTCCTCCATTTTATCCGGGTCTAGAACCTCACCGCCCGTCTCTTCGGATAAACGGCTGAGCAGAGTAATATTTGGCTTCAGCTCGCGGTACTCCCTCGGGTAGGGAGCGATAAAGGGCACAGTTGCTGCCGAGGACGAAGCTTCACTTGTTTCCCCTTCTTCATAGATTGTAAGAAGATAGACACCTCGTTGTGAGGCAGAAAAGCGGCTCTCGTAGCGCCCTGGGGCGATCTGCTGAAACGGTCTTTCCAGAGCGGTTTGGTCAGGGCCTGTCAGATTCCCTTTAAGCTTGAGGTGATTTATAAACCCTCCCTCCTTGGACAAAAAATCGACAACAGCCCTGACCTTCTCACCTTCTTGCCTGAACTCAGTTCGTATCCTATGTTCTGAAATCTTTCTCATCGTGCTCCGCGCAAGCTGGCTTGTCCACTGGGGAAAATCCTCCCATCCCACCCACTCCCTTCCCCATCTCCCGCTCAAGTCCGAAGTAAAGGCCGCAACCCTTCCAAGCCCATAGCGCCAGGAGACCAGCAGGGGATCCTCCTCCACCTTCATAAGCAAGTCCGCACGTGGTTTCGGATGGGTAAGGACGTAGCCCCGAACAGGTGGTATCCTCCTCTGCGAGAAACCTTTAAGCGGACCCGCAGATCCCATCACTTTGGGATAAGTCAACTTCTCGACTAGAAGATCACGCGAGATCAACAGGGTCTCGGTGGTAAAGATTTGCGGAATGGTCCGTGGATCTACAGTTACGTAAGCCCTCCCCTTTCCGGCCTTGGCGATCCCAGCCATTAGGGCACCATCGGCATCCTGACCCAGTGCCACCGTTGATACCGTGATCCCCTCACGCACCATCTTTTCCACCAAAGATTGAAAGTCTGCTTTGTCTGTCAGTCCGTCCGAGAGGATCAAGAGATGCTTGATCGCTGCCGCCTTGGCGGAAAAGGAGCGATGGGCCTCGACCATCGCCTTGTAGAGATCTGTGCCGCCATCGGACTGAAGAGACGAGAGACGCTCAGAGATCACCTCCCCCTTTCCCACTTGGCGAAAGGGAAGGGCCCAATCCCACCCCGCGTCAAAGGCGAGAATCCCAACTTGATCCGTGGGATTTAGAAGATCCGCGGCCCCAATGGCTGCTGCCTTGGCCAAGTCCAGCTTGGTCGCCCCCGGTGGCCCTGCCCCCATGCTTCCTGACTTATCCAGGACGAAGAGCAGCGCCACATGAGGAAGATCGAGGCGCGAGGGAGGCCTCATCTCCACAGGAAGTACTCGTTCAAACGGCGTCCTATAGTACCCCCCTGCTCCGTAGCTCTGCGATCCGCCAATCACAATCAAGCCACCTCCCAGATCTCTGACATATCTTTCCACCGCCTCCATCTTCGACTGAGAGAGACGATAGGCAGGAACGTTATCAAGAACCAGGAGATCAAAAGCCGAAATCTCGGGTAGAGAAAGAGAGGCATCTTCCGCAGAGGACTCAACCACCGTGTATCCTTGAACTGCCAGGACGCGTGACACCAAGCGTTGGCTATCCCCTTGCGAGTGAAGGTAGAGGACTCTGGGGGGACCTTTGACCTCGACCGCTCCTTGAAGAAGATTGTTCTCAGGTAGAGTATCATGAGCGGATTCGACCAAGAGCTCGTATGTATGGCTTCCCCTATCTCTCAGGGTCTGCCTAAAACTAACCCAGTTGGTCCCCGGCCTTAAGGTCAATGCCTCTTCCCTTTGGATGACGCCGTCGCGAAGAAGCTTGATCCGGGCAGGGGCATCGTAAATACTTTCAATAGCTCCCTTCACCTCAAAGCCCTCTGCGCTGTCCACCTGGTGGGGCAACACAAGGTCGCTTAGATAGACCTCGTTCTTCCCCTGAGAGGGGCTCACGGGGAGGACCCAAACTGGGACGCCATGAGAACGAAGCAGAGGCACCACCCGAGAGACCTCGCCGCGATTTTCGTTGCCATCGGAAATAAGCAGAATTCTTCCCTGACGTCCCTCGCCTATTTGGGCAAGAGCCGCCTGAAGCGCCGCTTGAACGTCCGTCTCTTCGCGTACCACTGCGGGGGAAAAATCAGCCAGGGTCAAATTGGCGTGCGGGAAAAACTCCCAGGCGGGTTGTTGGCCGAAAAAGAGAAGCCCGGTTCGAGTCTTAGGGTCCTTGATGCGACGAGCCTCCTCAAGGATCTGAAGGGCCTTATCCTTTCCCTCCTGTCCCACGCTACGGGAAAAGTCCACGCCGAGGATCACGTCCAAGGCGTCAATGGCTTTAAAAATTCTCGGATTGCTTAAGGCAAAGACAAGCGCCAACAGGGCCAGGAAGCGAAAGGCCAAAGGATAAACAGATCCGCCACTGCGAAGAACCAAAAAACCCTCGACCATGAGCAGGACGAGAACCACCAGGAGCAGAAGAGACCAGAGAGGGAATCCCGTTTCCGTTCCCTCACTATCTTTTCCCTTCAAGCCGGTCCCATCTTGCGCACGAACACGCGGGCTGATCTGGGATTCGCTCTCACTGAACAGATTGACGGCGAACTGGCCCTCCTTATCCTTGGTCTTGAAGGTGTAAAAGCCGACATCGGAAGTATCAGCAAAGGGTAAAGGATTGGAGACTACGCTCAATATCTCTCTCTTCCCTGAGGGGTTCTTCACCTCGACCTGGTCGTCTGTCCCGCGTAAATGAATGGCATAAGGTGTGCCCGCTTGAACCTTGGTCGCCGGGAATTCAACCCTCTTCGGGTGGAACCAGTCAAGGGCGTTATTAAGAAGAACCGGAAAGGCAACCCTAAAAGGCAGATCTGAGGCTGAGAGATCAAAGCCAAGAACCAAGACCCTGAGCCTACCCCTTTCCAGCGCGAAGATCAGTGGGCCATCTCTGGAACGGGCCAAGCTGATCCCTCCTTCGGCCGGCACGAGGTGCAGCGCCTCCTTGATGTAAAGATCATCGAGACGGACTCCCTCTGTTAAGGGATGTTTGGTCAGCGAAGGAAGAGGCCGAGGCCCTAGAAGCTTTCCTCTAACGCTCAAAGGCAGTCCTTCCCCAATCGTATTGATGAGGAGAAAGTTTCCTTGAGTAATGGGCGGAGAGGAAATCCCGTTTAGGAGGATCACATCGTATTCGTGCAGCTTTGAAGACAAAAACTCGGGCACCAATCGATCTACATGGGTTACCTGAACGTTGGGGAGAGAACGAAAAAGGTGCTCCAAGAAGGGATTGCCCTTCCCCGCATAGAGGAGACGGATAGGGGGAGACTCGGACAGCACCAAAAAAGCCTGATTGTCCGTTGGAAAATCATCCTCGATTCCCAGGAGAGCTGTGGCCCGACCTTCTAAAGGTCCCTCATAGGGGTAGATCAGAACCCGGCTTTCCTCAGGTGGGATCTCGAGGTTCTCCTGAACCCACCGCCTTTCTCCCAGCGTAAGGTTCAACGGGGTACGGACCGGACGGGGAGTGAAGTTCTTCACGTTGATCATGATTTCGTAATGCAGCCGGCTGTTTGGAACGCGGCGGACCTCAAAACCCATGATCCCGACGTTATCGCTTCCGCCCTCCGCTCGGATCAGCCGTAGATGGGAAGCGTGCCAGGGTAGCTCCTCAGCTCCATCGAAGGCACCGTCGCTGAACACAACCACACGATCTTGACTTCCCCGCTTTAAGAATGAATGGGCAAAGAGAATCGTCTCTTTAACTTGGGCAGGGGCGTCCGTGGGTTGTAAACTACGTCCCAGATCCTTGAGTCTTCTCTTGTCCGTCGTAAAAGGTGATAACACCCGAGGAATGGGGCCTGCCCCGATAACCATCATCTTCTGAGCCGACGGCATCGAGTCGATGAGAGAAAGAAACTCTTTACGGGCACCATCAAACCGGCTTCCAGATGAGCCCTTGGCCTTCATGCTCGCGCTCAAATCAACCACGACAACGGTATCACCCGCTGGACTGCCATAGCGGAGGAGCGATGGATCAGCCAATGCCATAATAAGGATCAAGGCGATGAGGATCTGGAGAATGAGAAGGAGATTTTTCTTTAACAACCACCCCAGCCTCTTCCCCACAGGCCGTTCTTTCAGGAGCCGCTCCCAGAGAAAGAGGGTTGTGGTCCTGACTTTAACTCCTTTAGGCCTTAGGCTGTGAAGAAACAAGATAAGGGGAACAGCGCCTAAGAGGAGGAGAAGGGAATACGGAGAACCCCAATGCATCTCTTATCTCACGCTCCTGACTTGACGCAGGGTAAGAAGGACAAAGTCTTCAAACGGAGTCGCCGTGGAGGTTCGGAGATAATCGATCTGGCGACTTAGACAAAACGATTCAATCTCTTCAAAGTAGTTTTGGAGCTCTTCATGGAAGCGCTGAACCAAATCATCATCCAGAAAAAACCTCCTCTCCCTCTCGCTCTCCACATCGAGCAGCGAGACATCCCCCCAGGGATCCAACCGGGTCTCTGCCTTATCAAAGATATGGATGACCAAAGGCTGGTATTTTTTCTTCAGCAGCCCCTCTAGCCCGGCACGCCACCCCCGTGGATCGAAGAGGTCGCTTAGGAGCACCACCAGCCCTGGACGAGGAAAAAGAGAGGAGAAGGATTTAACTGAAGTCTCCAAGTCTGTCTCTCCCTGACAGGAGAGATTCCATAAAAAGGTGAAAAGGGTCAGGATCTGCTTCCTCCCTCTCCCTAGGGCCAAGGGGGAGATAAGATCAAAGGAGAAGGCCGCCGCCCCTACCCGATCGAGGTTTTTGACCCCGATGTACCCCAGGGCTGCGGCTACGCTTTTGGCATATTCGATCTTTGGGGGACTTCCCTCAGCCATGGATCGGCTCGTATCGAGGAAAAGGTAAACGTTCATCTCCTCCTCGGCCGTGAAAAGCTTGAGGAAGAGCCTCTCTAATCGGCGGTAGATATTCCAATCGACATAACGGAAATCGTCGCCTTGATGGTACTTCCTGTAGTCGGAAAATTCGAGGCTGAAACCTTTCCTGGGAGAAGGATGTTCTCCCTTAGCGCCGGACCAAGAGAGCCGTTTGGCAATCAACCGGAGTCGTTCCAACTTCTTAAGAAACTCGGGCTGCAAAAAGGTGGGTGCGCTCTCCGCCTCCATCTTTACAAAACCTCCGGGACCCGCTCCAGCACCTCCTCTAGAACCTTCTCCGTGGTTATCCCCTCTGCGTCCGCTTCCAGATTGAGAATGATGCGATGGCGGAGACCGGGCAACACGGCTGCACGGATGTCATCAAAAGAGACATTCGGTCTTCCCGAGAGGAGAGAGCGGGCCTTCGCGGCCAGGATCAAACTCTGCAGCCCCCTTGGACTGGAACCGTAGAGGACGAATCTCTGCGCCAAACGAGCGCCGCCATCATTCTGGCCACCTTGGGGATGAGTGGCAAGAACCAACCGCACAGCATAATCCTTCACCGCCTCAGCCATCGGGACCTCTCTCACCGACTCTCTGATTTTTTGCACACCCGCTGCAGCCAAAATCTTCCTAAGAGGAGGAGGTGGGGAGGCCGTGGTGAGATCGGCTATCCGTCCCAATTCCGTCCGGTTCGGATATTGGACCAATAGCTTGAAAAAGAATCGGTCGATCTGGGCCTCGGGCAAGGGGTAGGTCCCTTCCATTTCAATGGGGTTCTGCGTCGCCAGAACCATAAAAGGACTCTCCAGACGGTGCACCTTACCACCAACTGTGACGCTCTGTTCCTGCATCGCCTCCAACAGGGCAGATTGGGTCTTTGGGGTAGCCCGGTTGATTTCATCGGCCAATACGATGTGGGCAAAGATGGGGCCGTACTGAAAATCAAAGACCTTTTTCCCCGAAGGATCATCTGTGAGGACATTGGTGCCTGTAATATCGGCAGGCATAAGATCTGGGGTGAATTGAATCCGGGAGAAAGTAAGGTCCAATATCTCACCCATACTCCGCACCATCAGAGTCTTACCTAACCCAGGCACCCCTTCGAGAAGACAGTGGCCGCCACAAACGAGAGCAATAAAAACCTGCTCAACTAACTCCTCATGACCCACAACCAGCCTGCTCATCTCGGCCTTCACCTCTTCAAAGGCGCGACGGGAATTCCCTATTTTTTCCCGGACCTCTGTTAATGCCTCCATAATCATTCCCCTTTTTAGCTCTCAGCCGTCAGCTATCAGCTTTCAGCAAGAAATGTCAATTTATTCTTGGCTAATTCTCTTAGGCTGAGGCCTGAGCGCTGACCGCCGAATTATTTTTTTTCTTCGGTCATCCCTAGAGAGAGAAAATACTTTCTGATGGTCTCCTTGAGCCCTTCAGGGATCCGCTCTGAGGCAAGCTCTTCCTCCGCCTGGCGCCGGTAAGAGGTGAGCACGTCCTCTCGAGGAATCGTACTTCCCTTGCTCGGGAACTCTCCTCTAAATGTCAAACTGCCACTCTTGCCTTCCCCCAACAGCCCTTTAAGGTGAGTTGTTGCACCCGCTTTGAAAGGATGAGATAGGGGAGCTTCCCCCTTGGTTCCTAGTTGACTTCCCGGGAGACTCCCCATTCCCTTAACCCTTTCTGCCTGGGATAACTGGCCCTGTTCAGCCTGGGCGGTCTCGCGAAGAGCTTCGTGGGTCTCTTTGCCCTCGAGGCCTTTAAGTAGAAAACTCAGAAATTCCCTTATTTCTAAAAGGGTACGGCGATCAAGCTCTGCCATAACGCCTTTCTCAAGCTTATCGAGAAATCTATCGAGCTCTTTTTCGCCCGGCTTCTCAATGGACAAGAGACCCTTTTCGATCGCTTCCTTGAGCCGGGGAAGAACACCAAGTCTCCCAAGAAGCTCAGATTTAATCGTCTCCTCCCGCCTGGCGGACTGAGGAAGAGTAAGAGGATGCTTCAATGTCTCGAACTCTGCCTTTAAATCCAGAAGCCCCTCCGTCGTGGCCGTCGCAAGGGGGAGATCGGACTCTTCGGCTGCCCCTCGGCCCATATCCTCGACCTTGTTAACCATCCCGGTGAGATCCTCACCCAGCTTTTTTTCACTCATTTCTCCTCTGAGGCTCTTCTCCGCTACCTCGTCTAAGGCCTGGGCTACTTTGAGGCTCTGGATGAGCCCTTGCGATTTCGCTCTCTCCTGAAGGTCGTAGGAAAAATCCTTTAGTTTCTGGGCTACAGAGACGGACTGATAGGTCTTTACCTCCTTCCCGGAATGCACTCCAATATCGAGCCAAACGAGCAGGAGCCAAAAAAGGAGGAGGGGTGGAGCAAAGAAGGCATGCCAGGTGAGATGCCTCTTAAAGAGCACCCTGGGATCTACCTCCTTAAGCTTCTCCCCAGCCTCCTTAAGGACTAACAGCTCAGCGGCCTTTTTTTCTTTCCGGCTGAGGATCTCCCATGCCGTGACAGCCCGTTCTTCCAGGTGAAGGACTTTATCCAAAACAAAGACAGTTCGTAAGGATTCCCTGCTCCCCCAGGGGCGCAGCAAAAAAAAGCCAGGGGCCAGAACGAGAAAGAATATCACGGGAAGAGAAAGAGGATTGACCCAAGACGGAAATAGCTCTTTCGCGGTAAGCAGTATGAGGGAGGCAAGGACGGAGTAGAAAAAACCTGAAAGAATGATCTTTTCTCTTCTCTTAATCCTCTCCCATCTGAGAAGCTGAGAAAACTTATCTTGGAGGAGCAGCGCTTCGTCGATCAAAGATAACCCTCCCTTCTAAGGGCCCACCGATAAGTGAGGAGTCCTGATCCTAGTATAAAAAAGTGAAATAGAAAATGGACGGTCGGCGCTGACCATTTCCATCCCCAAAGAACGAGTGGGGCCAGCTCTTGCCCTCCCAGATAGGATAAGAGAAAAGCAATAGGGTTCAAGGGGAGATGAAGGAGGGCGGAGAGAAAAACCAAAGAGATAAAGAGGCAGCGGATGGAAACTTGCCGGTTTTCAACCCTATGCTCCAATAAAGTGACAGCAACTAAAGCCCAGACACCATAGGTCACCGAATAGAAGAAAAGAAGAAACAGGGTGGCAAAAATGGATACACCACTGGCGCGCGCAATCGCCCCAGCCCAAATTAAGAGAGGCGAGGAGAGAAGGACAAAGATGAGCGTGTGGAGGAAGAGAAGGGAAACCTGAGCCAGGGCCACTTCGGAAACGCTGACCCCCTCTTGGCGGAGCCAGCGCTTTAAGGGAAGGAATCTCCATGGCACAAACTCCTGGTTGGCAACTCTCAAACCAAAATAGACGATCAAAATCAACGCAGCCACAGAGGAGACCTTGAAAAGATTTGCGGGACCCATCCAGATTTGAGGATCCAGGGAAGGAAGGAAGAGGGTCAAGAGTTCGAGGGAGCCAAGGATGAGGAGGAGAAAGCAATAGGCAACGAACCCATGCCCTTCAATGAGATAGATCTGAACCCCTTCACGGAAGACCGGGTTCATCCTCATGATTCCCCCTCGTCATCCATAGGGATGATCGAACGAAACAGAGTATAGTCGTAGGCTGAGATCCGCGCATCATCGACCCAAATCCGGCTCGGAGGCCCTTTAACCCAACCAAAAAAAAGTACGGCGCCGCTACCCCAACGGGCCATGCCCTGATCCTGGGGAAAGAAGGAATACCGGAAGAGAACCTCACGCGTCTTGTCATTAAAAACAATTTCCCGGAGGTCCGTCTTATTGGCCTTGTTGGACTGGCCGTCCCTGGGCGGCCTCTCCGAAGAGAGAGGGAACTCCCGGATCTGACTAGTTCCCTGAAGAATATCGCCCAAGAAGAAACGCTGTCCCGAAACGACAAGCCAACATTCCGTGAGATCCTTCGTCGTCAGATTGGCAAGTCTTAAGAAGAGTTTATCGCCTTGATTCTGGATCTCAGTGCGGATGGGAAAACGGTTGATTGACCGAACCTTAAACAATCTATAATCCCACTCTCTTAACGGAAACCGGAATTGAGTAGAGCTCCCCTCCTCTTGAACTACCAAGGCGGACTCCTCTGATGGTCCGAGGCGAGGGACCGGTTCGAGATCGGTCCACCCACTCTCGACCCGAAGGCTATAATGGCGCCTTTGAGTGGAAAAAAGGGCCACATTGGATTGCGCCTCAACGTATCCGTCTGGAAGGCTCTCTAGGAGAGTCGAAGAAAGGAGGACACCGTCCGGGACATTGCCTCCTCGAACAAAATGGAGAAACCCTCCAAAAGAAGAAAAGACAATTAGAGAAAGAAATGAAAGAACCAGGGTGCGGTTAGAGAGACGTTGTCGCTGCCACAGCCAGGCTAAAAACCATAACGCTCCAAGATAAAAAAGAAGCCATAGAAAAAAAGGGCGTGTAGGTACATAGGTAGAAATAAAAGAAGGGTTCAAAAGAAGTTGTGAAAAAACAAATTCATCCCAACTGGCCTGTAAAGTCGATTTTCTTTCGCCAGGGAATCCCAAGAGATCCCCAAAAAGAAGGGGAAGCCCCTCCCAGCGTAATAAGGGCGGACGGCCTACATCTAACGAGAGGTAAAAGACCTTGCCCCTCCCTCTGCCCATCTCCACCATAATAGGAGTGCCCCTCTCTTCTATAAGAATCCTCCCCTCAACCACCCTCGAATCCTGCACCAAGAGATCTCTCAGCGGCGGTGCCTTCTCCCCATAGATCCTCTCCAAGCTAGGGAGAGAAGAAAATCTTTTCAACCCTGTGACGCGCACCGGAAGGAACCGGCTCATCGATGGCTCTTGATACAGGGCATAGTGCAGACTCCCGAGGACTAACATTCTCCCGCCTGAGGAGAGCCATCCCTCCAGGGCCAACATTTGCGCCTTGGAAAGATCTCGGAGGGATTGCTCGTAGAATATAATGGTTGAAACACCTTGATACGCCCTCGCGTCAATCGGCAGTTGCCCCAAGGACAAAGAGACGAGATGACTCTGTGACCCGGAGACCAAAGGTATAGAAGGAGACACGCTGTTTTCCGTGAGCAAAAGGATCAGGGGAGAAGGAGAAAAATGGCGTCTGAGGTCGATTTCTTTAGATAACTTGACTCCGAGACTGGAAAAACTAACGGTCAGGGGACGACTGACGGAATCCGGATCAACCGTAAACTGAACGCTTTTCCGAGATTGAGCAGAGAGGAAAAGTTCCCTCCGGTAATAAAAGGGATAAGCGCCAACCCCCCTGGCGGGCCCTCCCTTCCACACCTTAACCTCCAGAGTACCTTCCAAGGGTCGACCCGGATTGATGAGATCCACCCTTAACGGAAAGGGGTGACCCAATTGGAAAAGACCATTGAAGCCTACTTGCGGTTCTAAGAGGATCTCAGCGGCGTTAACGGAGACGGAAAGGGAAAGAGGAAGGAGCAAGCAGAAGCAAGCTTCGATAGCAGCCTTTCTGACAGAAGAAAACATGACCCCCTTCAGAGGAGATAGAGACAGAGACAGGGATAGAGAAAGGGCTTTTTTTCTCTGTCTCAAATCTCTGTCTCTGTCAACAGTCTGCTAATCTATAAAGTCTAAACGCAGGATCTCAAAGGTACGGATACCTGTAGGGGTACGGACCTGGACCTCGTCTCCCTCGTACTTGCCGATAAGGGCTCGAGCGACGGGAGAGCTAATAGATATCTTTCCGTTCTTGGGCTCCGCCTCATGATCGCCCACGATCTGGTAAACAACTTTTTCACCCGAATCTCCATCGGCCAAGGTGACTGTAGCCCCAAAAACCACCTTGTCTCCAGAGAGCTTGGATATTTCTATGACTTGGGCCCGAGCCAGCCTATCCTCGATCTCCCGTATCTGCACATCGAGAAGGGATTGCCTCTCCTTAGCCGCATGGAACTCGGCATTCTCAGACAAATCGCCGTGGCCCCGTGCCTCTTCAATCTCAAGGACAATCTTTGGCCGCTCCACGCTCTTTAAACGCTTGAGATCCTCGACTAAGCGTTGGTATCCTTGATAGGTCATCGGAACACGAGAATCCTGAGCTGTCATAGCCATACTCCTTAATGAAAATAAAAACCCCTCGGGACAAAATCTCCCGAGAGGCTCTAAAAGGTTCTTTTGGCCTCACTCCTTGGCCATTATGAGCAGATGCCGATTCTAAAGGCTCCTAGTTTACCATCCCATCTCGATAAATCAACCCCGATCCGAGATGCACTGTAACTGCGGCGCCATGCTCCATCCCTACCATACATCCTGGCTGTGCTACTTTGCCAGGGCTATTCTTCGGATCGGGGTCAACTCCCTGATAACTCTCAAACCCTTTTCCCGGGACCGAAGACATGGCAGGAGACTCCATGGGCATCCCCACTGAACTCCAACTTGGGTTCCACCTTGTCACAGATATGCTCGCGATAGGAGCAGCGCGGATGGAAGCTGCAGCCCGGAGGTGGATGGACGGGGCTCGGCACGTCCCCCTGAAGGATGATCCTTTCTTTCTTGCGTTGCGGATCGGGGATCGGAACCGCGGACAGAAGCGCCCGGGTGTAAGGGTGCTTGGCATCCTGGTAGATGGTCTCGCTGCGGGCGATCTCCACGATCTTGCCCAGATACATGATCGCCACCCGGTGGCTAATATGTTCGACCACCCGGAGATCGTGGGAGATGAAAAAATAGGTGAGATGCATCTTCTCCTGAAGTTCCTGCATGAGATTAATAATCTGGGCCTGAATCGAGACATCCAGGGAGGAAACCGGCTCATCGGCCACGATGAACTTCGGATTCACCGCCAATGCTCGGGCAATGCCGATCCTTTGCCGCTGTCCTCCGCTGAACTCATGGGGGTAACGATCGTAGTGCTCCTCCCTGAGACCTACCTGATTCAAGAGCTCCATGACCCGATCTCTCTTCTTCTTTCCCGTGGCCAGTTTATGGATCTCCAGCCCCTCGCCTACGGTCTCGCCGACCCGCATACGGGGATTGAGGGATGCGTAGGGGTCCTGAAAGATAATCTGCATCTGCCTGCGCATGTCGCGGATCCCTCGCTGGGACAAGCTGAGGAGATTTGTCCCTTGAAAGAAGACCTCGCCTTCGGTCGGCTCGATCAGCCTTAGGATGCTTCGGCCCAAAGTAGACTTCCCGCATCCCGACTCACCCACCAATCCCAGTGTCTCCCCCTCCTCGACTGTCAGACTAACTCCGTCTACGGCTTTGACTTCTCCCGTTCGGCGCGAGAAAAGCCCGCTCCCCACGGGAAAATATTTCTTCAAATTGCGGATCTCCAGCAGACTCATAGTAAACAGACAGAGACAGTGACAGAGATGGAAAGAGAAAAGAAGGGCGGGGTCTCTGTCTCTATCTCAATTCTCTGTCTCCTCCCGGGAAGTAGCATGCAACCCAATGATCCTGCTCCTTTTTCACCAGCTCGGGCTCCGCCTCGGCGCAGATCCCGGCGGCCTTGGGGCAACGATCACGGAAACGGCAACCGCTGGGTAATTCCAAAGGGCTCGGCACCATGCCTGGTATCGCCTCCAGTCTCTTTTTCTTTTTCCCACTCACTCCAGGAAGGGAGTTCAGAAGTCCCACGGTATACGGGTGAAGGGGACGGGCAAAGATCGCCTTGGTCTTGGCCTGCTCCACGATTTTACCCGCATACATGATCGCCACCTCATCCGCTTGCTCCGCCACCACGCCCATGTCATGGGTGATGAGAAGAAGGGCCATCCCCCCCAGCTTCTGCTGCAGCTCTTTGATAAGTTCAAGGATCTGGGCCTGGATGGTCACATCCAGTGCCGTGGTCGGTTCATCCGCTATCAATAGGCTGGGATTGCACGAAAGGGCCATGGCGATCATCACCCTTTGACGCATCCCTCCGCTCAGTTGGTGCGGATAGTCATCGATCCTGGCCTCGGGGTCAGCGATCTTCACTAGCCGGAGCATCTCGATGGTCTTCTCTCTGGTCTCTCTTTTACCCAATCCCTGATGCAGACGGATTGCCTCTCCGATTTGATTGCCGATGGTAAAGACAGGGTTCAGGGAGGTCATCGGCTCCTGGAAGATCATGGAGATCTCGTTGCCGCGGATCTTGCGCATCGCCTCCCCGTTCAGCTTCAAAAGATTCCGGCCGCGATAAAGGATCTCCCCTGCCACCACCCTGCCTGGAGGCGATGAGACCAGACGCATGATCGAGAGGGCGGTGACGCTCTTTCCACAACCTGACTCCCCCACCAGGCCTAAGGTCTTTCCCTCCTCGATGTCAAAGCTCACCCCATCCACGGCTTGGACCTCGCCGTCAGGGGTGAAAAAAGAGGTTTGAAGATTCTTTACACTAAGCAACTCGGCCATAAGTAGTTAAACCGCTACGTCGATCGTCCCCCTCGTACTCGAGTCAACATCCTAGGATCCAAGATGTCGCGGATAGCATCACCCAGCGCGTTAAATCCCAACACGGCGAACATTATCATCAATCCTGGCAGAAAAGCTAGATCCGGCTGGGTACGAAGATAGGGCCCGCCGGCCCGTAACATGCCTCCCCAAGTGGGTAGAGTTGGATCGACCCCCAGCCCTAGAAAGCTCAAGCTTGCCTCCGCGGTGATGGCCCGGGCCAGGCTGAGACTAGAGAGGATAAGCACAGGCGCCAATACGTTGGGGAGCAGATAGCGCCAAAGGATGGCTTTTTTCTCAGGCCGATGCAGAAACAGCCGGATATTAGTCAGCGCTTGATCTTCTTGTCAAGGTGAGATAGCAGCTAGTGTAGTGTCTCATAAAAAGCTTTACTCACCGTTCGTGGTGAG
>JAHFAO010000229.1 GCA_023250515.1 Deltaproteobacteria bacterium | reverse complement strand
AGCTTGTCGAAGGGCGAACGGCCGATTGCGACACAGCCTCGAAGGGGAGAGGGAAGGGTGAGGGGGTTTACATCTGATCCTTTATCCCCATGGAGCGGAGCGCTGTTCTTAGGAATCGATCCTCCATAAAAAGATTCGGATTGAAATTGGGACGCTCCTTCAAGGTAACGATTTCTAACTCTGCCCGTTTCATCACGCCTTCGGCACTGAGCGTGGGGACGAAAGCGTCACGCATGAGATCATAAAGAGACGACGCAATCTCTCTGTCCACCCTTCCATGGCGCATAATGAGGTCGATACTACCCTCCCTATTCTCTCTGATGTAGATGAGCGCCTTGACCACTGCTTTGACCACTCGCTCGATCAGATCCGGCTCTTCTTGAATAAGCTTAGAGGTCGTTAGTAAAGCGCTGAAGGGAACTCCTTTGAAGACATCACCCAGATAGACAAGCCTTTTGAACCCTGCCTTCAAAAGGGGTTGATCTGTGGGTGGAGCCATCAGGGCGGCGACCGCACGGCCCTGCATCATCGCGGCAGCTTTTCCCTGACTATCCGGGATGTTCAGGTACTCAGCAAAATTCTGCTGCAGACCATGATGGGCGAACAGAGCCTGAAGCACGCTGTAGGTGGAGCCGCCAAAGGTCACCGCGATCTTGGTGCCCCTGAGCTCTTCTAAACGGTTTACCTCAGGACGGGTGATGAGACTGAAGGGGATCTGATTGAAGATCTGAACGAGGATGCGGAGCTGTTCGCCGCGAAACATCGCCTGCATCGACGGACCGAACGCCGAAGCGAAATGGACACTTCCCGAGAGAATCGCCTGAACGTTGATCGCGTTCCCTCGAAGCGCCACAATCTGGGCATTGGGCACACCCATTTCATCATAGAATCCTCTAAACTTGGCGCCAGCGAGCGCCAGATGCTGGATATTCCCCGGCCCTGGCAGAGAGATGTAGACGGGCTTTGAGTACTGGGCCTGGATAGAAATAGGAAAAGCGAGAACTAAAAAGGCGACGCAAGCACTCTTCATAATCTTCTTGCCGCTCCTATACTCCCAGCAATGAGCGAATGCAACCTCAACTCGAACCCCGAAGCCTTGGGTCCAGAGCATCCCGCAGCCCCTCGCCAACCAAATAGTAGCTGAGCACAGTGATAAAGATTGCCGCCCCGGGAAAAACCGCCAACCACCAAGCAAAAGTATTGCTGCGCGCCTCATTGAGGATCGAACCCCAAGTCACTGTATCAGCAGGGACCCCGATGCCGAGGAAACTCAAGCTAGACTCTAGCAGTATGGCCCCAGCAACCCCAAGTACTACTGAGACCAACACTGGTGCGAGGGCGTTAGGCAAGATATGGCGAAACATGACTTTTCGATCGGGAACTCCCAGGGCGAGGGCAGCCGTAACATAATCTAGATTCCGGATTTTTAAAAACTCACTCCGAGCAAACCGAGCAATACCCACCCAGCCAGTTAGGCCAATGATCGCCATGGTAAGAAAAATGCTGGGCGGAAAAATGGCCGCAATGGTAATCAAAAGGAAAAATGTGGGTATCGCGAGCATTAGCTCAAAAAGCCGTGAAATAAGGAGATCAACCCATGAGCCAAAGTAACCGGCCAGAGCCCCGAGCATAACCCCAATCACCAGTGCAATCCCTACGGCGACAAAGCCGATGGAAAGAGATATCCGTGAACCGTGGATGATTCCGGCCATGACGTCCCGCCCGAGCTTGTCCGTACCGAGCCAGTGTTGCTTCGAGGGAGTTTCGAAGGGAACGGTGAGGTTAATATTACTTGGTCGATAAGGAATAGGAGGGAAAATGCTTTGCTGGCTATCGAGCGCTTTAAAGTCGGCATTAAGGATCTCAGGCGGCCATTGTCCGACGCCAAGCTGCACAAGGTAAGCGCGAAAGATAGGAAAATAGATCTTGCCGCGATAGCTCATATAATAGGGCTTATCATTGGCTAAGAAGTCGGCAAAGAGAGCCAAACCCAGAAGACAAAAGACCACATAGAGCCCACCCAGTGCCACGCGGTTACGCCTAAATTCCCCCCAAACCCGGGACCAAAATCCCGGAGTACTTCTGCTCTCGACGGTTGGCATGACCATACTCTACCTGACTGCCTCCTCATTGCCCGCGACGGCCAAAGGCAATTCGAGGATCGACTACTGCGAGCAAAATATCCGAGAGAAGGATACCAATTAGTGTAAGCAAGGCGCTCACTGTAAAAAGCGCCATAACCGTGGGGTAATCCCGGGCCAGGACCGCTTCGTACCCCAGTTGGCCTAGGCCAGGAATGGAAAAAATCGTCTCGATAATCACACTTCCCCCGATCAAGCCGGGCAAAATACCGGCAAGAATAGTGACCATGGGTATCAGGGAGTTACGCAAGACGTGCTTGTAAATAACTATGCGTTCGGAAAGCCCTTTGGACCGCGCCGTGAGCACAAAGTCTTGTCTGAGTTGTTCCAGCATGCCCGTACGCATGTAACGCGACAGGCCCGCGAACCCTGAATACGAGAGCAGAAGCACAGGAAGAAAAAGGTGCCAAGCTTGGTCCTTCACTTTCTCCCACAACGGCCAGTCCGGCGAATAATCCAAAGAGGTCACCCCTCCCGGTGGAAAAAGATAGAAAAAATCTCCGCCACACAAGAAAACGATCGCCATTGTTCCTGCCCAAACCACGGGCAAGGCAAAAAGGACAAAGGCTCCGAGAGTGGTAATCTGGTCACCAACTGAGTAACTGTTGGTAGCGGAATAGATACCCAAAGGAATCGCGACCGAATAAACAAGAAGGATCGACAGAATGTCTATCTTCACAGTAACAGGAAGGCGCTCGACGATTTTGCCCCATACAGGCTGATTATCTTTGAACGAGTCACCAAAATTCAGTGTGAAGAGATTTTTCAGCCACAATGCATACTGAACATGTAGGGGCTGGTCCAGGCCGTACTGTTCCCGCCATTGGGCCAACGCCTGATCAACCGCGCCTCGTTTTTCTGTTGAAATCCCTGGGTCCCCACCTCCTGCCAAACCCCCACCAGCACGAAGCTCTGCGGGATCGCCTGGGGAAAGGCGCATAATCAGAAAACTAATTAACGTGACGCCTATAAATGTGGGAACTAAGAGAAACAAGCGCTGTAAGATATAGCGCCACATCTTTAGCCCTAATGAGCTGTGGCTTTGCTGCTATATTTCTGGGACGAAACGGGGACCCACCATTCGAGGGGTCGAAGGCCTCCGGCAGGCAACACCTCCACGCCCTGAAAGCGCCGATGCACCGCAGAAGCTGACCTGGACATAAAAAGAAACGTATAGGGTTGCTCATCGTGAAGAATTTGCTGGAATTCGCGGTAAAGCTCAATTCGCTTCTTGGCATCGAATTCGCGCCGGTAAACTTCCAGAATTTTGTCTGCTCGTGCATTCTTATAGCTGATACTGTTGGACCCCTTATTTGCCGCCTGGGAAGAGTGCCACACCTGGTAGGCATCTGGTTCATTGACGCTCATGGCCCAACCAAGGATCATGGCATCGAACTTGTGGTTTCGCACATCATCCAGGAAAATCGTCCAGTCCAGCTCCCGCACCGTAGCCGCGATGCCGTGCTTCTTAAGCTCGTCCTGGAGGGTAAGCGCCACACTTTTGCGCGTGGTGTTGCCCGAGTTGAATTTGATCTCGAATCGGAATGGGACTCTAGCGCCGTCAATCACCTTGTCCAGCACACCATCACCATCCGTGTCCTTCCAGCCTGCCTCCGACAAGAGGTCCAAGGCCTTTTTCGGGTCGTAAGGATGGCTGACAAGCGTCTTGTCATATTCAGGACGGAAAAGATAGAGGGGGCTATCCACGACTTGTCCGAGACCGAAGAGAATCGTTTTCACCATCTGCTTTCGGTCAGTTAAATAAGTCATCGCCTTGCGAACCCGCTTGTCCCGGAAGATTGGATGATTATTGTTCCATCCGATGTAAGTATAGCTAGGGGAGAAGTACTCAAGTTTCTGGTATTCTTTCTCAAATTTTCCGCCGCTCGTCTGTTTAACGTGTTGTAGCGGCTGTAGATTCATAGTGTCCATACCACCGCTCTTCAGTGTTACAAGAGCCGCATCCATGTTATTAATGATCCGGTACTTGTGCCGATCGACATAAGGCTGATCGATTCCTTCCTTGCCCCTCCCCCAATAATTCGGATCACGCAGCAACTCGACCTCCTGTCCAGTTTTCCAACTCTGAAACTTATAGGGCCCGCTTCCCATAGGATTGCGGCCGTAGTTCTTATTGAAGCTATCGGCAAAGCGCTTTACGTTGTCAGGTAGGCGGGAAGCCTCATGGCTAAGCTCCTTCACACTCACGCCCTTAAGGAGGTTCTCCGGATCGTAGTAATGGCGCGGCAAGACATCAATGCCTCCGAGCACACTCTCGTTAAGAAAGTAAGGTTCCTTGGTGACAAACCGGATCGTGTATTCATCGAGGAGCTGCGCGTCAACCACAGAATCGTAGTAAACACGCAGAAAGGGAGCATTGACTAGCGGGCATTTAATCGCCTTAATGCTGAATAGAACATCTTCCCCGGCAAGTCGACGACCGTCCTGGAAGTGCGCGTCACGCCGAATCTTGAAAGTATAGGTAAGTTTGTCGTTCGAGATAACGGGCCGTGATTCTGCAAGCAGGGACTTCAGCTCGAGTGTGCGCGGGTCCCGCGCAAGAAGGCTCTGTAAAATATATCCGAGAATCGAACTAGCCCCAGCGTCGTTGCTTGTAAGTGGATTGAGCTGCTCGGGGTCACTCAGGCTATGCGCAATTAACCAGTCCC
>JAHFAO010000228.1 GCA_023250515.1 Deltaproteobacteria bacterium | reverse complement strand
TTGATGCGAACTGAATGTGCATAAGCAGCCCCCCCCCTTTATTTAGTTAGCTATTGGATTAGCTTTTGCTGGTAGCTCGCTTTTGACCAGATCCTGAAAGCAATGTCCAATGCTTATTTTCTATTGGATTCATAAACTTTCTTATATGGCCCTCAATATATGGCCCTCAATCAGAAGTGGCACCATTGAATTTCAAAAAACTGGAACTTGTCCCCCGGCTTAAGCCCAATAGGATTCCCGCCAAACAATTTCGTCGCGTGCACAAGAATAGGCTCAGTCTTTGGTGGGCTTAAGGGAGGGAATATATGACTCTACATCGGCTAAGGATTTTAATGGCTGTTGCAAAACACCTTAATGTTACAAAGGCATCGGAGGAACTCCACATCACCCAACCGGCGGTTTCTCGACAGCTCAAGCTCTTATCCGAGGAGTGTGGTGTGGGCCTCTATAACGTCACCGCTCGCGGGATTGAACTCACGGAGGAGGGACAGCTCCTCCTAAGAAGCGCGGGCCCCGTATTGGCGGAAATCGAAAGGATTAAGAACGCTTTTAGCAAAGGCAAAAAAGTCCAAACTCTCCGCGTTGGCGGAAGTGAGAGCCCGTCCGTATCACTCCTCCCGGTGCTCTCTGCGGTTTTCAGAAGGACACACCCGGAGGTTCCAATCGTTATCAGGACTGATCCAAGCCACGCCGTAGAAGAGCTGGTCCTCAAATCCGAAATCGAAATCGCGGTCATCACCACTCCCTCATTCGTCCCCTCGCTTCACTATGAGCGTTGCCGGCAAGAAAAGCTGGCCGCATTTACCTGTGCCAAGCATTCTTTAGCCAAGAAGCAAAAGTTGACCACGTCGGAACTTTCTCAGGTGCCTCTCGTTATGAAGAGAGGAGGTCAAGCTGGAGATTTTCAATCAGAGGAGATACTAAGGCGACTGGAAGAGCGAGGAATAACACCCAATATTGTTATCCACTGCGATTCCTCATGGGCCATAAAAGCCGCAGTCAAAGCAGGAACCGGGGTCGGATTTTTACACAGAGATATGTTGGAACCGGACCTTAAACGCGGGGATCTAAAAATCGTTAAAATTGCAGATCTAAAAATGGAGGTGGATAGCTACATTGTTTATTCTAGAGACATGCCTCTTTCTGTTAACGCTCAGGCATTCCTCACCCTTCTCCGCCAACAGCCGTCGAAGACGCGATGCGCTGTGAGTCAGCTAAAACTGGCCGAAGTGGTAGAATACCGTTGAGTAACTTTCAAAACATCCGCAAGATAGTGCGCAGTCGATCTTACAGGAGGTGCGTGGATAACCAGGCTTCCTTAGAGATCGAATTTGCTTTGCTGTCTCAATCTTGAAAAAAAAGAGCCATGTAAAATAGACTGTTGGGAGGCCACGTCCATCGAATCCCGTCTTTTTTGGGCCGACCGCCGCACTGTATATTCACTCGCGCGTTGCCATTTTGCCATACAAGCCTTACAGCCCCAAAGCCTTGAGATCTCAAATATCCTCGCAATCTCAATACCTTCGGGACCATATCAGGAAGAGGGGGATGGATCTAGAAGTCGAATTAGGGTTAGCCTTTGAGCCCATGTTGCAGAGTGACAGACTTGTCACCTGTTATAACGGTTTTGTCACAGAACTGCCTCCCTTTTGCTTGCTCACAATGAATCACGACCTCCAAGGATAGCAAATCCTTTGGAAAAACAATGCATTCCGTCGGTTAGCTGTTTGCCGTAGGTCTGGCACCTTATTTGCTTTAGGGAACCTATGGGGATTCCCCCAACCGAGGGATTGCTATGCGAGAGATCCGATCCTTTTTGCTTCGCCTATTACCACTTAGCCTATATCCGCTCGACCCAAAGCCCAGTACGATTTGGTAATGCTCCCGAGGAAAGCATGCAAGAGAGAAAGCCTGAGCTTCGATACCAGGTCTTGACTGATCTTCCCGGCCACACTTTCCTCTACGCCCGGTTGCAGGAGGCCATGGATGTGGGACAACGTGAAAATAAACTCGTTGCCCTGCTCATCATGGGCCTAATCCCCTTCAGGGAAATAAACCAAACCCTCGGATACCACATTGGCGACCTCCTCTTAAGACAGGTGGGATTGCGTGTGCGGGATCTGTTGGGAGATTCTGGTATGATCGTGCGCCTCCGTGGGGTTGAATTTGCCGTGCTGCTCCCGTCTGTGGGCGGACCCGAGGATGTCACTCCGGTCGTGCGCAGTATCCTCAAAGCACTGGAACAACCTTTTATGCTGGGAGCGCTCAAGCTGGAGGTACAGGCGAGCATCGGTATTGCGTTTTTCCCTGAACACGCTACGAATGCCGACGCACTCATCCAGCGGGCCAATGTAGCATTATCCTCGGCCAAAAACACTCGCAGCAGGTACGCCATCTACTCTGCCAAAGAGGACGAAAGCAGCCCTCGCCGTCTTGTGCTTATTGGGGAATTGCGCCGCGCCATAGTTGAAGATCAATTGTTCCTCTCCTACCAGCCCAAGATAGACCTCCGGACTGGCGGCGTCACGGGCGTGGAGGCGCTCGTTCGCTGGCAACATCCGCAGCTTGGGACGATTCTCCCGGATCAATTCATTCCACTGGCGGAACAGACGGGCTTGATCATGCCACTCACCCTATGGGTCCTGCACGAGGCGCTGCGTCAATGCCATACCTCGAATCAGCCAGGCCTGGAAATCAAAATGGCTGTGAACCTCTCGATGTGGAACTTGCAAGCTCAAGAATTCCCGGATCAGGTCGCTGGGCTGCTCGCAACCTGCGGGGTGGCTCCGGCCCATCTGGAACTGGAGATTACTGAAAGCGCGATCATGGCAAACCCGGAGCGCACGATGGAAAATCTCACGCGCATGAGCAACATGAACTTACGCTTCTCCATCGACGATTTCGGGACCGGGTATTCATCACTGGCTTATCTCAAGAAACTACCGGTTAAAGAGATCAAAATTGACAAATCCTTTGTGATGAACATGGCAGCGGATAAAGACGATGCAGTGATTGTCCGCTCGATTATAGACCTGAGCCACAATCTGGGACTCAAGGTAGTCGCTGAAGGTGTGGAGAATCAAGAAACAAAGAGAATGTTGGTCGCCCTCAATTGTGACGGAGCACAGGGCTATTACATAAGCAAGCCTCTTCCCGCAGCGGAACTCACGGACTGGTTAAGGAAGTTCTATGATCAGAGAATGAACCTTCGTCAACTTTCGAGAAAAGTACGGTAAAAGTGCTTTGTCTCAGGCCTTAAGGATCGGAGGGCGATAGATCTTTTCGGCTTGATCCGAGAAGCCGGTAAAAAAGGAGAGAGGTAAGGGTTAAGGAAACGACCGAGGTTAGCGCCAGCCCTAGGGCGGCGCCAAAAAGGGTAGCGAAGATACCTATGACTAAAGAACCTACCGAGCGCACCCCTTGGTCCATGACGAAGACGCTCATCACCCTGCCGAGAAGACCGTGAGGCACCTCGATTTGAATGATCACCCGGCTGATGGTGCGAAACGCTATCTGTCCCGCTCCAACCAGCGCCAAAAGGCTAACAGATAAGAAAAGAGAACGCGACCAACAAAAAAGGATGAGAAACAACGGGGTGAACGTTGTCGTTACCCAAAGCAGGGTCACCTTCTTCCACTTCGCTCCTGCGGTCGCCAGGAACATCAAGGAGACGATAGCGCCCAGCCCCGGGGCAGCCATCAGGATTCCTAGCCCTTTAGGTCCCACGTTAAGGACCTCTTTGGCAAAGACCGGAAGGAAACGCTGGTAGGTACCGACGAAGACGCTAAGTGTGTACGCGGCCACGATGCTGCCCAGGATCACCGGCGCGTGCCAAATATACTGGAAGCCCTCTTTAACCTCACGCAGTAGATTTTGCTCTCTTTTATCGGATTCCTTCTGCGACAGGCGAATGAATAACATCCCCAAGCCAGAGAGAACCAGGCTGACTCCATAGAGCAGGAAACAGCCTCCTACACCAATCCAGAGGATCAGGATCCCGCCGACAGAAGGCCCGATAACCCGGGCGAAATTAAAACCGATCGTGAAGAGGGCAACCGCATTTAGGAGTTCATCAACCGGAACGAGATCACGGAGAAGCGATTGAGAAGCCGAGGGATTGGCACTCCGGACCACACCTGAAACGATCTCCAAAACAAGGATATGCCAGAATTCTAGAACACCCGTGAGGTAGAGAGCCACAAAGACAAAGATCGGGATCGCCGAGGAAAATTGGATAAGAATCAGCAAACGCCGACGGTCGTAACGATCGACCAGGACTCCCCCTAAGACGCCGAAAACGAGGCGAGGAGATGCCTCGCACAGACCCAAAATTCCGAGGGCCAGTGCCGAGCCGCTGATCTCGTATGCGATCCAATAGAGCGCGACCTCCTGGATGAAATGGCCCATGGAGGCGAGAAGATCGCAAGACCAAAAAAGGGCGTAGTCCCTGTGTAGCAGCGAGCGGAAGATGCGAATGAGAAGATTCCCCTTCCAGATCTATCCGGCAGCAACCTCGCCTCTTTATATCTTGTCCCGCGCCTGGTGAAAAGAGCAGGAAGGATTCCAGTAAGATGGCGGGGCTTGACAGAAAATAGACAAGGGGAATAAAAGTCATCTATCGGCTATCGCGCATTTCAAAGCGCGAACCAATAGATAGGAGGTTACGATGAAGTGCCGAATCGCCAAGATTCTTTTGGTGGGAGCCATCGTGTGGCTGATAGGGAGCACGATCCCGTTGGTTCATGCGCAGACGCGTGTTTCCATCGGCGTCACCGAGACCATGGAGACCTATAACCCTTACGGAGACAGCGTCTCCTTGCTTT
>JAHFAO010000227.1 GCA_023250515.1 Deltaproteobacteria bacterium | reverse complement strand
ATGCTCTCCGGCATCTGCTACGGAGCCATGTATGGAGGCTCCACAACTTCGATCTTACTGAACATCCCCGGAGAAGCCTCTTCTGTCGTCACCTGCCTGGATGGCTATCAGATGGCCCGTAAAGGCCGCGCAGGTCCGGCCCTTGGAATCTCCGCCTTCGGCTCCTTCATCGCCGGCACGTTCAGCATCGTGGGTCTTGTCGTTCTCGCGCCCACGTTGGCCGAATTCGCTCTCAAATTTGGCCCGCCGGAGTACTTCGCCCTTATGATCATGGGAATGACCGTGGTCGCCTACCTTGCCAGAAAGTCTGTGGCCAAGGCTCTTATGATGACTGTTTTTGGCATTATTCTGGGATGCGTTGGCTTAGATCCAATCACGGCAACACCCCGCTTTACTTTTGGAATGCTCGAACTCACCGACGGCATTGGCCTAGCACCCGTGGTCATGGGCCTTTTCGGCATAGCCGAAGTCCTGGAGAACCTTGGAGTGCTGACCAAGGCTGAAGTCTTTGCTGGGAAAATCAAGGGACTCTTTCCCGACCGGGAAGACTGGAGGCGATCCATGGGTCCGATAGCGCGAGGATCCTTATTGGGATTTTTCCTGGGCCTTGTGCCTGGTGTCGGAGCGATTGTTCCCCAATTTTTGAGCTACGGCTTGGAAAAGAGACTCTCAGCCCACCCGGAGCGCTTCGGCACTGGCGAGATCGAGGGGGTGGCTTCACCTGAGGCCTGCAACAACGCCGCTGTAGGAGGAACCTTCATCCCGCTTTTGAGCCTCGGCATCCCTTCCAACGCCATGACAGCGATTCTGCTAGGAGCCCTCATGATCTATGGCTTGACTCCCGGACCTTTGCTGATCAAAAACTCCCCGGATCTTTTTTGGGGTGTCATCGCGAGCATGTACATCGGAAATATCTTGCTTTTGATTCTTAACCTTCCGCTTATTCCTGTATGGGTGAGTATCCTGAAGATCCCCTATTCCTACCTTTCATCCTTCATCATCTTGTTTTCCCTGATCGGCGCGTATAGTCTCAACAACAGCACCGCGGATATCTACGTTGCGGTCCTTTTTAGCCTTCTTGGCCTCTTGATGAAAAAATTTGATTTCGAGCCTGCTCCCCTGGTCCTGGCTTTCGTTTTAGGCCCCATGCTCGAGACGGCCTTGAGGCGCTCGCTCATCCTATCAGACGGGAGCTTCTTGATTTTCCTTGAACGGCCCATATCGGCTGCTTTTATTTTGTTCGCCATCTTTGTCCTTGGTATTCCGCTATTCAGCAAGATAAGATTGGGGCGCGGACTCAGTGAAGAGGACTAGGATAGCACTCGACACTTGGACCGGTCTTTTCTGGTTTGCCCTGGGCCTACTAGTATGCTATGGAGCGAGCCGACTTGGCTTAGGCAACGTTACTGACCCAGGCTCTGGTTTCATCTTTTTTTGGTCCGGATTGATCCTGGTACTTTTGTCGCTCATGCTTTTTACCGACTCTCTCCGAGAGGCCACTGCAGAGGCTCAGGAGATCAAAGGAACAAACTGGGTAAAGATTTCTCTGGTTCTGGCGTCCCTTGTCCTTTACGCCCTTTTTCTAGAAAAGCTCGGATTTGTCTTTACCACTTTTGTCCTCTTGAGCTTTCTCCTGGGGATAAGCGAAGGGAAAAAATGGCCTCGCGTCCTCGGGGTTGCGAGCGCTGTGGCGCTGGGGAGTTTTGCGATTTTTGAGCTTTGGTTACGGATTAGGCTTCCCAAAGGGATCTTTGGTTTCTGATTCGAAAAGGAGGGAAAAAAATGGCTCTGCTACACAAAAGGATTTTGCTCGCATTAGGTTTGGTCTTGGGGATCTCTTTTTATGCGTCGATTCCTTCGGCCTGGTCGCAGGAAAAGTATCCTTCTCGGCCGATTGAAATGGTCGTCGCTTTTCCCGCAGGTGGCTTCGCCGACGTCACGGGAAGGATATTCGCCGAAGAGATGTCGAAGCTACTCAATGTTCCAATCGCCCCCATCAATAAAGGCGGCGCGACTGGCAGTCTTGCCGCCACCAGCATGCTTAGGTCCCCCAAGGACGGATACAATCTTCTGGTCAATACGTTGGGGGGAATGGTTTTGGCGCCGGTCACTCTTAAAGATGTCGCTTATGACGCCAACAAGGATTTCTACCCTGTGGCCTTCATCACCTCCGCGCCGGACGGACTCACGGTGCGGGCAGAGTCGCCCTACAAGACCATTCATGACCTGATCGAGGCCGCCAAAAAGAGCCCAGGCAAATTGTCCTATGGCACGGCGGGAACAGGGGTTGGCGGTCACTTTAATGCCGTGATCTTTTCCCAAAGCACCGGAATCAAGATCAAACATGTGCCTTACAAAGGAGGCGGAGAGTACGTTCCGGCTCTCTTGGGCGGGCACCTGGATTTTGTCGTCGGCACCGCCATTGCTACTCTTCCCCATGAAAACGCGGGCAAGATGAGGACCTTGGCGCTCATGGGCCGCAACAGGATGAAGGCGCTTCCCACGGTCCCTTCGTCTTCTGAGCAGGGCATCAAGGGAGATTTCCTGGATAGCTGGGCCGGCTGCTTCGTAGCTGCAGGCACGCCGAAGCCTATCATCGATACTCTTGTGGCCGTGGCTGAGAAGGTGATCAAATCCAAGGAATTTAGCTCCAGGATCGAAAAGACAGGAGGAGTCGTTCAGTATCTCCCGCCGGCTGAGTTTCAGTCCATGATCGAGAGAGACAAGAACACCGCCATTGGAATAGCTAGGAAAGAGGGATTGGTGCAGCCGAAGTGAGAGAGGCTATCGTGCTTCAGACTTTAGCTCTTCAATAATGGAAAGGTCAAAATATAATCAAGGTCTACGCAATCCTGAACTGCATGTTGCATGAGTCGCCGAGATATTTGATCGCAGGTTCGTAATCACACTAAAGGTGATATGTTGATTTATGGTACTAACAGCACTTCGTCGCGACACAATGCTCCTCAGCACGATTTCTTGGGGCAGTTGATGTCGGATCGGGGTTAGTAGCTGCCACGAGAGATGAACACCTCAAGGAGGACTACATCTTTGAGGGGTCGATCCCGAGGGTCCCGCGGAACACTGACGATGGCGTTGACCACCTCCGGGCCCTTGACCACCTCCCCGAAGACGGTGTGTTTCCCATCGAGCCAGGGGGTCGCCCGGTGGGTGATGAAGAATTGGCTGCCGTTGGTATTCGGTCCGGCATTCGCCATGGAAACGATCCCCGCCTTGGAATGTCTCAGATCGGGATGGAATTCATCCTCGAAGCGATAGCCGGGCCCGCCGGTCCCGGTCCCCAAGGGGTCGCCCCCTTGGATCATGAAGTCGGGGATCACCCGGTGGAAGATGGTCCCGTTGTACAGGGGACGCTTCACCCGCTGTCCGGTCTTGGGATCGGTCCACTCCTTGGCCCCGGTGGCTAGCCCGACAAAGTTCCCGACAGTCTTTGGCGCCTTGTCCTCAAAGAGAAGAAGCACCACGTCCCCCATCGTGGTCTTAATGGTCGCATAGAGTGAACCTTTTTTTTCTTGCGCCTCTGCCATCATCCCTCCCATCACGACAACGAGAAAACCTGTAAGGACCAAAACCTTTCTGACCATCCCCTACTCCCCACGATGCCACCCTAAGCTAGACAAACCGCGAAAGGCGGTCAAGGGAAATCTCTTCACCCTACATATTCTATGCAGCCGCGCCGGTTGCTGCTGCCGAATAGTCCGGGCGGGGTGCACAAGAGCCGTGTTCGTGGCTCGTGCTCGTGCAAGGAATTAGCTGAAATCTTAGACTGCCGTCAAGGGGAACAAACTACTTCACTTTGCGAATATCCTCCTCATCCTTTCGATAACCTCTGGGGGCTGGACAATCACTTCCTTTGCCAGGGCCTCCAGTCTCTCACCGCTGACGGGATTCAGCTCCCAATCTCTTTTTTTGGCCTCGGCCACAAACTCAGCGTCATCCATGGTTTTCATAAAGGAATCGCGCAGAATTCTGACTCGGTCCGCAGGAACACCAGGAGCACCCACCATCGGACGACCGAAAACGCCAGCCGCGAGCACTATTTTGGCCAGGCCTCGGCTCGCCTCGGGTGTCTTCTCCTTTTCCATCAGCTCCCAGATCGTTGGAGCATCGGGGGCTCTTGCGTCACGTCTTGACCCCGCTTGAACGAGCACTCTGACGAATCCAGTCTTGGCCCAAGTGCGGCCAGGTTCCCGACCAAAAAAGGAACTCGCAGACGCACCACGGCATTGCATCTCCCCTCTCTGAATCGCCAGGTCGGCCTCTGCGCCTCCGGGGTATCCGGTCACGATATTAAACTTGAGCCCAAACACCTCCTCCAGAAGTTTGGGAAAATAATAGGTGGCAGAGGCAGGCCCGGTGGCTGCGCACCTCGGCGGCTCGGCGGCCCTGCGGATATCCTCCAGGGTCTTGTAGGGGGCATCGGCGCGGATAAAAAGCAACTCATCGATCTGCTCGGGGGAGCCGATCCAGGTAAACTTTGTCCAATCGAACTGAACTTCTTTGCGCCCGATAAGCTGGTCGAAATACAGGGCCGGGGCAATTGCCCCGACAGTCAAACCATCAGGCTTGGCGACGCCATAAACATAGTTTGCCGCAATCATGGTGCCCCCGCCCGGCATATTCTGAACAATGATGTCGGGGTTTCCAGGGATATACTTGGGCCAGTAGCGGGCAACAACGCGCGCCCAGAGGTCAACGGCCCCTCCTGGGGCGAAACCGACCACGATCCTGATGGTCTTACCCTGATAGAAGGGAGCCTGGGCATGGAGCTCAGAACTCCATAGGAGGAAAAACAAAAAAGCAAAAACAATCCTTTTCATAGCAAAAACACGGCTAGG
>JAHFAO010000226.1 GCA_023250515.1 Deltaproteobacteria bacterium | reverse complement strand
TTAGTTGCGTCGGGCATTGGAGATTTCATGGTAAGGCATGTTGGAGGCTGCCATTGCGGAAGGGTTAGGTTCGAGATTGAGGCCCCTGATGAGATCGAAGCGGTTGAGTGTAACTGCTCGATTTGTAGTAAGGCCGGGTTCTTACATCTCATCGTTCCGAAGTCGAGGTTTAAGCTGATTCAAGGTTCAGAGAACCTGTCGACTTATACGTTCAATACCAGGATCGCCAAGCATCTCTTCTGTAATGTATGTGGCGTGAAGTCATTTTATATCCCAAGGTCGAACCCAGACGGTTACAGCGTGAACGTAAGGTGCTTAGAACCTACAACGATTGCCAAAATTATAGTCAAGCAGTTTGACGGCAAGAATTGGGAACAACACGCCCACGAACTGGCCCAATTGTCCAGAGAGACAACAGTGAAGGACTAGAGGGAGGGGAGACAATGACACTTGAACTTGCTGGCTTCATTATCGGCATCATTGGCGCGATCTGGATGAAAATCTCCGTCAACCTCCTGAATCAGGAGAAGAACAAGCCGGAAATAGCGGGGATACCTCCAGGGCGAGAAAGCCCTGCACTTAGAGCTTTCATAAAAGGTCTAACCTTGATCCTTATCGGCCTCGGAATAGAAACATTCACACGCCTTTTTCTCAATTAATCCATTGATCAGTTCAAGGTCAGGTTTCCCTACCCTCTCCGACTAAAGGATGGATCTCAATCTATTGCCTGCAAGTATCTCTTCCTGTGTAGCCGCTTGGTCTGTATAATATTCGAAGTACCATGATACGACCTAATCGATCGTTCCAGTGGACTCTTTTATTTTCTTTCATAACATTCCTGTTAGTTGGCAGCGCCGAGGAGACAGAGCTGCGTCTACGTTTTAAGGACGAGCAGGGTGAAAAAGTACGGCTTTCGAAGGCCGAGTTACTTCTAGTCGCTTGGGGCGCCACGGACAGGCTGGATCTGGAAACGAGAGGAGAGGATCTTGTCGTGCCGCTCGACGAGTCGTGGCTTCGGTCTCGATGGGCTCACCGCTTCATGGACATGGAGAAGGTGTTGTTTAGTAAAGAATGGCGGTGAGAGGTCGAAGAAAAAAGGGATCAACCAAGTAATTAAAATTCAAGAGAGGACAAATGCTATGTCAACGAAGAAGCTGCAAAGAATCGTAGCGGCATTTATTATCTGGTCTATTTTTTTGGCGAGTTCTCTTCTCGTCGCTCAAGAAAGTCAAAGAGCGGACTCAAAGAGCTTCCTTTGGAAAGTTCAATCAAAGAACAATACCGTTTACATCTTGGGATCCGTTCACTTTTTGAAAAAGGAAAACTACCCATTAAATAAAGCCATAGAGGGTGCTTTTAATGATGCAAAGAAACTAGTGCTCGAAATAGATGTCGAGGGCCTGGATCTGGGGAAGACACAGCAGATGATGCTTAAGGGTATGTATGATAGCGGTCAAACGCTACAGAAGAGTATATCTGAAGAAGCCTACACGTTGGCTGGAAAACGGGCGAGAGAGCTGGGATTAGATATTGAGATACTCAATAAGTTTGAACCTTGGTTCGCTGCTTTGACGATCGCGGCGATAAAATTGCAAAAGCTTGGTTATAATCCGATCTACGGCGTAGATAGATACGTTTCCGGGAAGGCGAAGAAAGTTAAGAAGGAGATACTTAGTCTTGAGACATTTGAATATCAAATAGATCTGTTTGACCAGATGTCGCCGGACCTGCAGGAATTGATGCTGCTCCAAACTATGAGGGATTTGGACGTGATGGAAAAGGAAGTTAATAGGATAGTAAGCTCGTGGGCTTCAGGGGATGTGAAAGCATTAGAAACCATATTGTTGGAAAGCTTCCGGCAGTACCCCGAAGTTTACCGGAGACTCGTTTCTGATAGAAATAAAAACTGGTTGGACAAAATTGAAAATTTCTTAGCCCAAGGTGAGAGTTATATGGTGGTTGTAGGCGCCGGACATTTAGTAGGGAATGAAGGAGTTATCGAATTACTGAAAGAGAAGGGTTATTCCGTCGAGCAATTATGAGTGCATTGATTTCTCCTGCCCCGCTTGCTAATACCGCTGCTTCTCTTCGCGGCGACCAGCCTGATTTGCCTGCCTATATCGATGAGATCTGTGGTCGGCTCGATGCCTTGGACCATCAACTTCAGGCGTTTCTGCCAGAGCCGGATCGAAGGGCTCGGTTGATGAAGGAGGCGGTTGCCTTAAAGGCACGCTTCCCTAACCCGGCTAGCCGCCCGCTACTTTATGGGGTCCCAGTTGGTGTCAAAGATATCTTTCGTGTTGGTGGTTTCCATACCAGGGCTGGATCGCAGCTTCCGCCAGAACTGTTTGCCGGTCCTGAAGCGGCCTGCGTCTCGGCACTTCGCGCTGCTGGCGCGCTGATCCTGGGTAAAACAGTTACCACCGAGTTTGCTTATCGCGAGCCGGGCCCGACGCGTAACCCTCACAATCTCGATCATACCCCCGGAGGATCTAGCAGCGGCTCCGCGGCAGCCGTTGCTGCGGGGCTTTGCCCTCTGGCACTGGGCACGCAGACGATCGGTTCCGTGATTCGTCCGGCCGCCTATTGTGGGATCGCCGGCTTTAAGCCGAGCTATGGCCGCATCCCGGCCGCGGGACTCATTTTTTTCTCCGAGTCAGTCGATCATGTCGGTCTTTTTACGCAAGATGTGGCCGGTATGAAGCTCGCAGCCTCGCTTCTCTGCCGCGATTGGCGGTTATCTGGTGACGATTCCCGGCTGCGCAGGTCGCCAGTGCTTGGTGTTCCTGAGGGTCCTTATCTCAAGCAGGCTTCGCCTGAGGCGCTGGCAGCTTTTGAAGGACAACTTAAGCACCTCCAAGAAAATGGTTACTCCGTGCGGCGTGTGGCGGCGCTTGGCGATATTGCATTGATCGCCCAGCGCCATCGGAAGATGATCGCCGCTGAGATGGCACAGGTTCATGCCCAGTGGTTTCCGCAAAGTGAGCCGCTCTATCGACCCCAGACCGCAGCCATGATTCGCGAGGGGCAGAAGGTCACCGCTGAGGAATTAGCCGAAGGTCGAGCCGGCCGCGGCAAGCTGCGCGCTCAGTTAGAAGCGCTCATGGCAGATGCCGGTGTTGACTTGTGGGTTAGCCCCGCTGCCCCAGGTCCGGCTCCGGAGGGGATCAGCTCTACTGGCGACCCGGCCATGAATTTGCCTTGGACGCACGCGGGCTTGCCTACTATTACCCTGCCCGCAGGGTTGGCGCCTAACGGCCTGCCAATGGGACTGCAACTTGTCGCTCCCTTCATGGCAGACGAGCACCTGCTGGTGTGGGCCGAGGCAGTAGCGCAAAAATTCAGCAGAAAGGGATCAGCCCTTTAACTGTGGTGAACATTGGTCCCAGAGAGAGTCGAAAGCGGCTTTTTATGGGATCGCTAATGTTAGTAGTTGGCATCGGTCTCGCCGCGGCATTGATTTCTGTTGGTGTGGATCGCTGGTGGCGGGTTTTCCTTTTCTTCCCGTTCTGGATGGGAGCGCTGGGTCTATTCCAGGCGCAAGAGAAGACTTGAGTGGTCCTGGCAACGCGAGGGGCGCGCAATCTAGACAGTGGAGAGGAGAGAATCGCGGATTCGGCTGTGGAGGTGCAACTCCGGCGCCAGGCGCGGAAAGTCCACATTAAATCCATCCTCACGGCACTGCCCATGACAGCGTTGTGTCTGTTGGTCTCTACTTAGTTGCCTGACATGGTCATGGTGGTCCTTGATTTTGCATGCAAACAGCGCGAAATCATCGATTTGACAAAAAGGAGATAGGATAGCTAAATAGTTGACCGAGGATCAGGAGAAGAGAGGATTTTTGATGGCATCGTTTGATATCGTTAGCCGCGTGGATCTGCAGGAGGTCGATAACGCAGTCAATATGACAAGGAAAGTGATTCTCACGCGTTTCGATTTTCGCCAATCCAAAACGGAAATCACCCTGGATAAAAAAGAAAAGAAAA
Source organism: Deltaproteobacteria bacterium (assembly GCA_023250515.1). Classification (GTDB taxonomy): domain Bacteria; phylum Desulfobacterota; class Binatia; order UBA9968; family UBA9968; genus JAHFAO01. Next base: position 889 of record JAHFAO010000226.1, on the reverse strand, counting down.
TCCATGTGGTGACGGAAGATGATATGAAGATGAGATCCATCCAAGAGGCGTTGATCGAGAATCTCGTCAGACGAAAAATAGATGTCAAGTGCCTGGATGCCAAGGAGATTCAGATGGCCTCCCATGGAATGGTCCAAAGGGAGTTCGCCATCAAGGAAGGGGTAGATGCCGATAACGCGCGCACAATTATCAAATTGATCAAGGGGTTAAATATTAAAGTTCAAGCCGCCATTCAAGACAATCAAGTGCGCGTTACGGGGAAAAAAATCGATGATCTGCAAACGGTCGTCCAGATGATAAGAGAGGCGAAGTTTCCGATCCCTCTTCAATTTGTTAATATGATCCGGTGAGGGAGGAGCAAAAAGTGGCAGACAAGATGCATAAAACCGACGATGAATGGAAGCGGCAGCTTACCCCTGAGCAGTTCTATGTCTGTCGACAAAAGGGGACGGAAAGGGCCTTTACTGGAGCCTACTGGGATTGCAAAGAAAAGGGGATTTACCAGTGCGTGTGTTGCGGCAACGACTTGTTCAGCTCAGACACGAAGTTCGATTCTGGCACGGGTTGGCCCAGTTTCTGGGCTCCCATCGCAGCAGAGAACGTGAAGACCGAGGAAGACAACAGCCTGTTCATGCAGAGAGTAGAGGCCTTGTGCAGCAGGTGTGACGCTCACCTGGGCCATGTCTTCAACGACGGTCCCAGGCCGACGAACCTGCGCTACTGCATCAACTCCGCATCGCTCAAAATGGTTAAGAAAGAGTGACATCGCTTTCCCTATGAGTGAACCACTATTCCAGGATTTGGATTCAACGCGGCGGTGACTAACCCCGATCCGACATTCTTTTGGCCTTGGCAACAGCGCCGGGACGCCTCCGGTAAGGCCACACGC
>JAHFAO010000225.1:3611-4879 GCA_023250515.1 Deltaproteobacteria bacterium | reverse complement strand
GGAATCGTCCTTTCCACGGCGCGACCGATTCATAAGATTATTGTAACAAAGGTTCGGCAAGCAGGCTACTTCCGCCGTCCGGCTTATCCGCTCCCGTGCCCGCTTCTAGTCTGAGATGGACATTTACTCGACCTTGGGGTAAGAGCTATTAAGTTTCATTCTGTCCTGTATGAGACCATCCCCACGCAACGCACAGTAACTAGGGATAGGGAGGTTAACTATCTTTCTGTATCGATCTAATACAACAGGAGTTGTACGATGCCTATGCCACAAAATTTTAGAGCCCTCATAGTTCGCGAGACGCACGACAAGAAATTCATAAGAGAAATCGCCCAAAAGAGCTTTAATGATTTGCCCCATGGTGATTTGTTAATTGAGGTGAGTTACTCCTCGTTGAACTACAAAGATGCCCTTTCAGCGACAGGTCACAGAGGGGTAACCAAAAGTTATCCCCACACTCCGGGAATTGATGCGGCCGGGAAAGTGGTGGAGAGTATGAGCCCATCGTTTTCGTCTGGTGATCAGGTTATTGTGACTGGGTTTGATCTAGGGGCTAACACGCCGGGCGGTTATGGAAAGTACATTCGTGTTCCAGCCTCGTGGGCGGTAAAGCTTCCTGGGAATCTAACCTTAAAGGAAAGCATGGTTTATGGAACGGCGGGATTGACTGCCGCCCTTTCCATAATAAAGATGCAGGAGGCTGGTGTAAGACCTGCTCAGGGAGAGGTATTGGTTACAGGCGCCACGGGCGGAGTGGGGAGTCTTGCAGTGGGGATTCTAGCCAAAGCCGGCTATCAAGTCGTTGCGGCAACAGGGAAGTTGGGTGAGAAGGATTTTCTCATTGGTCTGGGGGCTAAGGAAGTCGTTGCCAGAGACGCCGTAAACGATACATCGGGCAGGCCCATTTTGAAGGGGCGGTGGGCGGGGGTGGTAGATACCGTTGGCGGTAATATCCTCGCGACGGCTATCAAGTCTACCATATACGGGGGAGTCGTTACTTGCTGTGGGATGGTCGCCTCCTCTGAACTTACCCTCACTGTATTCCCCTTTATCTTGAGGGGAGTGAGCCTTTTAGGAATTGATTCCGTTGAATGCCCGATGGATCTCCGGTTGCTAGTCTGGAAGAAGATTTCCCAGGAATGGAAACTGAATAACCTGGATGCCTTACTCTCAGAATGCTCGTTGGAAGAGCTGGATCCAAAAATAAATCTTATACTCGAAGGAAAGCTAAAGGGAAGACTTGTGGTTAATCCGAATTTGTAAAGTGC
>JAHFAO010000225.1:0-3511 GCA_023250515.1 Deltaproteobacteria bacterium | reverse complement strand
AGTTCCTTGCAAATCCAGACTTACGAGCGCAAACTACAAGAGCTACAAAGAAGGAGGGAATGGATGACAAAGGATAAATCAGCCGGTCTGGCTGGTGTTATAGCGGGCCATACGGCTATTGCTACGGTCGGGAAAGAAGGCATGGGGCTAACCTATCGCGGCTACTCCATCTCTGATCTGGCCGAACATAGCAGCTTCGAAGAAGTTGCCTACTTGCTGATCTACGGCCGCTTACCGAGTCAAAAAGAACTTAGTAATTACAAAGAACAGCTTCGTGGCTTGCGAGGTCTCCCGAAGGGACTTAAGACTATTCTTGAGCAGGTGCCAGGGGATGCTCATCCGATGGACGTGATGCGGACAGGCTGCTCGGCCTTAGGCTCCCTTGAACCTGAAGGCAAGACCCGTGATCAGATCGCCATCGCCAATCGGCTGGTTGCTTGTTTTGGTTCCATTCTGCTCTACTGGCATCATTTCCACATCAAGGGCACAGGCATTGAAACGGTCACAGAAGACGAAACCACGGCCGGTCACTTTCTGCGCCTGCTCCACGGGAAAGAGCCCAACGAGTTACATCGTCGGGCTCTTGACGTCTCCTTGATTTTATATGCGGAGCACGAATTCAACGCGTCGACCTTTACCGCGCGGACCATTATCTCGACCTTGCCTGATTTTTATTCCGCCGTGACTGGAGCTATCGGCGCGCTTCGAGGACCCCTGCACGGGGGCGCCAATGAAGCCGCCATGGAACTGATCGAGCAATTTTCTACGCCTGACGAAGCGGAGAAAGGCATTATCCAGTTGCTAACAGCCAAAAAATTAGTCATGGGCTTCGGCCACCGGGTGTACAAGATTTCTGATCCGCGCTCGGACGTCATTAAGAAATGGTCGAAGAAGCTTGCTGAGGCTGCGGGAGATAATCGGCTTTACCCTGTTTCGGAACGGATCGAACAGGTGATGTGGCGGGAGAAGAAGCTCTTCCCCAATTTGGATTTCTACAGCGCAACGGCCTATCATCTTTGCGGGATTCCGACGCCGATGTTTACTCCCTTGTTTGTTATGTCACGCATCACAGGGTGGGCTGCCCACATCATTGAGCAGCGTGGTGACAACCGATTGATTCGACCCTCGGCCGAGTATGTCGGGCCGGAGCCCAGGCCATTTGTGCCGATCGCCAGACGAACTGCCTGATCCTATAACCATGAGCACGTCCATCTCCAACGTCCGGCCCGCGCCGGATCGGCTCCTAGTCGACATCGCCGACTATGTGGTGGACTATGCTGTGGAGAGCCATGAGGCCTATGACACCGCGCGGTATTGTTTCATGGACACCCTCGGCTGTGGTTTGCTCTCCTTGCGATATCCCGAATGCACCAAACTGCTGGGCCCGATTGTGACGGGCGCCGTGGCGCCAAACGGAGCCCGCGTGCCAGGCACCAACTGGGAACTGGACCCTGTTCATGCCGCCTTCAACATCGGCTGCATGATCCGATGGCTAGACTTCAATGACACTTGGCTGGCCGCCGAATGGGGCCATCCATCCGACAATCTAGGCGGTATCCTGGCCGTCGCAGATTATGTCAGCCGAGCCCGCATCCTTGGCCCCGACTCCATCTTTACGATTCGGGACGTCCTCACCGCTATGATCAAGGCGCATGAGATCCAAGGACTGTTGGCCTTGGAGAATAGCTTCAACCGGGTCGGCCTTGACCATGTCATCTTGGTGAGAGTAGCCACCAGTGCCGTGGTCACAGTCATGCTAGGCGGCGCCAAAGAACAAATCATAAATGCCGTCTCCAACGCCTGGACCGATGGCGGCAGTTTGCGTGTCTACCGTCATGCACCCAATACGGGCTCACGCAAATCCTGGGCGGCGGGGGATGCAACCAGCCGGGGGGTGCGTCTTGCCTTCATGACCATGAAGGGTGAAATGGGTTATCCTTCCGCCCTGTCCGCTAAGACCTGGGGCTTTTATGACGTTCTGTTCCAGGGAAAATCGTTCTCATTGGCCCGACCCTTCGGTTCCTATGTCATGGAGAATGTCCTTTTCAAAATCTCTTTCCCCGCGGAATTTCATGCTCAGACAGCGGTTGAATGCGCATTCAAGTTCCATGACCGTATCAAGGGCCGCCTCGACCAGATTGAGCAGATTACGATCACGACACAGGAAGCGGCTATTCGGATTATAGACAAGACAGGACCGTTATATAATCCGGCGGACAGAGACCATTGCCTCCAGTACATGGTCGCCGTTGGTCTGATCTTTGGCGAACTAACCGCCGACCATTATGAGAACGCCATAGCCGCTGATCCTCGAATCGATGCCCTGCGAGAGAAAATGGTGGTCACGGAGGATCCTCAATACAGCAAGGATTACCTTGATCCTGATAAACGTTCCATTGCGAACGCCCTCCAGATCCGATTCAAGGACGGCTTATCTACAGAGAAGATCGCCATCGAATATCCGATCGGCCACCACCGAAGACGCGCCGAAGGAATTCCCTTACTGATAAAAAAATTTGCAGCCAATTTAGCCTCACGTTTCCCGCCGGAGCGGTGTAAGACGATCATGAACCTGTGCTTAGATCTGGACCGTCTGCAATCGACTCCGGTCAATGAGTTTATCGACTTCTTCATCCCCTGATCTCAATCGAATCCTCTTATCCTTCTCATGCCTCAAGCCTTCGCGGGCGGCTAGCGGGACAGCGCTTCGATCAACACCCCCCCGGTTGCATCGCGAGGCGGCTCAATCCCCAATAGCTTGGCGAGCGTGGGCGCGAAATCTATGGTGCGTGCCGCTTTAAGCCTTTGACCCTCGGACACGCCCGGTCCGTTCAGTACCATGATCGTCCGCATCGACATTCGTGTGGGGTTAAACCCATGCGTGCCGTAGGGTTCACGGCGCACGATTAGATCCTTCGAGTTAGGTCGAGCATCAAAGTCATATCCGGGAAGAAGGTCAAGGTAAATGTCACCTCCCGTTTCCCCACCGATCCCCATGGCTTCGCCTTCAGTGTGAGCGTCGAAGATGCCGGTCACAATCTGGCGGCCGACGTCGTGCACTTCTCCAAGCACGCGGCGAATCTGAGCGACCACCTCTGCCCGTTCCTCTGCCCTGACAATCCCTCCCTTGCGATCCTTTGTGTTGATGAGGATGTAGGCGTTGTTCATGGCAGGGTAGAATGCTTTGGTCTTAGTGAGATCCACTCGGCCCTGCTCATCCAGCACTAGCAGGCCTGTCCGGTGCAACGCCGCATTGATCTTGACCGCTTTGCTCACCCCTTCCATCCCATGATCTGAGACCAGGGCGATGACTGTATTTGGGGGACGCAGCCTCATTAAGAGACCCAGAAACTCGTCGCATGTCCCATAGACCTCCTCCAAAAGGGGGCGAAGGCGATCGGCTATTTCGGGCCTGAATCCCGGCAGGTTTGGTTCGAGATGCCCACGCCAGAGGTGTTCGGCTTCATCGGGATAGGGCGTAAAAGTGAAGAGAAGGTCCCAAGGAAGAGTC
>JAHFAO010000224.1 GCA_023250515.1 Deltaproteobacteria bacterium | reverse complement strand
CCCAGGCTATCGATATAGAATCCGTCGTTGGGCTCGATCTTCAGGGCCCTGAGAATCAGATCCTCAGCCTCGTCCAGACGGACTCCCATCTCGGCCCAGGTATAACCAAGATAGTTCAGGGCGGCCGCATTCTTCGGGTTCAGTTCAACGGCCCTTTTCATGTGCTCAATGGTTTTGTCCTTGTTCTTGTTTTCATCGTAAAGCGCCCCTAGTTGAAAATGGGCCTGATCGCTCTGCGGATCCAAAGTCACCACTTTCTCCATGACCTCGATCGCCTTAGGGTAATCTTTGGCCTTGCGGTACAGGGAGGCCAAGAGACCAAGGAGCTCCTTCTGGTCCTTCCTCTTTTCCAAGGCTGCTTGAACCGCTTGTATGGCCTTGGGTATATCGTTGCTCCGTTCAAAGAGATAGCTAAGCTGGATCCGGGCATCGGCAAAGTATTCGCTTTTTTCCGGGATACGGGAGAACTCCTCCTGGGCCTTGTCATAGGCTCCCATCTCGGAATATGTCGCTCCGAGATAATAGCGGACCCGATCATTTTCAGGATCGTTACCCAGGACAAGGTTAAATTCAGTCGCCGCGCGCTCAAAGTCGCCCTTCTCATAATAGATAAGACCGATCTTTGTCCTAGTCTCGCGAGGATCTGCTTCGATTGTCTCAAGTTTTTGAAACTGGGTGAGGGCTTCATCTAACTGGTTCTTCCCTACGTAAAGCTCGCCCAACCTCTTTGTCGCCCAGGCATTTTTGGGATTGGTTTGGAGGAGTTTTTGATAGGTCTGGATGGCATCCTCAGCTTTCCCTTGGAGTTCGTAAACCAAAGCCAGGTCCATTAGGACCGCCTCAGATTTGGGACTCAGTTCAAGGGCCTTGCGGTAACTCTCCTCCGCTGCCAGATAGAGTTTGTCCCTGGCCCGGACTCGGCCAAGATAGTAGTGGCCCAGAACAGAATTGGGGTTAAGGGAGAGGAGCTGATCCAGGTTTGCCACGGCCTTCTCGTAATCCCCAATCTTAAGGTAGAGGGCCCCTAAATAAAGAAGGGCCTCTTCATTCTTGGGGTCGAGGCGGAGCACTTCCCCGTACTCTTGGACTGCCTTGGCATCCTGTCCTACCGAAGAGTAAAGGCCCGCTAAAAGCAGACGGTTCTCTACGACCTTAGGCTCCAGACGGGATGCCTCCTCTGCCTCCCTCAAGGCCTCTTTCAGGTCTCCCTTGCGGAGATAGAGTGTCGCCAGGCGGACGCGCAGGAAGGCATTGGATGGGTCGGCTTGAACAGCAGCTTCGTATTCTTTGAGGGCCTCCCCAAACTCGCCCTGGCCTAAAAGGATCTGCCCTTTGGCGAAGTGGCCGAGGGCCTTGGCCTCTGCTGGAACCTCGACCTTCTTCTCCCGGAGAAAAGGGGGTTCGGTCTCCCAGACCAGTTCTTTCGGCGGCCCTTTGAGCTCAGGTACCGATACCGACGATTGGGCGCAGGCCGATAAAAAAGCGAATAAAATGACCCCTAAAAGAAAGAGAAGATTCATATTTGAAAGGATGAAATACATCCTTAAAGTAGCATTCTCTCTGAGGAGCGTCAATCAACCCCGATCCGAAGCGCTTACCGCAGAATCGGCGCAGATGGGTTTGGCCTAGCGGGATCGCTGATTTGGACGATTGCGGCCCCCGATCCTTTTTCGGATCGGGGTCAAGAATCAATTTCTCTTCTCCCCCATCCCCATTTATGCTAATTTTCTAGAGCTTGATTCTCTGTCTCAAATCTCTGTCTCTGTCAGGATTAAACCATGGCATCGTCCCGAGAAGATTTAAAAAAAGAGGTCGTTCGTCTCCGTCGAGAAATAGAAAAACACAACTATCAATATTATGTCCTGGACGATCCGCTCATAAGCGACGCCGAGTATGACCGTCTCTTCCGCAAGCTGCTCGAACTGGAGAAGCGAAATCCTGAGTTGGCCTCCCCGGATTCTCCCACGCAAAAGGTTGGGGCTCCCCCTTTGGAGAGATTCGCAACGGTTCGCCACACCCACCCAATGCTTTCGCTCAACAATGCCAACAACCAAGAAGAGATGCAGGAGTTTGAGGAAAGAATCCAACGTTTCCTAAAAAGCTTCCAGCCGATCGAATATATCCTTGAGCCCAAGATCGATGGGGTTGCAGTAGAGCTGGTATACGAGCAGGGGCGCCTCACGGTTGGCTCCACCCGCGGGGATGGAATCAACGGGGAAGATATCACCCGGAACTTGAAGACGATTCGCTCCATCCCGCTCACGCTGCATAAAGGAAGAATGAGAGTCCCCCAACATCTGGAGGTCAGAGGTGAAGTCTTTCTATCGCGTGAGGCCTTTCAAAAGCTCAACCGGGAACGTGAGGAAGAGGGGCAGCCTGTCTTTGCCAACCCGCGCAATGCCGCCGCAGGATCGCTTAAACAACTGGACTCCGCGATCACCTCCAAGCGCCCCCTGGATATCTTTTGTCACGGCATGGGAGAGATAGCTGGAGGGAGTTTCAGTACGCACGCGGACTTTCTCCAAACGTTGAAAGAATGGGGGTTAAAACCGGTTCCCTTCGTCCATCTCTGTCGCAGCCTGAAGGAAATCTTTGCCTACCACGAGGACATGGAGAGCCGGCGCGAGGATCTCCCTTATGAGATCGACGGCCTCGTCATCAAGGTGAACAGTCTAGAGCTCCAGAGGCGCCTGGGGGAGATCGCCCGTTCCCCTAGGTGGGCCGTAGCCTATAAATTCAAACCCCAGCAGGCAACCACGCGCATCCTGGACATCCAGGCCCAAGTGGGGCGGATGGGCACCCTCACACCTGTGGCCAGCTTGGAGCCGGTGCCGGTGGGCGGGGTTACGGTCAAAAGCGCCTCGCTCCACAACATGGATGAGGTCGAACGCAAAGACATTCGGATCGGAGATACTGTGGTGGTAGAGCGGGCCGGAGATGTCATCCCTTACGTAGTCCAGGTGGTTAAGGAAAAGAGGAGCGGTCAAGAAAAGAAATTCAAGATGCCCGAGCGCTGTCCGGTATGTGGCGCTTCGGTCTACCGGGAGGAAGGGGAAGCGGCCTACCGCTGCGTGGGCCTCTCGTGTCCTGCCAAACTGAAAGAGAGTCTTAAGTTTTTTGGCTCCCGCGGAGCCATGGACATCGAGGGTCTCGGTGAGAAACTCATTGACCAACTCGTCGACCGGGGATGGGTAAGGGATATTGCGGATCTCTATGACTTGAAAAAAGACGATCTGGCTGACCTGGAGCGAATGGCGGAAAAGTCGGCTCAGAATCTTCTCGATGCCTTAGGGCGGAGCAAAGACTCCGCCCTCCCGCGACTCCTCACCGCCCTAGGAATCCGTCACGTGGGTGAGGCCACGGCCAAGCTGCTCGCTGACCACTTTGGCGACTTGAGTTCCATCATGGAGGCCTCTGAGGAGAAGTTGACGGAGGTCCGTGAGATAGGGCCCGAGGTAGCCAAGAGCATCGCTCGCTTCTTCGCCCAAAAGGAAAACCGCAAGGTGATCGAGAAACTCCTCAAGGCTGGCATCCGAATCAAGAGAGAACCAAAGAGAGAGGGAAAACTCGCGGGATCAATCTTTGTCCTTACAGGCAGCCTTGAGAGAATGTCCCGGAGCGAGGCACAAAAACGAATAGAGGCTTTGGGAGGGCGAGTCTCCTCCAGCGTGAGCCGCGATACGGATTATGTCGTTGTCGGCGGTGATCCTGGCTCCAAGCTCACCAAAGCAAAGGAACTCGGAATCCAAACGTTGGATGAGAGCAAATTTCTTAAACTGATCGAGGCCTGAGCTCGTGGACTCGTTATTCGTATATTCGTTATTGGTGTATTCGTTTATTCGTCAGTCGAGTTAACGAGTCAACCAGTAACGAATAACCAAAAACTACCACCGATTATGACGCGGTGGTCTCCCCCCAGTCCCTCCACCTCGTGAAGGACGAGGCGGCTGAGGACGCGCCTCACTCACCACAATGGCCCTACCCTCAAATTCGGTTCCGTTGAGGGCGGCTGTGGCCCGCTCGGCCTCTTCACTGGATCCCATCTCGACAAAACCGAAGCCCTTGGATCGGCCGCTGAACTTATCCGTGATGACCTTAACGCTTGCTACCGAGCCATGCCGAGAAAAGAGTTCTTGGAGCTTCGTCTCCTCTACGGAGTAGGAAAGGTTCCCTACATATAACTTGGTCCCCACCTTGGTCCTCCTTTTTAAATGACCCTTCTAAAACGGCGTAAGCCTACTTAGGATCAACCCTCTTGTCAAACGGCGAGGCGGGAGGCTTGAGCCATGAGGCTAGAGAAATGCCCGATGACCGGTGAAGGCTAACCGGTCTCCACCTTCGGTCTGTTGTCATTCTTGAAGATTTCTGCAGCGTGCGTTAAGAGGTTACTCTGTTGAGACCCTTCGCTGCGCTCAGGGTGACACTGCTACTCGGCATGAGAGGAGTCACCCTTAGTGGTCGAAATTGGAGTAGACTTGCCGAGCAACTTAGGGAAGGAGTCGTTGGTTCTCTTTCGTCATTCTGAGCCGTAGGCGAAGAATCTTGCATGCCTCTGAACGGGTGCCGTGGAAAAACCTGAGGATAAGGTTCGAGTTCACTTATGGACCGAGGGTATGGTCCAAGGCGTATTTTTCCGCGCTTCTGCCCAGGAGCGAGCCATCCGGTTAGGGCTAAAAGGATGGGTAAGAAATTGCGCGGACGGTTCTGTCGAGGTGGTGGCGGAGGGCGAAAGGGAAAAAATCGACAACTTCGTCCGCTGGTGCCACCACGGCCCCCCCGGGGCCCATGTCTACAATGTCCGAGTCCAATGGGAGGATTTCCAGAACGAATTCGAAAATTTTCGCATTAGGAGATAATATTGTTTTTTGCCTCGCTCAAAACC
>JAHFAO010000075.1 GCA_023250515.1 Deltaproteobacteria bacterium | reverse complement strand
GGAAGGTGGCCAGTGAGTTCCCCTTGGAGATAGAAGAGGTCGATGTCGATGAGGGGCCTGACCTCAAGGAAAAATATGGCAATGAAGTGCCCGTCCTCTTCATCAACGGCCGCAAGGCCTTCAAGTATCGGGTGACGGAGAGGGGGCTTAAAAAGAGGCTGCGGACGTGAGCATCGGTGCCGCAAATCGGAGAGGAGTAACGGTGACTGCGGGGGCAGACTTTGCTTTCTAGTCAATCCTTTGCTTGTCAGATCAGCGCGAATGACCATTAAGCCACTTTGAGCTCACGCACAGGGATCTTTAGCATCCCCTTTGGGCTCTTCTTGGAGCGCGGAACTCACTCCTCGCCTCTTTCGTTGCAGATAAGTCATCAGCAGTGTAAAATTTTCTGCATGGGCAGCCTGGGCCGATTAAAGAATTACTTCTGGCGCTACTGGAGACGTTACCTTCTTGGAGCCGTCTGCCTCTTCGGGACGGCGACGCTGGTCATGTGGATCCCATGGTGGATCCGTGAGGGTGTCAGGGTCATCGAGAGTGGCGGTCCGGTTGAGGACGTCACCTTTTACGCGGTGATCATTGCCGTAGCGGCAGTGGCTCAAGGGATCACCCGAACCTTTTCCCGCTTTCTCATTTTTAACGCGGCCCGGGATATCGAATATGATTTGCGTAACGACCTCTTTGCGCATCTAGAAAAACTACCGGTCGCCTACTATCACTCTCAAAGGACCGGGGATCTCATGTCCCGCGTCATCAATGACATCTCCTCGGTACGTATGCTTTTAGGGCCGGGAATCCTGAATTTCATTAACGCTCCTCTCTATTATCTCTACGCGATCGTCCTGATGTTTTCCATGGATAGCCGGATGACTCTGGCGGCTATGCTTCCATATCCGATTTTGATCTGGGCGGTGCGAAATTTTCGGGGAAAGGTCCTTAAGAGCTCGCGCAGAGTCCAGGAGCAAATGGCGGAGCTGAGCAGCCATGTCCAGGAGAATCTCAGCGGGATGCATGTGGTGAAGGCCTACTCCCAAGAGCTTAACCAGACCCGTCAGTTTGAGAAGCTCAACGAAGATTATCAGAAAGAGAGCATGGAGCTGGCGCGGCTTCGCGGCTTGGTGGAGCCTTTTATGAAAGGCATCAACGGCTTCACGATCCTCATCGTGATTTGGTACGGGGGTATCAGGGCCATTAGAGGGGATCTGATGATCGCGGATTTGGTGGCGTTCATCGCTTATTTGAACGTCCTGGCTTGGCCCACTGCTGCTTTCGGTTGGATGCTCTCTCTCGTGGAAAGGGGACGGGCGGCTATGGAGCGCCTTGAGGAGATTTTAAAAGTCGAGCCGGAAATTTTGAGTCCGCCTGTTCCGCTTCGGCTCAGAGACTCAGAGGAAGGCATCGAGTTTCGTAATGTCTGGTTTGCCTATAACCGGCAGACAAACGGGCGGGCCATTCTCCGGGACATCAATTTCACCTTGCCCCGCGGTCATACGCTAGCCATTGTGGGCCGCACCGGAGCAGGGAAGACTACCCTAGTTCAACTTCTTTCTCGTCTCTATGATGTCTCTTCCGGAGAAATTCGATTCGGGGGAAGGGACATTCGTACCCTGTCTCTCTCCGAATTCCGGAAGACTCTGGGCTATGTGCCGCAGGATCCTTTTCTCTTTTCAACTTCGCTGCGGCGTAACCTAGCCTTCGGGAGAGACGAGGTTTCAGACGAGGAGATTCAAAAGGCCGTCCGGCTTAGCAAGCTGGATCGGGATATAGAGATCTTTCCCCAGGCACTGGATACGATTGTGGGGGAGCGAGGGGTCACGCTTTCAGGAGGTCAGAAACAAAGGGCGACCCTGGCACGTGCCTTTCTTTTGAATCCACCGGTTCTCGTCTTGGACGATTGCCTCTCCAGCGTAGATGCGGAGACAGAGGATGAGATTCTAAAGGGACTCAAGGCTATCCTCAAAGAGAAGACCTGCATCATTGTTTCGCACAGGATCTCCGCGGTCAAAGAGGCAGATGAGATTTTAGTCTTGGAAGAGGGTGAGATCATAGAGAGAGGAGACCACCAGAGCCTCCTCCGCAAGGACGGTCTCTACGCTGAACTTTTCCGCCAGCAGCAATTATCAGAAGAGCTGGACAGAATCTAGATGAGCACTGAACCACACCAAGAAGAGATCTTTGGAAAGGCCTATGACCTCAAGCTTATCAGGAGGCTTTGGCGATTTATTCTCCCCTACAAGGGTCTCTTCTGGTTCTCACTGACGCTGCTTCCTCTGCAGCAGGCCTTCGGTCTTGCGCAGCCCTATATCATGAAGGTGGCGATCGATGGATACATCGCAGGCGCCGATCTGTGGGGTCTTGGAACCCTGGCGTTGCTCTTTGCCTTGGCCCTGGGCGGAGAAGCTGTAACCTCTTTCTTCCACTATTACTTTACCATGCTGGTGGCCCAGAAGTGTCTCGCCGACTTGCGGGTAGCGATTTTCTCGCACGTGCAAAGGCTTCCCATGAGCTACTTTGATCGGAATCCGGTGGGTCGTCTGGTGACCAGGATGACGACGGATGTGGATGTCCTCCAGGAGATGTTCGCTGCCGGGGTGATGACCTTGGTTTCGGACTTTATCATGGTGGGGTGGATTGTTGTGATCATGTTTTACCTGCATGTGGGGCTGGCCCTGGTTTCATTGGTGTTGATTCCTCCGATGGCGTTGGCGATCAATTTCTTCCGCATTAGGGCGCGCCAGACCTATCGTCTGATTCGGGAGCGGATCGCGCGCATCAACGCTTATCTGGGAGAGGCCATATCCGGCATGGGTATCATTCAGCTCTTTGTTCGAGAAGAGAAGAGCTACCGGGAATTCGACGAACTCAACGCAGCCCACAAAGATGCCAACCAGGCGTCCAACGCCTACGAGGCGGCTCTCTACTCTATGGTGGAGGCTGCCGGTTCCGTGAGCGTAGCGCTACTACTCTGGTACGGTGGTGGGGAAGTCTTGCACGAAATCATCGGCATCGGGACCCTGGTGGCCTTCAAGGAATACATTCACCGCTTCTTCGTTCCCCTGCGCGACTTCAGTCAGAAATATACGGTCATGCAATCAGCCATGTCCTCGGCCGAGCGGATCTTCCATCTCCTCGACACGCCCGTATCACTATCGAGCCCTTCCAGGCCTATGGTTCCTGAGTCTTTTCGGGGAGAGATCGCCTTCAGGGATGTTTGGTTTAACTATAAGGAGGGGGAGCCGGTTCTCCGAGGCGTATCGTTTCGGATCGAGCCTGGAGAAAAGGTGGCAGTAGTAGGGGCGACCGGTTCCGGGAAGACCACCATCATCAAACTGCTCAGCCGTTTTTACGACATTCAGAGCGGTTCCATTCAGGTCAGCGGGGTCGATGTCTGGGATTGGGAGCTTCAGGCACTGAGACGGCACATCGGTGTGGTTCTGCAAGATGTCTTTCTCTTTTCGGGCGATGTCCGGACGAATCTTTGTCTTGGAGATCAGTCGATCCCCTCAGAGCGGATCGAGAAGGCTGCGCGATACGCAAACGCAGAAGGTTTCATCAATCGCCTACCTGAGCGGTTCGAGTCGCTCGTGAGAGAGAGAGGCAGCAACTTCTCAACAGGCCAGCGGCAGCTACTGGCCCTGGCCAGGGTCCTGGTCTTTCAGCCGGAGATTTTGGTGTTAGATGAAGCGACCTCAAGCGTGGACACGGAGACAGAGCTTCTTATCCAAGACGCGCTGGATAAAATTATGCGGGATCGTACATGCCTGGTGATCGCCCATCGCCTCTCCACGATCCGAAATGCCGACCGGATTATTGTCCTCCACCGGGGAGAGGTGCGGGAAATGGGCTCTCATGCAGAGCTGCTCCAGAGGCGTGGTATCTATCACCGTCTCTACCAGCTCCAGTATCAACAGGAGGAACAGAGACTTGGAATCCCAGATGCCGGGCTTAAGGTCCAAGACTAGCTCGCCCTTGAAGCTCAAATTTCACATCTCAAATTTCAGTCCTCTCCTCTTTATCTCTCTGCTTTCTGTCTTTCTGCTTTCTGGCTGCTCTCCCTTATACATCTTTCAGGCTGCTTATGAGCAAGGGAAGATCCTCTGGAGACGGGAATCTATCGAGAGGGTTCTGCAAAGGCCTGATCTTGATTTAGAGACGAAGGAAAAGTTGAAACTGGTCCTCGCGGTGCGTGAGTATGCCGGGGAGTCTCTCAGGCTTCGAGTCGGCAGGAGCTATGCCAGCTATTCCTACGTGGACCGGCCCGTTGTCTCTTATGTGCTGATGGCTGCTCCAAAAACCGACCTCGATCCCTATACCTGGTGGTTCCTATTCGTTGGACGGGTTCCTTACAAGGGTTTCTTTTCTGAACAGGCGGCTAAGACAGAGGCCGTGTCACTTCAGGCTCAGGGATACGACACCTATGTCCGCACCGCGCCGGCCTACAGCACCCTAGGCTGGTTTGACGATCCTCTGCTTGCCCATCTCTTGAGGTATGACAAGGTCACCCTGGCGGAGGTTATCTTCCATGAGCTTTTGCACAGCACCTTTTTTGTCAAAGGGGCGGTGGATTTCAACGAGAGCCTGGCTAACTTTGTGGGGAATCGAGCGGCCATCCTTTTTTTTCGTGATCGCTACGGAGAGGGAAGCCCCGAGCATCTTAGGGCCAACCAAGCCTGGGAGGAGGAGCTTGAGTTCTCTCTCTTTATCACAGAGATGGTTCGTTCTCTTAGGGATCTCTATGGGAAGGATGTGGCTGAGGAAGAGAAGTTGCAGTTAAGAGTGGAGATCTTCTCCCGTAGTCAAAAAGAATGGTCACGCCGGATTGAAAGCCGGCCAACCCACCAATACCGAGGCTTTAGCAAACAGAGCGTGAACAACGCGGTGATCGCTCATTACCTTCTCTACGTGAAGGATCTGGCGCTTTTCGAAAGCCTGTATCAAGCAAAAGGGAAAGACTTGCCGCGGTTGTTGGAGTTGATCGAGGAGTCCGTCCCGAATAGTCGCGATCCCTTTGATGCGGCGCGAGAGCTTTTGCACAAAAGGGAGTAGGTGTAATGGCGGGATCAGATACCGGTGACTGCTTCCTTGAATCGCCGGATGGCATCGATGTGAGCAGAGGGGGTGGATAGCCCCGCTTTCATGGTGTCCACAGAGATGTGTGTCACGCCCAGCTTTTTCCATGCCGAGACGTCCTTTGCCCATTCTTCGGGGGTTTGATTACCAATGGAAATCCGACTTTCTATGCCGATACTTGCCGGCTCTCGGCCTGCTTCCCTAGCGTAAGACTGGATCTTCTCAATGAGTATGCGTCCTTCTGCCGCGGGCTGATGCCTTGGAAACCAGCCATCGCTAGACGAGCGACTCGCCTAAGCACCGGCTCTGCGCTCCCTCCTAGCCAGATCGGGATTGGTCTTTGAATGGGTAGAGGATTCAAACCAGCGTCGGTGATCTTGTGCCACTTACCGTGAAATGTCACAAGTTCTTGGGTCCAGAAGGCTCGTAGCACCGCGATTTGTTCCTCTGACCGGCGTCCTCTGTTTCTGAAATTTTCACCCAAAGCCTCATATTCGACTTCATTCCAACCAATACCTATCCCCAGACGGAGCCGGCCTCCGCTTAGAATGTCGACGGCTGCCGCCTGTTTGGCTACCAACGCCGTCTGCCTCTGTGGAAGGATCACTATCCCAGTAACCAATCCGATTCTCTTGGTAATGCCTGCCAAGTAACCGAACAGAACAAATGGCTCGTGGAACATGTGCTTGTGCGTATAGGGTGGGCTCCATCCAGGGCGACTGGCTGGGTTCGCGCCCAGCACGTGGTCAAACGCTACCAGATGATCGTAGCCGAGCGACTCAGCAGTCTGTGCGTAGTCCCGGACTGCGATCGGATCCGCGCCTATCTCGGTCTGGGGAAAAACTACTCCGATATACATGGATCTCCTCCTTAATTACTTTGCCATTACGATAGGTGAAAGGACCTTCTCCTGAA
Organism: Deltaproteobacteria bacterium; assembly: GCA_023250515.1. Lineage (GTDB taxonomy): Bacteria > Desulfobacterota > Binatia > UBA9968 > UBA9968 > JAHFAO01. Next base: position 8,422 of record JAHFAO010000075.1, on the reverse strand, counting down.
GCCAGGTGGAGAGATCTGTGAGACTTCGTGGGCTGATCTCATGTCCGATGTCGTATTCCCGGTACGTGACCGGGATGCGCAGGCTGCGTAGAATTTCTACGGACTTTCTGGCGCGGTCAACCTCGATCAGCCCATCGTGTGAACCGTGCTGGATCAAAGTCGGCAGGCGCTCGCGGTCGGCTGTAGGAGAAGAGGTATCCGCCAGCTCTTGGGGCAGCCAGGAGCTTAGAACGACAAGAGCGGAAAAGCGCTCAGGCTCCCCAAGTGCCAGACTATAAGCCATCACTCCTCCCTGACTGAAGCCGAGCACGATGAGCTTGTTTGGGTCGATCGGATAGCGGGCCAGCGCCGTCTCGAGAAATGCTATGAGCTGATCCCTTGCGGTTAGGATGGCCCTCATATCAGGTGGGCCGCCCATCGTCAGGGGAAACCATCCGTATCCGAAAGCTCCCGGCCCAATGGGGGTTTCAACTGGTCCTTGGGGGCAGATCACTAAAAAGCGACCGCCGCAGAGATAGGGCGCGAGCCCGAAGAGATCGAGAGCGTTGGCTCCCCAGCCGTGCAGGGCTAAGATTGTGGGATGGTGCCCTTCACCGCGTGGCTCGTAGATAGTATGGATGAGATGCAAGATATGCCTCCTTTTTGTTGTCTTACCCGCTCTTTAATCCTTTATCGCCTCCAGTCTGTTTAATCCCAGCTTAATTGGGACGATCACCGCACCAATCGTAAGGAGAAGAACAAGGCCGATGGAGGGAGCGATAACCCAGATACCTATTCTTGCACTACCTGGATTTAATCCTTCCATGGCGAGTAAGTATGTCGGCCAGGCCTCGATCATTACAGTGGCACCGATGAAGGCGATGCTGAAAATCATACACATTGCCCCGCCGAAGCTCGTGGGGATTTCGGCTACATTGCTGTAGTCAAATTTTGGGTAGCGGGCCCCTAGCCCCACCCCTATGGCCGTGATCCCGAAAGTCATTAGGAACACCGTGATGAGGGATAGGGTCATCATCCAGGGTGGGACGCGGAGCAGCATGTTGCTGAGGAAAACCAGGATCTCGCCTAGAAAAAGCAGGGGTACGAGATTAAGCCAGAACTTGCTCCACAGTAGGGACCGGAGAGGGATGGGGGAGGTCTGAAGGATCCAGAAGGCCTTTCCTTCCAGGCTGACCGCCGGAAAGGCAAATCGCACTGCAATCGCGCTGAGAACGAACCCGGCCAATCCCAAGTTCACAAAGGAGATCACCATGCGCAGCGCAGAGGTAGGGATGGGAGAGCGGTCTAGAGGGAGGACCTTGAAGTTATAGAGATAGACCACGATTAAAGCGAGTAGGAGAAGTAGTTGGGACCATTGGGTTGTGTCGCGCAGAAAGGTTTTGATGTCTTTTACCATGATGGTCTTTAAGGTTGGCGGGAAGAGATAAGTCATTCCTTTGAGAATCTGGTCTAGGAGGTGTCCCTGGCGCCGGCCCTGCCGAGCCTCTTGGGCCTTGGACCAGCCAGAAAGATAAACAGCGGCGGATATCCATGAAGTCATGAGCGGGAGAAAAAGCGCATAACTCATAAGCAGCGCATAAAAGAACCATAAGTCAACTGGTTTTTGGAACAAAACAGAGGCAAAAATCTCCGCTGACCAGCTGCTGGGTAAGAAGGGAGAGGAGGGAGTTTCCATGGCAGTCAGGAACTCCAGAAAATGGCCAAATGCCTCGGGCTGGACTAATCGTTCCGGTTGGGAAAAGCGAAAGAGGAAGTAGAGGAGGAGGAAGGTGAACAGGCCAATGAAGAAAAGGATCTCCCGAATTCTCCTGGCGGGAAGAAAGTAGACCAAGAGGTGGGTGATCAGGACCCCGAGCGCTGCAGGGATGATTAGGAATAGGGGGAAGACGAGAACCACCCATAGATAGAAAAGGTTGCCGCCGCCAAAAACGGAACCATAGGCGGCAAATACCGGGAGGCTGAAGAAGAGAACCATCCAAGAGGAATTGAATGCGGTGATGATCAGTCGGGAGTAGAAAAAGGCAGAAGGTGGGGTCGGTGTTGACATGACGAGGTCCAGGTCGGCCGCGAGGAAGAAGGTGGAAAGGGATGTAATGAGATTGCTGAACAGAAGCATCGATAAGAAAGTTAGCAGGATGATCAGGAGAAGCTGATAGGCCAGTGCGGGTCCAAGCTCGTGAACGTCTTGGAAGTAAACCAACACCCGTTTAATGGCCCAATACGTGGCTATCCAGAAACCAAGGGTTAAGCAGATGAGGACCAACCGGCGCGGCCAATTTCCTTCTTGCCGCATCCAGAGGTCGTTTTTCCAGGAGAGCAGTCTTGGGGAAAGTAGGACAAGGAGGGGGCGCATTACGGCCTTTCCGTGCCTGGCCCCGGCGGGGATGCACCGTCTCGGGTCAACTCGAGAAAAGCGCTTTCCAGTCTTCCTTCCTCGACCTTGGCAAGCCGGTAGAGATCTGCCATCGTCCCGCTAGCGATGAGTTTCCCTTTGTGGATGATCCCGACTCTCTGGCAGACCTCTTCGGCGACGCCAATGCTGTGGGTTGAGAGGAAAACCGTGGTCCCCCCTTTTGCCAGAGACAGGAAGAGATCTTTGAGCGTTCTGGCCCCTTTTGGATCGATTCCGACCATCGGCTCGTCAACAACGAGGATCCTGGGTCGGTGGAGGAGCGAGGCGCAGAGGACTAATCGCTGTTTCATTCCGTGCGAGTAGCTTTCGACCAACTCGTCCTTCCACTCAGAGAGCTCGAAGTGTTCCAAGAGTTCCTGGATCCTTAGTTCGAGACCTTCGTCGACGTGATGGAGGCCCCCGATAAATTTTAAAAATTCGCTTCCACTGAGTTTTTCGTAAATAAAGGGCCGATCTGGGACAAAACCGGTGATGGCCTTGGCCTTCTCAGGTTCTCTTTCCACATCATATCCGCCAAGCGTGACGCGTCCTGAAGTGGGTCTTAGGATTCCCATCATGACGCGAATGGTTGTGGTCTTACCAGCGCCGTTGGGCCCCAAGAAACCAAAGATCTCGCCGGGCTCGACCTCGAGATTCAGGGAATCGACGGCCGCCACCCTTCCGTAATGCTTGCTGAGATTTTCCAGTCGAATCATTTTTTTCAATGAAGACCGGTGACCGAAGACCGCTGACCGGTCTTTCGTCCGCGGTCCTCCGTCGTTCTAAGATATCTCCACAACTTTTATTTTCAGTTTCCCGATGAGCTGGAGGATGTCGATCTGGCGGTCGATCTCACCTTCGAGGAATTTGATGTGGGTGACATCCGCCGGAAATTGGTTCAGGACCGAATCCACGGAGACCCACTCGCCGAGCCAAACCTCGGACCAGGCGTGGTAGTAGAAGGCCCCGCGAAGATAGACCACACCGACGACGGTCTTTGCCGGGATGCCACCAGCCCTGGCCATGGTGTTAAAGAGGACCGTGTGCTCGTTGCAATCCCCTTTCTTGGTTTGGAGGACCTCCAGCGCGTTGGGGATGCTAACCGTCGGCTCTTTCACAAGTCCGTGATAGACCCATTCCCTGATCCGCGTTACGGCTTTTAAGGCGTCGCTTTCTCCTTCGAGGACTCTTTGAACCAGGGCGCGAATCTGGGGATGGTCGCTTTGCAGGAAAGGTGTGGACTGAAGATAAGAGGCAAATCTCGCCTCCTGAATGGGGATCCTGTAAGAGCGGACGCGGCTTAAATCTTCTCTCTTGATTTCCAAAATATCTTCGTTAATCCGCTGGCGACCGGCATTCAGGGAAAAATGAGCGAGGTTGAAACCCGAGAGTCTTAACTTGAGAAGATTTTTTTGCCCCGGATCCACAATGGGGGTTTCCAACGGAACGGCGGTCTGTGCAATGAGGTCAAGGGAGACCGGCCTCGTCTGAGTAAGAGCCTTTGCCTCTTCAGGTCTCTGCCGGATGAGTGAAAGTCCCGTAGGAGACTCCTCTTTAAGAGTCTTCCCTTTTCCATCGACCCAAGAAACTACCGAGATTCCTTTGAAGCGCTGGCGGATGCGCAGTGCCGGCTCCGTCTTGCTGCCGATTTTGATATGCTCCCTTCCCTCAACGGTCACGGTGGTGATCTGTTGGGAGAGGGTCGAAGGATCGAAGACAGGAAAGAGTTGCTCCTTTCCCGGTTCCAGGTTCTGGGTTACGATGTAGGGCTTGAGGGCTGCGTGTAGGTAGGGAGGCTGACTCACAGAAAGCTCTTTTTCTGTGCGATGGCCCCCAGACTCGACTTCTAGTTGGAGCCTCCCTACAGTAAACTTTCCCCGGGCTAAAAATCTGATGTCGTTGGAATGGAGTTCGAAGTCAAATTGTCTAAGTGCCCAATTAGAGGCGGCTGCCATCTCCAATCGGGTCTTTACCGTTTGAGTAGTCCCCAAGAGGTTTAGTCGTAAAGTGGAAGAGCTTTGGAGGGAATACCCGTCGGGTTCCGGGTTGATTTTCTGAGCTGCATAACCGATTTTTTCTCCCCGATAGTAGATTCCCCACCATTCTTCCATGGGTTCGTTGATTGCGGCCACTGTGTGGAGGGGAACTGGTGGGGGTGGGGCCCAAAGCTGGCGCCTTATGAGGAGGATGTTCATGAGGCACCAGAAGAGAACGATGGCTATGATTAAGGGTCGCTTCACAAGCTGCGAAGAATTATATAGTAATGGAAGTGTTCCGCCTTTTCAAACTTGCACAAAAAGGGAATTCAGGAGTCAGAATTCAAACAGGCTGTTGAAAAAAGACTTCACTCATGCTTCGACAAAGCTCAGCATGAACGGTTGCTCAATGGAGGTTCAAGTACTTATCCGGTCACCCTGAGCTTGTCGAAGGGTCTCCAAAACGTTTTTCGACAGCCTTTCAGAAGCCTAACCCCACCGGTTTGTATCTTTTGAATGGCTGTTTCTTTCTTCTGAATTCTGGATTCCCTCTTCTGGATTCCTTGATTTTTGAGGTCATGAGATTCGTCGCGGATAAGATGTTGGGAAGGCTTACGAAATGGCTCCGGATTATCGGGCAGGATGTGACCTATGGTCCGCATCTATCGGGTTATGGATTAATTCGTACAGCGCGAAGGGAGGGCCGCTTGATCCTTACCCGGGATCGCAGCGTTGTCAAAAAAAATCCTCCTGACTATCTTCTGATCCAGAGCGACCAGTTTCGAGAACAGCTCAAGCAGGTGATCCTTGCCTGCCGATTGGACCCACTCAAAAATGCCCTTACCCGGTGCGTGGAGTGCAATACCCTTCTCGAACCGATACCTAAAGAGGCCGTCCAGGAAAAAGTCCCTCCCTATGTCTTCTCCACTCAAGAGCGGTTCTCTTTCTGCCACGGATGCCAGCGCATCTACTGGCCGGCTACGCACCAGCAGAAGATGTTGGAGGAGTTAAAGGTCTTGGGGTTTTGAGCGCCTAGAATTTATTGACTTCGTGTGATAGAAAGAGACCGTTTATCTTATTTCCCCGGTAGCTCAGCCGGTAGAGCAGGTGGCTGTTAACCACTTGGTCGGGGGTTCGAGTCCCTCCCGGGGAGCCAACTGTTGACTCCGCTTCGCTTAGCGGAAGCTGTCGGAGCGGAGTTTTCAAAGTGAGAAAAACTAAATTTTCGAGGTGATGCGATGGCGATAAAAAAAATAGTAGGCAACCCCACTCCCAGGGTGGAAGGTGAAGATAAAGTTACCGGGAAAGGGATTTATGCGGCAGATGTGACTCTACCAGGAATGCTCTGGGGTAAGGTCCTGAGAAGTCCCATTCCCTATGGGCGCATAAAACGCATCGATGCAAGCAAGGCCCTTCAGCTCCCCGGAGTCAAGACTGTTGTTACAGGGGAGGAGGTGACGGGACTCAAAATCGGCAGACGAATATACGACATGCCGATTCTAGCCGACGGTGTCGTTAGATTTATAGGCGAGAAGGTGTCCGCGGTGGCTGCCGAGACCGAGGAGATCGCCGAAGAAGCGCTCAACCTTATCGAAGTGGATTATGAGGAGTTGGAGCCGGTGCTCGATCCGGTCAAGGCCATGAAGCCATCTGCTCCACTCCTTCACCCGGATGTGCTGAACTATAAAGGACGCCCGGGAAAGCTCGACGCGCCGAGCAACGACTTTATTTACATCACCTGGAAGAAGGGAGACATCAACATAGGGTTCGAGCAGGCGGATCTTGTCGTGGAGAACACCTTCTATACCAATCAGGTCCATCAGGCTTATATCGAGCCCCATTCGTGCATCGTGAAGGCCGAAGCGGATGGGAGAGCCGACATCTGGGCGTGCAGCAAAGTGCCGTACGGCATTCGCGAGCAGGTGGCCAACGCGGTTCAGATTGATCCGGAAAAGCTCGTCGTGCATCCTGTATACATCGGAGGAGATTTTGGTGGGAAGGGCGACTTCATGGATGTTGCGGTGTGCTACTTTCTCTCTAAAAAGAGCGGCCGACCTGTAAAGATGGTGATGGACTACGGCGAGGAGTTTGTTGCCGGCAATCCGAGGCACTCTTCCATCGTTAAAGTAAAAACAGGTGTTAAAAGAGACGGTACTCTTGTGGCACATCATATGGAGTTTATTTTTGACAGCGGAGCCTATGGCGCCTTTAAGCCAAACGCTTTCCTTAATGGCCCGCATGCCTGTGCCGGGCCTTATAACATTCCCCATGTGCTCATAGAAGAGCATATGGTTTATACGAACAAGATCCCTTGCGGTCACATGCGGGCGCCCGGCGACCCGCAAGGCTTTTTCGCCAATGAGAGCCAGATGGACTTGGTGGCGAGAAAACTGGGCATGGAGCCGGCAGTATTCAGAAAGAAGAACTTAATGCATGACGGGGACCAAGACCCAACTGGCGAGACCGTCGACTACATTAAGGCGGAAGAGACGCTGGAAAGGGCCCTGCAGGAAGCAGGTTACCATAAGCCGAAGCCAAAGAACGTTGGCCGGGGAATCGGCATGGTCCAGTGGCTGACCAACAGTGGTTATGGTTCTGTTGCGCTCACGATCGATGAGAAAGGGATGGTGACTCTTGCTTCGGCCATGCTCGACCAGGGTGCCGGCACTTATACTTTGCTCTGTGAAATCGTTGCCGAGGAGCTAAAGGTCCCGCTGGATAGGTTGCGCGTTGAGTCTCTCGACACCGCTCGGGGAGTCAAAGATACGGGCGTTGGAGGCAGCAGGGCGACGAGGGTCTATGGCAATGCGGCCTATGATGCCACTGTCAAAGCCGTGGAGGAGATCAAAAGGGCTGCCGCCCAACAGATGGGATGCTCTCCCGACGAACTCGTGCTTGCCAACGGAGCGCTTTTGCACAAGAGGGCCGAGCGAAGACTTAGCTATGCTGAGCTGGTGAAGGCCAAGGGCTCGCCCATCAGCGTGCTCGGGAGTTACAATGATACCTCCAAAGTTCACCAGGCCTCCATGTGCGCCCAGATTGCCGAAGTCGAGGTCGACCCTGAGACAGGCCAAGTCAAGCTCAGAAAGTATATCTCGGCCCACAACACGGGCACTGTGCTCAATCCCCTCATGCACCAGGGTCAGATTGACGGAGGGACGGTGATGGGGATCGGGTACGCTCTGATGGAGCACCTAGTGATCGAGGGCGGCAAAGTGGCAACAACGCACTTTGGCGAATTCAAGATTCCCACAATCATGGATATACCACCTCTTAAGACCGCGGTGACAGAGATTCCAAAGGGCCCCGGCCCGTACAGCAGCATGGCGATCGGGGAGACCGCTAACATCCCAGTGGCCGCAGCGATAGCGAATGCCGTGCAGGACGCCGTCGGGGTGAGGATCATGGAGCTTCCCATAACAGCGGAGAAGGTCTTCAAGGCCTTGGCGAAAGGAGACTGATCTATGAGCAGACCAGCAGGGAAGATCGATCTTGCCAAGTTCAGAGAGGCGACTAGGGAGCAGCGTGAGCTAGCCAAGACTGGCCCTGAGGGACATACCATTCGCCAACGCGCGGTGATCCGTCTCATCGAAGACCAGCTTAAGGAGGCAAGGGTAGGTGAGTACACCATCCTTTGCGATGAGGCCAAGTCCCGGAAGGGTGGAGGCAAGGCCCCGTCTCCCCTTCAGTACTTTGTCGCCGCGGTGGGATTCTGAATGTTTAGCCAACTGACGCGGTACGCGTCAGAGCTGGAAATTCAGATCGACGATGCGGAGATGGATATCCGCATGAGCTATGATACCCGGGGAAAGCTGAGGTTGGCCGATGTCTCTCCGGCGTGCCAGGGGATAACCTACGTTCTGAACATTAAAAGCCCTGCGCCACCTGATAAGGTGCGAGAGCTGGTTGACTTGATCGAGAAGGGCTGCCACACCATAAATACGATCAGGAACCCGGTCCCGGTATCAGGTAAGCTTGTCCATAATGGTCAGGAATTTGATGTCAACAGCTAACCTACTGATAATTCAGCATTTTCCTTTCTAAATCCTTCCTC
>JAHFAO010000223.1 GCA_023250515.1 Deltaproteobacteria bacterium | reverse complement strand
CCTATGTGATGTTGAAGGGGGAATACCGACCGAGCGATGAGCTCAAGGAGGAGCTTCAGTCTCTGGTCAAGAACAGACTCGCCCCTTACAAATATCCTCGCTGGATCGAATTTGTCGAGGAGCTACCCAAGACAGCCACGGGGAAGATACAGAGATTCAAGCTGCGGAGTAGCTAAACAAGAGTTTAAGTCGTTCAAGCCGTTCAAAACGTTCAAGTCGTTTAAAACCTGAATGGGCCTTACAAACGACGAGCTATGAGCACGACAGACGTAGAAGAGCTTAAAGGAAAACTCGTCTTAGTTACCGGAGGCGGTCGAGGGATCGGTCGCTCTATCGCCCTTGCCTTTGCCGCTCAGGGAAGCCGTGTGGTTATCACCGGACGGAATCAAGCCACCCTTGATGACGTAGCCTACGAGATTCGTCACCTTGGAGCCAAAGCCAAAGCCCTTCCTCTGCCGTGTGACATTACGCGCAAACAGGAGGTTGAATCCCTCAACAGAGAAGTCACACGACGGCTCGGGGCTGTCCAGATCTTGGTCAACAACGCGGGAATAGCTCCGGCAGTCAGTTTCTTAGAGATGGACGATCGTCTTTGGGAAGAAGTTCTAAAAGTCAATCTAACCGGGACCTATTATTGCTGCAAAGTCTTTCTCCCTGGGATGATTGCCACAGGTTGGGGACGGGTCATCAACATTGCTTCAACGGTTGCCAAGGTCGCCTATTCCCATATCTCTGCTTACACGACCTCAAAGCATGCGGTGCTGGGTCTCACTCGGGCTTTAGCTCTAGAAATGGCAAGAACGGGCGTGACGGTGAACGCTATATGCCCTGGCTATGTCGATACAGAATTGACGCTGAATAATGTCAGATTGATGGCTGAGAAAACCGGCAAACGAGTGGAGGAGATCCTTAAGCTTTTTAAAGGCACTTCACCCCAGAACCGGTTGATCGCCCCTGAAGAGGTTGCCGACGTAGCCGTGATGCTTTCCTCTAAAGCGGCCGATGGAATGACCGGTCAGGCAATTAATGTCGACGGCGGGGCAGTGATGGTATAAGGATGCCGCATATTAGCTAATGGTTATTCGTGTATTCGTTATTCGTGTAATCGATTAACGAGTAACGAATCAACGAGTCAGCGAGTAACGAGCACGACTAACAAGAGGAGAACGCGATGACGTATCGGAGTTTTATTTATGAGGTTGAAGATGGCATTGCAACGGTTCGTCTGAATGATCCTGCTAAACTTAACGCCTTGACCTTCCAGACCTATGAAGAGCTGGAGAGGCTAACAGGCGAGTTAGCTCACGATGAGACGGTGAAGGTTTTGGTGCTCACAGGAACCGGCAAGGGTTTCTGTTCCGGGGGAAGCGTGGATGAAATCATCGGAAAGCTGGTCCAGATGAAAGGGGACTCTCTGTATCGCTTTACCCGCATGACCTGCAATGTGGTGAAAAACATGCGCACTTTGAAGAAACCGATCATAGTGGCGGTCAATGGCATCGCCGCCGGCGCAGGGGCGATGCTGGCATTGGCTAGCGATTTCCGGATTCTTTCGGACAAGGCCAAATTTGCCTTTCTCTTTGTGAAAGTTGGACTGGCAGGCGCGGATATGGGAGCTCTCTATCTCCTACCCGGGATTGTTGGTCAGGGCAAGGCAACAGAACTTCTCTTTTTGGGAGATCCTATCGATGCCCAAGAGGCCTATCGGATTGGTTTAGCTACTCGAGTGGTGCCGCATGAAGAGCTGCTGAAAGAGACTTACGAGCTGGCCCGTCGCCTCAAGAAAGGACCGCTTTATGCTCTGGGCGTGACCAAGGAGCTTCTTAATCTGGAAGCCCATATGGATTTAGAGACCGCATTAGAGATAGAGGCCACGGCCCAGGCCAAATGTATGGAGATGCCAGATTTCCAAGAAGGGTATAGGGCCTTTATTGAAAAGCGGTCCCCGTTGTTCAACCGCTCTTAGTAGAACGCTGAAAGGGTAGTTTCCATGCTTCGACGAGCTCAGCATGAACGGAAAATCACCAATGATTGCATGACTCGTCCGTTCCCTTCGACATCCCCAGCCGTTCGTCCTGAGCAGCGTGTCGAAGGAGACGGCTGGCTTGCTCAGGATAGGTGTGTCCAAGCATGTGGTGAGTTTATCGAACCAGTTGAACGGGAGGGTTCTTAGGAGGCTTTTAACCGGCAGGAGGCCATGGATTTCTTTTTGGACCAAGAGCATTTAGTCCTGCAGAGTCGCATACGTTCTTGGGTGGAGAAAAACCTCATTTCAGGTGAGAAAAAAGAGCTGCCTATAGAGGATCAAGCTCGGCAGCTTGTAACTTCTCTCGGACGGGAAGGTTTCATCGCCTACGTAACCCCCAAGCGATTCGGCGGAGTCCGAGATAACGTTCAGGCTCGCGACTTGTGTCTGATTCGGGAGGAGTTGGCTCGGGGCTCCTCCCTGGCAGATACGATGCTTGCCATTCAGGCACTAGGGAGCTATCCCATTACGATAGCAGGCAGCGAACGACAAAAGGAACAGTATCTCCCCCCCATTGCCAGGGGAGAGGTCATTGCCGCCTTCGCCCTCACCGAACCTCAAGCAGGATCGGACATCTCATCCATGCAAACACGGGCAGTCAAACATGGCAAGGAATATCGTCTCACAGGAGTGAAGAGCTTTGTCTCCAATGCGGGACTAGCGCAGACCTATGTGGTCTTTGCCTTGACGGACCCGGAGAAAAAATCCAAGGGAATCAGTGCCTTTGTAGTAGAAGCCGATACACCCGGATTTGTTTTTAAAGAAAAGTTTTCTCTTATCTCTCCCCACCCGATTGGGGTTGTCGCGTTTGAGGAGTGCTGCGTCCCAGGAACTCAGCTCCTAGGCAGGGAGGGGGATGGACTCAAAATTGCCTTAGCCACCCTGGACACTCTCAGGTGCACCGTAGGGGCTGCCGCCGTGGGCTTAGCTCAAAGGGCCTTGGAGGAGGCAATCCGGCACAGCCAAAATCGGCGTCAGTTCGGGCAGGCGCTGGCTGAGTTTCAGGGAATACAGTTTAAGCTCGCAGATATGGCCACAGAGCTGGAGGCATCCCGTCTCCTGGTTTACCAGGCTGCTTGGATGAATGATCACGGCCAAAAGGGACTCAAGCAGAAGTCCTCCATGGCAAAGCTTTTTGCCACCGAGGCTGCGCAAAGAATCGTAGACCAAGCGCTGCAAATTCACGGGGGAATGGGAGTCGTGGTTGGATCTCCAGTGGAGCAGCTCTACCGCGATGTTCGTGCTTTAAGGATCTATGAAGGAACCTCAGAGATCCAAAAAATCGTCATCGCACGGAGTCTGTTAGAAAATAAGTATTGAGTTTTGAATTTTGGGTTTTTAGTTAACTCAAAACCTAAAACTAGCCAAAGATATTTGAAATTTTGGCTAATGACGTTTTTTGTCACAAAAACTGTGACTCGCGCAAAGGCGCAAAGGACGCTAAGAAAGAAGAGCAACCAAAGTTTTCTTTGCGGTCTTGGCGTCTTGGCGCGATGAAAAAATGAATCGTATGACTCAGCATAAAATGTTAGGGATAAATTCTCAGATCTAGTGTGTAAGCGCCTAAGAACTAAAAACTTAAACCGGAGGAGCTATGGATTTCGATTTGTCAGAGGAACTAGTGGCGGTTCGGGATCTGGCCCGCGATTTCGCTGAGAAGGAGATTGCCCCAACTGCCGCTAAGGACGATAGAGGGCATACCTTCCGCAAAGACCTAGTGTTGAAAATGGGCGAGCTGGGTTTTTATGGTTGTGTTATTCCGGAGACCTATGGGGGAAACGGCCTTGGATTTCTCGCGCTGACGCTCATAACCGAGGAGATCGCCCTGGTTCATAGCGCGATGCGGGTCTTTATCAACATGCAAGTGGGTCCGGCACTAGCTCTGCTCCAGTTCGGTACCGAAGAGCAAAAGAAAAGGTTGATCCCGCCCTTGATTCGCGGAGAGGCCGTCGGTTGCTTTGCTATCACTGAGCCGGATGCTGGGTCGGATGTGGCGGCGATGAGAGCGGCGGCTGTCCGAAAAGGCGACGGCTACGTCTTAAAGGGAACCAAGATCTGGATCTCCAATGCGCCGGTCGCAGACAATGCCCTGATCTACGCCTATACGGACCGATCCCAGAAACATCGGGGTATCTCAGCCTTTTATGCGGACCTAAGTCAGCCCGGTGTGAGCCGCCGATCTCTGGAGACACTCGGCGCCCATGCCTCGCCCATAGGTGAATTGACATTTGAAAACTTCCGCGTTCCAACCGGCAATCTAGTCGGCAAGGAGGGAGAAGGTTTTAAAATCTGCATGTGGCAGCTCAACCACACTCGGCTCAGCTGTGCCGCGGGGGCTCTGGGTGTGGCGCGCGCCGCCCGGGAGGCGGCAGTGAGCTATGCCAATCAGAGGGAACAGTTCGGTCAGAAGATCGGCCAATTTCAGATGAATCAGGACCTCATTGCCCAGATGGTAGTGCACGAAGAGGCAGCTCGCCTGCTGGTCTGTCGCGCAGCATGGCTTGCAGATCAGAAGCAGCCGAATAATCTTGAGGTCTCGATGGCCAAGTACGCCGCCGCCGAGTCCGCTGCCTTTGCGGCGGATGCTGCCCTTAGGATACTGGGGGCATATGGTTACTCAACGGAGTTTCCTGTAGAGCGCTATCTACGCGATGCCAAGTCCTATCAGATCGTCGAGGGTTCATCGAATATCCAAAAGCTCATCATTGCCCAGGATGCCTTGGGTTACAGGAAAGCGAATCGGTGAAAAAAGAGGGAGGGACACGTCATGGCTCAAGTACCACTTCTTCACGCCTGGAAAGACGCTGAACCCTATCTCGAAATGCTCAAGGATACAGTCAAAAAAGATATTAGCCCACTCTTGTGTGTGCCGGGCAAAGCGCCGTTCGCGAT
>JAHFAO010000074.1 GCA_023250515.1 Deltaproteobacteria bacterium | reverse complement strand
CACGAACCAAAAGTGAGACGATCTTTACCTCAGGCAATGATGCAGCCGGCGGTTTTTTATCTTCTACAGGCAGGCCCTGAGGTTTACTCTCCACAGACTTCCTATATACATACACACCCCCAAGGACCCCCACCATAACCAATATGCCCACCAAACTACCTACCCCAACAAGCTTCCTGCCCCACTTTAGTGCTTTAACTCCCGTCTGAATTTCCAAAGACCGTGTGGCAATCAAAGTGCCAGGAAGCATCTCGCGCTCTAAGGCTCTTTCTGTACTCTCAGACTTCTGGACAACCTCCCTTATATCCCTCTGCCGTTTTCGTGGGTTTATTTCGAGTGCCTTCCTAACTACGCGCCCCGCCGAGGATGAAACCGCTTCGCCTAAGCCTCTCACCGTAGAAGCCAGCCCAAGAAAATTCCGCATCCCTCTGACTGCGCTGCGCTCCTTGGCAACACCGATAGGTCGCGTCTCTTGCAAGGTACTGGGTGTTCTCTTTCTCTCTAACTCCTCTGCAGACGTGTCAGCCGTTTGAACAGCACTTTCTAGATTTTCCTGCTGCCTTGAGGGTTTTCTCTCCCAAATTTTGGTGACCGCTCGCCTCAACATGAAAGCTACGCCACGTAGTAACTTTCCCAGCAGAGCACCCATCTCTACGACTCTTCGTCGGACGGTAACGAGAGGAAGCATTACCTGGGCAATTCTGGGCTCCTTCTTTTGCTCTGAAAGCCACTCTGCTTTCTTGAGCCACTCAACAATCTCTTCCATGTTCTTCTGCCGTCTCTCCGGGCTCTTTTCTAACGCCTTTATCACTACTCGCTCGACTGAGGGTGGCACCTCTTTTCTAACCTTTCTGAGAGGAACTGCCACCTCTTGTAAGTGTTTGATCAGAACCGCACTAGGCGTAGGAGCCTTAAATGGCACTTCGCCACTCAGCATCTCATAGAGCACGATACCAAAGGCATAGATATCTGTGCTTTCGCTTACTTCCCCTCCTTCGATCTGCTCCGGCGCCATGTAGGCTGGGGTTCCCATGATCGTGCCCGATCGCGTCATCCTGGTCGCAGTCCCAGTGTCTCTCAAGCGAGCAATGCCGAAGTCCATCAGCTTGACTTCCTCTCCTTCTCCCACAACCATAATGTTCTCCGGCTTGATATCCCGATGGATGACCCCTGTGCGGTGCGCAGCACCTAGTCCCTCCGCAATCTGGAGCCCCAATCGTAACGCCCTGGCAACATCCATAGGGCCTTCCCGGATTACCTCTCCAAGGCTCTTACCATCCGCGTACTCCATGACGATGTAAAGGCTGCCGTCATCCGCCTGGTCAAAATCGAATACGGTAATGACATTGCGATGGTTTAAAGAAGCGGCCAGCTTCGCTTCCTGGCGGAATCTCCTGACAAACTCTTGATCCCTAGCGTAGTCAGGGTTCAACAGCTTCAATGCAACCTTCCTGCTGATCGCGACCTGTTCCGCAAGATAGACGGTTCCCATCCCGCCTTCACCAAGCTTTTTAAGCACCCGGTACCGACCCTTGATTATTTTGCCGACCAGGGTATCTTGTCTTAGTCCGGACACTCTGAGAGCGGCCCCGTCCACCTCACAGACCTCAGCTTCATCCCCGTAGGACCTCTCACATATTGGACAGTACTTCATACGAATGATCCGCTGCTCAGAACCCTCAACGCCAGTTGCTCCACTCAATCATTTGCTTCCCCATAACCAGAAGCGCCGTCGGCTCTCTTCTTGGAACCTGCTATAAACTGGAGCTTCCTCTGGTCCTGGCCAAGGCAATCCCTCACCATCGAATCGGGCCACAATCACCGTGATATTGTCCTCCCCACCTCTTTCTCGCGCCAGTGCTACCATGCCCTCGCAAGCTTCCTTGGGTTCAGAGCATCTTTCAAGAAAGTCCTTCACCTCCTTTGCCTCAACCTTCGTCGAAAGCCCGTCACTGCACAGGACCGCTCGATCCCCTCTTCTAAGATCGGCAAAGGAAATGACCACGTCCACCTGATTCCGGACTCCTAAGGCCTGCAGAATCACATTGCGCTGGGGATGCCCTTTGGCCCCTTCGGGGCTTAAAGCGCCAGAAGCTACCAACTGAGCCACCAGGCTCTGGTCCTGTGTCATCTGGGTGATAAAGCCGTCGCGCACAAGATAGGCCCGGCTGTCTCCAAGTTGAGCAAAAAAGACGTCCGTGTTGTACACCGCCGCCGCTGTAAGAGTTGTTCCCATCCCCTTGCGGTTCGTGTTCTTAAGGCTTTCTTGAAGAATTACCAGATTCGCGTCTTCAATGGCTTGCTTGAGGATATTGACAAAGGCCTGGCGATCAAGGGAACTTGTGCGCCTTAGTTGATCGAAAACCTGCTGCGCTACAAACTCAACGCCCATTCTGCTGGCCACCTCTCCGGCCTCGGCCCCTCCCATGCCATCAGCCACCAAAAACAGGCTGCCTCTTTCACCTATGACATGATTCAAAGCGGCTGAGTCCGGCGTGGCAACGCCTGTGGTCAAATCCGCAATAAGAAAGCTATCCTCGTTGTTCTGCCGAACCAGCCCGACATCGCTTTGAGCAAAAGCGGCCACAACCACCGGTTTGTTCGGATGGGTCATTTTTTGACGATAATCTCTACACGTCGGTTTTGCGTCCGACCCGTCTCTGTAGCGTTCGATGCTACGGGCCGCCTGCTACCAAAGCCCTGCGTTGAAATCCTATCATTTCGAAAACCGTATAGAACAAAGGCCTCAGCAACAGTGCGCGCGCGATCCTCAGATAGCCGCTGATTGCGCGTTTCGTCCACTCCCTTCTCCTTGCTCGCATGGCCCTCGACCAAAATCATTCTTTCAGGAGCGTGACGTTTCACGGTGGTAACGATGTCCTCGATCTTCCTCTCGGCCTGTCGGTTCAGCTCTGCGCTGTTGGCTTCGAAAAGTAAGCTTTCGAGAGTAATAAGCACGCCTCGCGAAGTATCCTGAGCATTTATCCCTTTTCGCCTGAGCTCCTCGACTAAGGAGCGGGCCCAGTCCACCTCGACCGGTTTGGCAATAGGCTTCTCAATCAAAGCTATAAGACGATTCGTCTCACTGCGCAGGATAAGCCAATAGCAAACGAATAAAACTGCCGGTAGGGAGAAGGCCAGAATAAACCAAACCGGCCGCACCTTCGGAGGCGTGGAGGGATTCGCCGCTGCCCTCTGGTAGGCCTCTGGGAAGAGACGACCGTAGCTCTGCCTGATGTCGCCGTCCCCGCTACACAGCTGCCGGTACAGCTCAGTTTTCAGTTCCCTAAGTTGGGGGCGATTGTCGCCAAAGGCGTATCTCCCTTGAAATCCAAGGCTGATACAAAGATAGTAAACCTCTCTGATGTCGTTGGATTGCGAGGGAAGAAGTTCCAAGCGACGAAAAAACTCCTCACCCGCGTTCAGGGTACCATAATAGGTCAACATCAGATGCTGCCATTGCGTTCGCAACGGCCAGCTTGAATTGAGAATCATTTCATCAACCCAGGAAAGCACGGCAAAGCGGGCCTCTCGGTAAGCCTCGGCAGCCAATCCCTTGGCTTTCACTTGCTCCTCCTGTGCCTCGATGAGGGCCAGGATCTTCTCCCGGACCTCGCTCAAAGGCGGGGACTGCTGGCCGCAAGAGGCCTCAAAAAATATCACGTAGGCTATGAGATCTGTGAAAATCTCTCGGAGAGGATTCGAACCGCTCTGTGGAATGGGTGAGCTTGTGCCACGTCCCACCCGGGCGAGTGTGGCTAGCCCCCTTCGAAGCCAAGTCGCGGACTTGGGTGTATTCTCTTTATAACGTTCGCCATTCATCCTGCTTCAGGTCACCTCCGGGTCAAATAATCTAACACTTTTCCCAGGATAAGGGTAACCAATGGAGCAATCGGCTGGGCCTACAGAATGCAGGACCAATCAGGGCGAGAGGTTGCGTCAGGAAGAAACTGCAAAGTCGATTTTTCTAATTTCCAGCATGGCCCGGTCCTCATCATCGATGAGAAACATTCGCTGCCCCATCCCTAAAATCAGCTCTCCGCCCAGCGGCTTCCAGTCGGTCATTCTTCCAAGCTTGACTAGGTCATTGGGATGTTCACTTGAACCGTGATACTGAACTGGCAGGAAAACCTCTCCCAAGGGCCCCTGGCACAATTCAATCTTCGCAGGGATCCAAATCAGGTCTCTCAGCGTCCGCGGCGATTGAAGCTCAATCGATCTAAGCTGCTCAAACGGCAGCCACGCATAATCTTTCTGGAGGATGACCTCGAGAAACGGAGCTATGAGATCATCGTAGTCCCTGAGCTCATCAAAGGGCTTGCCGTCGACTTGGCCTTTCAGTGGCGAGCGCGTGCCGCCAGTGTCGGCAAGCAAAGCTTCGACTTCGGCCAGACGATTCTCCCGGAGCCGGGCGACCGCTTCAAGATGAAGCGCTGTATAGGGAGGCGGCTCAAGGAGAAACTTAGGCTGGCCCCCACTTGTGAAAAATCCATGGCGAGCCTTTTCAGCCTCAAGGATATTGCGATAGACCTGAACCCCCATCTCCACCGTCACCTCGCCGCTTACTTGAGCAATAGCATCGAGCTGGCGTTCCGCCCGCTGAAAATCCCCTGAAAAACAAAGCAACTCAAAGAGAAAAATTCTGCTCTTAAGATCTCTTGGACCGCCCTTTACGTCTTGGGCGAGTTGCTCGATTGCACCGGAAAGATCCCCTGCATCGAAAAGCTCTTTTGCGCCCATACTGCCCTCCCGATCGCTTTTCCTCGTGTATACTTGAACTGCGTAATTTCGGCAACACCTAGCTTTCAGGCATTGGCTGGCCCTAACTGCATGAGCCATACGTCTTTGGGGGCCCAGAAGAGTCGGCCATCAACAGATTTGAGTTTTTACAGAATGTCGATTAGCATTGAGCTTGTCCAAAGCAGGTAATCCATGGCTAAAAGGTATTTTCTCCTACTTTTATCGGTCTGTATCATTGCCGGATGCTCTATCTTTCAGACAGGAGGTGAGATTCAATCGGGCCGCGCTGCACTGTTGAGCGGAAAACCCGAAGTGGCTCTGAACCATTTCCTTCGGGCTGTGGAGGCGAATCCCAATTATGCCAACGATTTCACACCGCTGCAGGAGGGAGTATGGACGTACCTGGGGCGCGCCTACTATGATATGGGTAAGCTGCCTGAGGCCAGCGAAGCCCTTAGACAGGCGCTCAGTCGGAATGAGAACGACTTCATGGCTCGCCTATATCTCGGGCTCACTCTACTCCGTCAGCAGAGTACCGTCGTCAGAACGGAGAAGTCCTTTTCCTTGCAGGACATCATGTACGCATTAAAAGAACGCGTATCGCCCAAGCGAGTGGCCTCTTTGGTGAAAGAAAGGGGCGTCAACTTTGCCTTGACGGAGGACTCAGAGAGAGAGCTTAGAAGGCTAGGTGCTGACAATGAGCTCGTGGAACAAATTAAAGCGGAAAGAAAGACCAGGACAGAAGAAAGCACAAGGCAACAGGGGCTAAGGGAGATGGAGAGAGCCCTGAAGGAAATCCTCAACTGGTTTGAGTACATCGGGCGAATTCCCCAAGGCCAATTCTGGGATCCAGGAAGGAAAATCAGGTCGCAAGTCGAAACCAGTCTTGCAATGATTGCAAATAAAAGGGAAGGGCAGCAGGAACTCACCAGCAGCGCAGAGTGGGTGGGAAGAGCCTTGGAGGAAGAGATTGACCTTGCTCGGAGAGACGAGCAGGAACGGCAGCGGAGAATGCAAAGGCGCTGAGCTTACTTTCTCGGCCCTGCGATATTTGCGTTCCTGCGGACAACGGATTAGCATTTTAACTCCGGCCGACCCAACTTCCTCTCTGCATTGCACGCTCTTCGAGTGGCAACGATCTCTGCCTCAATTTCCTTGTTAGCCGGATCGATCTTTCTGGCTTTCTCCAGCTCAGCAATGGCTTCGGGATAATCTCCTCGGTCACGGTAGGATCTCGCCATCATAATGGACCCTTTGATATCCGCCTCCTTGGCAACTCCTGGGCTCTTGACCACATCCGGTCCCCGCCTCTCTGGAGCGGCTTTCACGGCCAAGCCCAGAGGCTCGCTGACTATTCCTTCATAGCGCGCAGTAATCTCTGCCTTACCCTCCCTCTGCCCCTCTAACTCGCCTTTTGAGTTCACCCTCGCAACGCTCCGATCGCTGCTCTCCCACTGGACGCCCTTTTTGAGCTCGCTCTCCCGCCCATCAAAATACCTCCCCTTCGCCCGCAACATTAAACGTTCCTTTACGTTAATCTCCCTCTTTTTCGAATGGATCGCTATAGATACAAGCCGAGCCTCGGCCACCGCTATCGGCGAGGTCTCCTTCACCATGACGGTGAGCGGCGTGGCTTCCACTCCCTTATACTGCGCCATCACCTCGGCGTTACCCACTCCTCTCCCCTCCATCTCACCTCCTACTACCACCACCACAGACTGATCGCTGCTCCTCCACTCTACCCCCTCACTCACCTCCTCCTGCCTGCCATCCGCATACTCAGCCCTTACCCCAACCCCCACACGCTCCCCCACCCCAAGCTCCCCCCTCTCCGCACGAATCACCAGCGAAACAATCCTCCCCTCATTCAAAGGCGTCCCCTCCGTTTTCCCCTCTACCCTCGCCACTCTCTCACCTCCGCGATCCTGAATCTGACGATACACAACCACTCCCACCAATACCGCCACCAAGCCCACCAAAACTACCCCCACACCCAATCCAACCCATCTCCAATTCATCCCCCTTGGCTTAAGCGCTTCAAGGGGCTGCGTGACCGCCACCGTTGCAAGCACTGTTTTACCAGCCGGTGTTGCTTGCTCGGCCCCTGGGATACCTGAGACCCGCCCTGGAATCGCTTCCTCCGCCTGAACCTCTTTCCCCTTTTCAGCTACCGGCACATGCTTGAGCCACGAGGCGACTGCAGTTTGTATCTTCCCCAACAAATCTCTTAGGCTAGGCTTCTGTCGGCTACCCCCCTCCTTAATCACCTCCAACGGCTGCGTAAATAGCAAAGTCTTGGGGAGCGGCTCTTGGGGAAGCTTGCTTTCTGCCTTCCTTAACACCTCAGCAATCTCTTCCATATTTGCCGGCCGGCGCGCAGGCTTTTTTTCTAAGGCCTGCGTCACTACGCTCTCGACAGACGGGGGTACTTCGCCACGCAGTTTTCTGAGCGGGACAGGAATTTCTTTGAGGTGTTTCATCAATACCGCTGCTGGTGTCGCCGCTCTAAAAGGCACCACACCGCTCAGCATCTCGTAAAGCACGATCCCAAAGGCATAGATATCTGTCTTTTCGCTAACTTCTCCTCCTTCGATCTGTTCCGGCGCCATGTATGCAGGGGTTCCCATAACCATCCCGGCCCTGGTGAGTCTCGTCGAAGACCCCACCTCCCTCAACCGAGCAATGCCAAAGTCCATGAGTTTGATATCTTCTTCCCTCCCCACAACCATGATGTTTTCTAGCTTAATGTCTCGATGGATGACCCCGGCACGGTGCGCTGCTCCCAATCCGTCCGCTATCTGGATGCCCAAACGCGCCACCCTGGCAACGTCGAGAGGACCCTCTTGAACGAGCTCCTTAAGATTTCTCCCCGAGAGATACTCCATAGCGATGAATAGGTTCCCATCGTCGGCCTGATCGAAATCATAGATCTGAATCACATTGCGATGGCTCAAAGAGGCCGCCAGCCTCGCCTCCTGGCGGAATCTTCTCACAAATTTCTCGTCCCTTGCATACTCCCCGTGCAAGACTTTTAGCGCGACCCTACGTTCGATATTGACTTGTTCCGCGAGATAGACCGCCGCCATGCCTCCTTCACCCAGCTTCTCAATCACGCGGTAGCGGTCTTTTATGGTTTTGCCGATTAGGCTATCCTGCATCGGCCCTGAATTTCTGAGAGGGGTGCTGTCAACTTCGCAGACCCCCACCTCATCCCCGTATGTTCTCTCACAAATGGGACAGTACTTCACTGGGAGCCCTCCGCTATTTTGCACGAGCTGTCACCCAAACCTATTGAAAAACAAGCACTTGCATCGATAATAACATTCACCTGAATATAATAAAACGGCAATGGGCCTCATTTTTCGCTTGACAACAAAGGCGCAATTATTTAAAGAAGAGGGAGTTTTTTCAACCGGATGGGTAACTCTAGAGGCGTCTAGGCAAAGGAGAAGGCATGTGAGAAAAGTTTTCATCTTAGTAATTACTATAGTATTTTATCTTGGCATCATAGTCCCTCCAGTGGGGTCGGAATTACAGCCAGTTGCGGGCCTTACCCTTTTTGGCGGAGCCGAGAGAGGAAATGAAGACCATGCCGGTGGGATTGGCGGGGCTGAAATCTTAGGGCTTTATCCCCTTAGCCAGAGGTTCGGTCTTCAAGGAAGCCTTCTCAATCAAGGAGGAAATGGCGGTTACCGATTAGGCCTAAGTACCGGACCTGTCTACGCTTACGATTCCGGGAAGCTCGGGCTATTCGGCGATTACGTTCACCGCAATCGGGGAGACAACAACTTCTTTTACTTACGGGGTGTATGGTCACACTATTTTGATAAATTTGATTTAGTATTGAGCTACTCACAGCCGGTTAACCCCGTTCAGCATACACGCGTGACAGTCATCGACCAAACCGCCTGCGGGGTCTTTCAAAAAAGGGGAGTTAACGTAAAAGAGCCAGCCATCAATGAACTGAAGGGTATTGTAAGATACTACCCCAGTGAAAAAATAGAACTAAATGCTGGTCTGCTTGTTAATAGCTTTGCGGGACCTGATAGAAATGAAACTGGTACGGGGTTTGGCGGCGTTTTTGGTGCGGCCTTTCAGGTTTTCGATTGGCTCATTATCCGCCCAATCCAAGCTCAAATGGACACTAGAGAGCGCTACAGGATTACTTCGGGTGTCGAGCTTATCTGGGCACCGCTCCAGCAGTATGAGCGCGGTCGTGTCCAGAAGAGTGATACTTCATTCGCAGTTGCAGGTGGTGCCGCTGGGACTAATGGTTGTATTCCCTAACACCTAACTTGCCCAGACTGGCGTATTATCGATTGAGAGCCGTTAGACGATTGCCGGTTGTACGTTGCTTTAAGCCTCAAAACTTTATCCTGCTCTCGTAGGCAAGTGGCTTCTTCTCCATTCCTGTAATGTTGTTTGAGAAGAGCCGTGTCCGACGGCTGCACAGCCAGACGTTAGAAGAAGAATAGTCAGAATCGATATCCGAAGGTAGGTTTTAGATCTCATATTTATCTCTCCTATTAGCGAAGGTAAAGGAAATTTCGTCGTTTGTCAAACTTCATGAAGCAATTTCCTTGTTCCGAAAGGATAATACAGTCAAGCCTTTCTAGTCAGGTTTAAGATCTCTGCTAAGTATTAGGATCAAGAATAGCAGCCACTTTACCAATAACTCGCTCACATATTGAGCTCATTAGTTGAAGCCTGTTGACAAGTTAGGCCAGTTTGGATGAATATGTGTCACAATTTGTCTTTTGGTCCAAATGGAGGACATGAAGTGAAAGCACGATTAAGTCTTATTTTGGCACTGATAATGTTCACTTTCTTCCCAAAGTCTATCGGGATTACAGCAGACCTAAAGCCCATCGGAGGAATCACAGCATTTGGCGGGGCTGAAAGGCAGCGTGGACAGGAAGCCAGCGGAATTGGCGGTGTTGACCTTCTCGGCCTTGCTCCCTTGGGGAAAGACCTGGGTGTCCAGGGAGGTTTTTATTCATCTGGGGGCCAGGGTTTTCGATTTGGTCTTAATGCGGGACCTGTCTTCAACTTTACTTCTGGCAAGGCGGGTCTCTTTCTGGACTACGAACACCGAGCTCGAGAGGACTTCAACCTCGTAGGGATACGCGGAACAGGAGGTTATTATTTTGATCAATTTGACGCCCTTCTGAGTTATTCTCAACCGGTATCCTCTGTAAAGCGGTCTGGCGGCAGAAAGTTTACCGGCATTAACGAACTCCAGGGAATACTGAGATTTTATCCCACCAACGAAGTAGAACTGAATGCAGGTTTTCTGGTGAACAGTTTTGCCGGGGCCGGCCGAAAGGACGAGGGTGGAACCGGAGTTGGAGGTATCTTTGGTGTCTCTTTTAAACTTTTCGATCCTGTAGTCATCCAGCTTGTCCAGGTCAAGGTAGACAACCGCGAACGATACAGGGTCACCTCAGGCGTGCAATTAATTTTTGGCTCGCCCTTAAAGGAATGGATGCACGCTCATATACCCTTGCCTGCAGCAGGCGGCGTCCCAGGAGGACTGAAGACCTCTAGAAGGCAACTACCTCCACCACCTCCACCACCCAGTACGTGCTGCTAGAGGAGCTACAGGCGGCTCTGGATGGATGGCTGAGGGAATACGATTAGGAGCGACCCCATCAGGTTAGTTGCTGCTGAGGGAAAATACGATACAGACGTTTCGCGATAGCTCCCCTGGCAAGAGAGAAGACGATTGCGGCGTAAGGATAAGTAGTGGAATGACAAAGGTATCTGATATCGAGGACTCAAACACTGACTGACGGATTGGGTCCTGGCTTCTACACTTTGATTCTTCCGCCAGAACTGGTTAAGCGCTTCGATCCTTCCTACACCAGCCGACTTGTTCCCGAGCAAGGTGTTTTATATTTATTGGATCGGCCTGAAGTCAGCCAAAGCGCCTGGATGTACGTGGCCGATCCCTGAGTGCCTCATCAACCACATCCAGGAAGAGAAACGGAGGAGCATCTTCAACGCTCCCGTGGGCAAACCTCTCTAATGCTAGAGATTACCTGTAATTATGGAGATCCCATCCGGGAAACCACGAACGAAGAGATTCCTGGAAGGGTGGCCCACGATCTCAGGTCCTTAGTTTTCGCTGGATATATGATCGATTTCTTCTCCACACGAGCCAACACGTCTACCCTATTTATGCCCTCACCTATCAGGATCACCGCCAACGCCTGATCAACGCCCTCCAGACCCATGGATGTCTTATCATCTGTAGACAACCAAAGAATCATCAGAGAACGATCCTTGATGCGAAGTCAATTATCTAACTTGACCTAGCAAGGTAAGACTGCGTGGATTTTCTCGATCGCTATTCAAAGGCTATTTTGATTTCTGCCCTGACTGTGGTTACAGCGCTTGTTTACGCAAACTCCCTACCCAATAGTTTTCACTACGATGACTTTCACGGCATCGTTCGAAACCCCACCATCAGGGATTTAAGACATATAGCTTCTTATTTCACTGACCCCTCGACTTTCACTTTGGTCCATGACAGGGACTGGAGGCCAGTCTTGCAGATAACCTATGCGCTAAACTATCTTGTAGGCGGGCTGAACCCGATAGGCTTCCGCCTCTTTAATCTCTTCATTCATATCGCCTCAGCACTTATCATTTATCTAACGGTTACAGAGATAGATAACGCGCATCCCGCTAAGCTACCTAAAGACTCTCATTGGCGAATGGTGGTAGTTGGTATGGCTCCCGCAGCTCTCTTCGCTGTTCACTCGGTTAATAGCGAGGTAGTGAACTATATCTGGGCCCGTAGCTCTCTCTTAGCGGCTTTCTTTTATCTTGCCGCCTTCTACTGCTTCTTGCGCGGCCCTTTAAGTGAAAAAGAAAGAAAAAACCTGCTGTGGCATTTGGGTGGGCTAATCTCCTATATATTAGGATTGGCCACAAAGGCAACGGTTATCACGCTACCAGCAATCCTAGTTCTTCACGAATTACTCCTCTTACGTTCGCCAGGAGCAAGCCCGATTAGGTTTTTTATTCTCGAACCATCCCGTCTGAAAAAATATATTCCCGTGGCGACAATTTGCCTCGGTTACATTGCGCTGCGCTCTATTCTTTTACCCGAAACTTTCACGAGAGTAGTCAGGCCCGAAGAAATCAGCTCGTCAACGTATCTGTTGTCTTCGTTTCGCGCCTGGGTGTATTACCTGAGACTCTTTTTATGGCCCGCCCCATTGCTCGTCGACTTTCATGGGTTTGGTTGGTCTTACTCGTTGTGGGACAGCAGAGTCTTGCTTTGCCTCGTGATAATCATAACTATTTTTAGCCTTGCCTGGTGGGTACGCCGGTCTGAACCCCTCATCACCTTTTTTACATTCTGGTTCTTTATCGCTCTGCTTCCGGAATCGAGTTTCATCCCTCTTACTGAGCCCATTAACGGCTATCGTCCTTACCTTGCCTATGTAGGCCTCTCCGTCCTGATCACGATCCTTGGTCTCAAAGCTTCCCTTTGGTTGTGGAATAGAGCAACCCACAACATCAAAAATGATGCATCGCGATTTTGGATCACCTACAGCCTTGCCCTCGGAATCATTCTGAGTATTCTCACCCTAGCGACCATAAAGCGGAATCTTGACTGGCGGGATGAATTGAGTTTGTGGACCGATGTCCTCAGGAAGGATCCTGCTAGCTCGAAGGCCTATTTGAGTTTAGGTGTGCATTTTCTTGAAAAGGAAGACTATCCTAGAGCGCAAGGGCTGTTTGAAAAAGCCATTCAGATCGCTCCACGGAACTCCCACGCCTACATGCTGAGAGGCTATCTAAACTTTGCGTTAGATAGGGATCAAGACGCACTGTCAGACTTCACAAGCGCGATTCATCTGGAGCCCAGGTCGGCTTACAATTTTTTCTACCGCGGTGAGCTTTACAGAAAGATTGGCCAACAGGACAAGGCCTTAGAGGACTACCGCCATGCTCTCGTTTTAAAGCCCCACTTGAGCGACGCTTATTTCGGTCTCGCCATGGCACATCAAGAAAAAGGAGAAACCCCTAAGGCTATCGAGGCCTGTAAGAAACTCGTTACCGTCGATCCCACTGACTCGCGAGGTTACAGTTGTCTGGGCAGCTTCTTCGTGGCACAGGGACACCTCGCGGAAGCGATTAAGGTTTACCAATCGGGTCTAGCCCGTGTATCGGAAGATGACGAGCTTTGGTATAGCTTAGGTGTTGCCTACAGTGAAACCGGAATGTACCGTGAAGCGGCAGCCGCGTTCACAAAATCCAGCGAGCTTAGGCGCAAATCCTTGGAAGGAAACTAAAATTTGAGCCATCGGGCAGGTTACCCCTCTAACCGATCCCAGAGGTCTCTCTTAGACCCTGAGTTATTGTTTCAAGCTCTTAACCAGATAAGCGGTGAGATGCTCTTTGTCTTTGGTATCGATGGTTACGGGCTCTGCATGTTGAATGATCCTCCAAACACGCTGGTATAATTCTGAACTGATTACGACCTCACCCGCATTTGCGCCCTCACAGTACCTTGCCGTACGGTTCACGGCATCCCCGATGACTGTGAATCCCATCCCCTCCAGCACACCAACAAAGCCGTGCACGACCTCGCCACAGTGAACCCCGATACCGATGTTGCAGATAACCTTACCCTGAGCCTTTCGCGTTGCGTTCAAGTCGCGCATCTTCTCCTGCATCTTTAAGGCCGCGCGCACCGCTTTTTCATAATGATTCGGGTCAGGTTCAGGACTACCAAACACGGATAGAATCGCATCACCAACGTACTTGTCCACGCTGCCGTCATACGCAAAGATAACCGGGATGAGACCGGAAAAATAGTCGTTAAGCATCTCTACGATGCCCTCAGGCTCCATGTCTTTCGAGAGGTTGGTGAACCCACGGATATCTGAGCAAAGGATCGTTACCTCGCATCGTTCGCCGCCGAGCCGAAAGCGTCCCCGATGAGCAAGCAATCGCTCAGCAATCTTGGGAGAAAACTGTCGGAGCAGGTTCGACTTGATTGCCGATTCACAGCGTAGCTCCTCCTGCAATATTTGGTTCGCCACCGCCATCGCGGCGTGCTGCGCAACCGCTACAAGCAACCTTAGATCGTCATTGTCAAAAACACGGTTTCTCTGGTAATTGTCTACACTCACTACGCCCAAAGCTTTGCCCTTCCATAATAGAGGGGCATACATAGCACAATCAGCAGAGTCCTCTGCCTGGGTCACAGTGGAATCTCCTCCCCGCTGCCATATGAAACCCACACGTTGCTCTAATGCACGTTGCGCTAGGGTCATGCTCACAGAAGGTTTCCCCGGAGGTACATGCGCCTTCAGTAGAAGTACGTTCGTCAAAGGATCCTTAAGGATCAGCGCCGCGCGCGCGCTGCCCCGGATAATATCAACTAG
The DNA here is from genome assembly GCA_023250515.1 of Deltaproteobacteria bacterium. Lineage (GTDB taxonomy): Bacteria > Desulfobacterota > Binatia > UBA9968 > UBA9968 > JAHFAO01. The sequence goes on along the minus strand of JAHFAO010000074.1, from coordinate 297 downwards.
CCTACCGACAATCATCTGCAGCAGCAGGTCCAGCTGCATCTCTCCCCCAAACTGCAAAGGCAACTCATAAAGGATGGCTAGGCGGCGTTCAGCATCCACATTCGCGGATTCTTCCAGCGAGTAGGCCGGCCTTTTCGCATCAAGGGTTAAAGTAATATTTGAGCTATCTTCACGCTTAGGAGCCGTTACGAAATAACTTGAACAACTTTCACTTCTTCACTTTTTGATTTCTTGGTCTGATGGTGTAGTTCCATTCCCCATGAAACTTATGAGGCTCAATATTCAAAGAGGCCATCT
>JAHFAO010000222.1 GCA_023250515.1 Deltaproteobacteria bacterium | reverse complement strand
CTGTGGGAATGGAACGGCACATCTGTCAACCGGGCAGCGGTTCCTCGCCTGGACCGTGATAGCCCGTGAGGATTATGGTGGCAGAGTTTGAAATGAGATTCTGAATCCTGCTATTGAAAGCTTATTCGATTTAAGGAGTGTCGCGATGGCTTGGATCAAGACCATCTCTGAAGATGAGGCCCAGGGGCAGCTCAAAGAGGTGTATACGTACCTGGCGAAGCAGCGCGGCGGCCGGTTTGGCAACATCCTGCGTGTCCACAGTCTTAACCCGGAAGCATTGCGCCGCGGCGCCGATTTCATGTGGTGGTTGATGCGCGGCGAGTCCCATCTGACCACCGCGCAGCGTGAGATGATCGCGACTGCAGTTTCGGCTGCCCTCCACTGCCGCTATTGAACGGTCTCCCACGCAGAGTTTCTGCGTCAAGAAGGGGGAGACGACCTCGCGGCCGAGCAAATCAAGGCCGATTGGCGGACTATGGATTTGGCGCCCAAGGAGCGAGCTATGCTCGAGTTCACGGAGAGGATGACGCTCGCCTCGAGTACAATGAAAGAAGCCGACGTTCACGCGCTACGCGAAGCGGGTTGGACTGACCGCGATATCCTGGACATCACCCAAATCGCTGCCTACTTCAACTACCGGGCACGGATAGCTGACGCCTTGGGCGTGGAGCTCGACGAGGCTTACCTCGGCAAGGCGCGAGAGGGAAGCGCGCGGGCCGAGAAGCTCGCCAAAGAGCGGCACGTCCCGCTCCCCGTAGATCGTTGGGGTGTGCGCAGGGAACGATGAAAGCCGATCTAAAGGGGAAAAGTAGTAGATCAGGAGAGACTCACCATGTTTCTTTCTAACAAGGAGAAAGAGGCCCGGTATCGAGCAGTGCGACAGCAGATGGCAGAACAAGGAATCGATGCCTTGATAGCGAGAGGCTCAAGTGCCATCCGCGGAGATGGAGCTGCATTCCGCTTCCTTACGAACTTTCCCAACATCAATATTCCCTTGGTCCTCTTCTTTTTCAGAAGCGAAGGGGAAAAACCGATCTTGCTTGTCGAGTCCCGCTTCCAAGCGATGAGGGCTGAGAAATACTCCTGGGCCGAGGATATAAGGCTCAGCTCCAATTTCTTCCAAAGCATAACGGAGACTCTGAAGGAGAAGCACCTGGATCAAGCGACGATCGGCATCGACGGACTACACAACTTTCCATTTCTCTGGGGACAGAAGATCGAGGAAACCTTTCTTGGGATCAGGCTCGTCGAGTTAGGCCCGGTTTTAAAAAAGTTGCGCGCATACAGAACTCCAGAAGAGATCCGGCTGGTCAAAAAATCAGCCGCGCTGGTAGACCGCGCATTTGCCGAAGGAATCAAACATATCAAGCCTGGAAAAACCGAATGGGAAATCATGGCCCGGATAGACTATATCCTGAAAAGCAACGGCGTGGAAAAAAGCTTCAATATCATTTCCCAGGGGCCCAAAGTTGACGCTTATGTGCCGTCAGGTAGAAAGATAAAAAAGAAGGGCATGGTCTTTACGGAGATCACCGCCAACTACGGCGGCTATTGGACCCAATTGGCCCGTGCTGTCTCACTGGGCAAGCCCGACAAGCGCCTCGTTAAGTTGCATCAGGTTGCAGTGCAAGCGATTAAAGAGGCCCTGCCCTATCTGAAGCCAGGCCTTAAAGTCGCAAAATCCATGAGTGTGATGGAAGAGTACGTCAATAATTCTGGATTGGGCTGCACACCCGTTTATGGCCATATTGTCGGGATCGACATGGTCGAGGACCGCCCTTCACCGAAGAACGAGAGCGAAATCGTCCCCGGCATGGTCTTCATCGTTCACCCCTGGCCTATTTTAGACGGCAGCTCCCTTCTCTGGGGCGAGACCTACCTGATCACCGAAAAAGGCAATCAGCGGTTGAACAAAGTCGGCGATGACCTGATGGTCCTATGATCCTAATCACGGGTGGGTTGGGTTTCCTCGGATGCAACTTGGCAAAGCTCCTCTGCGACATGGGCGAGGAAGTCCTAGTCACCATGAACCGCAGCAGAGAGATTCCACCTTTCCTTTCTTCGTATATAGACAAAAATCTCAAGCTCACATCTTTGGACATCACCTCCCTAGAAGCCGTTTGCAACACCCTCCGGCAATCTGGTGTCAAGGCTATTGTGCACGCAGCGGTCAGGTCGGAAAAGGGAAACACGACCCTATATCAGGCCATGAACGTAAACGTCACAGGGACCGTTAACGTGCTCGAGGCCGCCCACAGGGCAGGAGTCCAAAGGGTAATCTTTATCAGTTCCGAAGCGGTCTATCAGGGCATGCCTGACACGGTCCCTTTTAAGGAAGAGCAAAGGCTACTCATCACCTCCGACCGCTTCATCCCAGGAACAAAAAAGGCCGCAGAGGTTCTCTGTCACATGTATGGCAGCATTCACGGCTTGGAGGTGATTTCAGTTCGGATGACCCGAGCCTACGGGCCGCTTTACCAGGGCATAAGAAACCTTGCCGGGCTCATGGTGGAACAGGCCGCAAAAGGGATGCCTGTCAACCTGGAAAACTCTGATCCCAACGAAGCCCACGACATCGTTTATGTTAAGGACGCAGCCAGAGGGGTCATGCTGTTACTGAAGAGCCCCACCCTACGTCACCGGATCTACAACCTCGGCTCTGGCAGGCTCACGAGCGTCGGGGAGTTCGCCGATGCCATCAAAAAAATATTGCCCGAGGCTGAAATCCACTTGGGCGATGGGCCTGGACCATTGATTTCAACTAAAACGCCAATGGACATCCATGCGTGTGTGGATATTTCCCGGATTCGCGAAGAGACCGGCTTTACGCCGGACTATGATCCCTATCGCGGCGTGGAACACTACATCAACTGGGCAAAACTCGGAATTTACAACTAGAGAAAGGATGAAAAGATGAAAACCCTCGTTCAAGGAGGATACGTCGTCGGCTTCAACGGACAGGAGCATGAGGTTATCAAGGACGGCGTAGTGGTTTTCGAAAACGACCGAATCTTATTTGTCGGCAAGGAGTACTCTGAACCGGTGGATAAAAAAATCGAGGCCAGAGGATGTCTTGTCTCTCCTGGCTTTGTCGATACCCACTTTCACTCTGGGGGTAATGCCGGAGACTACTTGCTCAACGAGCCCGACAAGCCCGACTTTTTCGCCTCCAACTATTTGGCCCATGGCGCTCCTACGCGGGAGGGTGCGCAGCACGCCCACCTCAAGGATGTGGATGTAGGTCAGCGGTTTTCTTTTATCCACATCTTGAAGAGCGGCGTGACAACGATTCTGGAGGTTGGTGGGCCAGGAGGCAGCCCTGAGCCCTATGTGGAAATGGTGGGTGAGGTTGGGATTCGCTGCTATACCGGTCCTAGCTATAAAAACGTCGATTTCTTTCACGACCAAGAGGGTCGTTTGGAATACGATTGGAACGATCAGAGAGGAAGCGAAGGGTTAAAAAAGGCTATTGCCTTTGCCAAAAAGTTTAACGGCGCGTGCAACGGCCGGATGGGCACTATGCTCTTTCCTGGCCATGTAGACTCTTGCACACCTGAGCTTCTCAAAGATACTAAGAAGGCTGCGAAGGAACTAGGAGTGCGCGTTCAAATTCACACCGCAATTAATCTCATAGAGTTTCACACAGTGATGCGCCAGCACCGCTCCACTCCAGTGGAGCTGCTAAAAAAAATTGGTTTTCTCGATCCTGAAGTGTCCCTCTCTCACTGCATCTTTCTGACCGGTCATAGCTGGGCCGCCTACCCCTATGGGGACGACCTGAAAATCATTGCCGACTCGGGAGCCTCTGTAGCCCACAGCCCACTAAAGTACTTGAAGCTGGGCATCACCATGGAGTCCTTTGACCGTTATCTCAAGGCGGGGATCAACGTCGCTTTGGGAACTGACACCTTCCCCAAGGACATCATTTCAGAAATGCGTTATGCGGCGCTGGCCTCGCGGTTTGCAGATAAGAGCTTTACTGCCGGTCATCCCAGAGATGTTTACAATGCAGCCACTCTTGGCGGCGCGAAATTGATCGGGAGAGACGACTTGGGTCGATTACAGAAAGGAGCCAAGGCCGACATCACCATCGTCAATCTCAAAGACATCGCCTTCGGCGCGGTGCGTGATCCGATCAAGGCCCTGGTCGAGACCGGCACGAGTCGAGACGTCCGGATGGTGATTGTCGATGGGGAGATCCTCCTTGACAACGGCAAGTTCCTGCGACTCAACGAAGACGAGCTGATAGATAAAGTGCAAGCCAAGGGCGAAGAGGTCTGGAAAAGCGTCCCCAAATGGCACTGGACGGGAAAGAGCGTCGACGAAATCCTGCCTCCGGCTTTCAAGATGAGTTAAATGAAGGGTATGGGGTTTTGGCTCATTGACAGAGTACACCAATCAGTAGTACTGTGATTTGTGATCCACCAGGTTGATATCCAGGCAGTAGAAAAAGAGCTGTTAAAGACACCCAAGGCCTTAGTCATTAAGTTTCAAAAGTGGGTCGACGATATCGAGAAGTATGGTCTGGAAGAGGTACGAAGGGTGCGGGGTTGGCATGACCATGCGCTTAAGGGTGGCCGCGCCGGACAAAGGGCCATTTACCTAAACAAACAATGGCGTGCGGTCTATGTGATTGAAGGCGCCGGAGTAAAAATCGTGAGAGTTATCGAGGTGCATTCCCATGCATACTAGGAAGAAAAGCGATGCTATGAAGTTCTTAGAAGGTCTGGTCGGCAAGCTAACGTTCGGCGGACTAATCGAGGCGATGCGCCAAGCTGAGGAGATGTCTCAGGTTGAGTTCGCCAAGAAGCTCGGCATCTCTAAGCAGCACCTGTGTGACATCGAGAAGGGCCGTAAGTTTGTGAGCCCGGAGCGCGCCGCAAAGTTCGCCAGAATACTGGGGCATTCAGAGCGGAGCTTTGTAGCTCTCGCTCT
>JAHFAO010000073.1 GCA_023250515.1 Deltaproteobacteria bacterium | reverse complement strand
CAGGGAACTTTCGGCCCTTTATGACGTGACGGCTACCGTTAACCAGTCGCTGGATCTTAAGACCGTCCTCAGAGAAGCGATTACAAAGGTTCTGCAGGTTCTCCACTTTGATGCCTGTCGTATCTATTTACTTGATCCACAAGGGAAAGAGTTGCGTTTGATGTAACATGGCGGGATCAAAGAGGAGGTCGCTGCTCAAATGACAGCCTACAAGATAGGCGTCGGGATCAATGGCAAGGTCGCAGAGAGCGGGGAGGCGCTGTTGTTTGAAGATGTTGCAACCGATCCCCGCTATCCGCAGCTCTCCCATAGCGGACTGGCAAAGCAGCTGGGCCGTGCTTTGGCCTCATTTCCTATAAAGGTGAAGGGAAAGGTTCAAGGCACCATAGACCTTCTTGACACTGCTCCACGTCGCTTTGCTCCTGAAGATATCCAGTTGATTGGCTCCGTTGCCAATCAGATTGGCGTCGCCATTGAGAACGCAACTCTTTTTGAAGAGACCGTTACAAGAGCCAAGGAACTCTCGGTGCTTTATGACGTTACGACCGTGGTGAACCAGTCGCTGGAGCCGGACTTAGTTCTAAAAGAGGTGATCCACAAGATTTTAGAGGTTACTCCATTTGATGCTGCGCGGATCTATCTCTTAGATTCACAAGGGAGAGAGTTAAGACTGAAAGCTTTTGAAGGGGTCAGTCCAGAGTTCGCCTCTCAAACAGAGACAGATCCAGTGGGTGTCGGGATTAATGGCCATGTGGTGGCGACGGGAGAGGCTATCATTTTCCAGGATATTCAAACCGATCCTCGATACGCCGAGTTCGCTCGGGGAGGGCTGGCTAAGAAGGCTGGCTTTCATGCCTATGTCAGTATCCCATTGAAGGCCAAGGAAAAGGTGGTCGGGGTAATGAACTTTCTCAGCCATCAGGTCCATAGGCTCTCCGCCAAGGATATCGCGTTGTTCACCTCTATGGCCAACCAGATCGGCATCGCACTTGAGAACGCTGCCCTCTTTGAGGAGATCAAGGCAAAAGCTAAGGAACTCGCAACCCTTTATTCCATTTCCACCATAATTAGCCAATCTTTAGATATCGATGTTGTTTTACGCAGCATCATGCATAAAGTCCTGAAGGTTTTCGGTTTCGACGCTGCACGTATCTATCTCCTTGATCAGGATGAAGAAGAGCTGCGCTTGGTAGCCCATGAAGGGTTTTCCAACGACGTTAACATTCCTCCTAGCTACAGGCATGATGACGGTATTATGGGAATGGTCCTTAAGACGAGGGAGCCTCTATTTTTTGAGGATATGCAGAACGATCCTGAGTTTCACCGGATGGCCTATAAAAAGGTCATGCTGCGGGCGGGTTACCGAAGTCAATTTTGGATCCCGGTCCGGGCCAAAGGCAAAACCGTGGGAGTAGTAAACTTCGTCAGCAAGAATGTGCATCGGTTTCCACCTAATGAGGTGCAGTTAATCCGTTCTATTGTTGGCCACGTGGGTATTGCCTTGGAAAATGTTGCCCTCTTTTCAGAGATCAAACAAAATAGCGTGGAGCTAGAAAAGATGAATGTCGATCTGCAGGAAGCGAACCGGGCGAAGTCGAATTTTCTTGCGGCGATGTCTCACGAGCTGCGCACACCTCTTAATGTAATTATTGGGAATGCCGACTTAGCCAAGGACGGCTTTTTTGGCAATGTCAGTGATGGACAAAGGGATGCTTTGGAGAAGATCCTTCGCCATTCTCGGGTCCTCCTTAAACTTATCAACGATGTACTGACACGTACCAAAATGGATGCGGGGAAGATGGTGCTGGACCTCTCGACATTTCCCGTAAACGAGGTCGTCGCCCACACCCAGACGTACACGGATCAGCTCAACCGAAATGGCCGCCTGAAGATTTTATGGAAGGTGGAGCCGAATCTGCCTCCCATGACTACGGACGCTTTGAAGCTCGAGGAGATCTTGCAAAACTTGATCGGAAACGCTTTCAAGTTTACCCAAAAGGGACGGATTGAGGTCCAAGTGCGCGACCTTAAGGAGAAAGATCGGATCGAGTTTTCCGTAGCCGATACCGGGATAGGTATTGAGGAAAAAGACCTCACGCGCATCTTTGAGCAATTTCACCAGCTCGAGGAAGCACACACAGGCGATTACAGCGGGGTGGGGTTAGGGTTAAGTATCGTCAAGAGATATCTGGAGCTGATGCAAGGGGATATACGGGTTGAGAGTCAGCCGGGAAAAGGCTCCACGTTTACCTTCACCTTGCCTCATTCCGTTGACAGCCGTTTCAATTAACGTCCCCTAACTTTTGTTTGTCGCCCGTCGGCCTTACTGGGGCTTGCCGTCTTAAGTGAGCCTGAGTTGGGTGCACAGTCGTTCCATCCTCTTGACTTCGTTAGCCCATAAAAGTTAGGAAAGGCACAAGAGAGGTCAGGGATGAGGCTCTTGCCATTGCCTTTGTGGCTAATAGAGGGTGTCGAGGAAGGATGAGACCATGAATGGCGCCCTTGCGGGAATTCGCGTTGTTGAGCTTGCCAGCTATGTAACAGGGCCGTTTGCCTCTCTCCTCTTGGCTGATCTGGGAGCCGAAGTTGTCAAGGTCGAGCAGCCGGGGCAAGGTGATCCGTTTCGCGGCTGGGGAGAGAAGCTCTATTCTGCGACCTTCTGCAGTCTCAATCGCAGCAAGAAAAGTTTGACCCTCGATATCCGCCGGGACGAAGGACGCGACATCTTTCTCAAACTTGCCGCTGGCTCTGACATCGTGATTGAGAATTTTCGGCCGGGAACCATGGAAAAAAGAGGCCTTGGCTACGAGGCGATTCGAAACTTAAATCCGAAAATCATTTACTGCTCAATCTCCGGGTTCGGAGAGAAAGGTCCTTACCGCGACCTCCCAGGCTACGATACAGTGGGCCAGGCCATGAGCGGGCTTTTAAGTCTCCTAACAGATCAGGGAAAGCCACAGGGAATGGGGATATCTTTTTCCGATCATCTGACGGGAATCTACGCCTGCTATGGGATTCTGGGCGCCTTGGTCAACCGGATGATCACGGGAGAGGGGCAGAGAGTCGAGACCTCGCTCCTTCGGGCCTCGCTCTCCTTTATAAGCGAGAATGCTGCCCGCTACTTCGAGACTGGTGTTGTCCCCCGCCGGGCTCATAGGACCCGAACGGCGGGCGTCTTTGCCTTTGTCGATAAGGAGGGGCTGCCGTTTGTTATCCACCTTTCTTCGCCGGAGAAGTTCTGGAGAGGTCTTCTGGAGGTGGTTGGGAAGCCGGAGTGGGCGGATGATCCGCGCTTTGCGGATCGAAAGAGTCGGACCGAAAACCACGATCAGCTTTCAGACCTCTTGCAATCGGTCTTTCATACGGGTCGGCGGGAGGAGTGGCTCCAGCGTCTTCAAGAACGAGATGTCCCATGCGCTCCACTGAACACGCTGGAGGAGGTTTTTAAAGACCCGCAGGTGAAGGAGTATGGTTTCCCAATTGAGGTTAAGCATCCAAAAATGGGGAAAATGCTTTTGGTGGGTAGTGGAATCGATCTCAGCCGGACTCCTCCAAGGATTCATTTACCGCCGCCAACTCTAGGGGAACATTCGGGCGAGGTCTTGGAGTCGCTTGGATATGGTAAAGAGGAAATCGCGAGGCTCAAGGATATGCGGGTTGTCTGAGGAAGGGGAATGATCAGGCTTCAGATAGTCGAACGACATGGTGCCAATCTCTACCGGACGCTCATTGACGCAATGCGCTCCGGCGGCCTTCGCACGTTCAATGTATTGAGGCGTGGGAGAAAGGTTACCCACAGGAACCCGAATTACTCCGGTTGGATGAACTGGTCCTATGCAGAAGGCGTAGTCACTTGTGAGGTGCTGAGTCCGCGAAAGCCGGGGACCGAGTGGAGACTGCTGAGTGCCCTGGTTGGACGTCTGGCGGACAAGTTTGCCGATCGTGTCCACAGCATCAGCATCCAGTTTCCTGACGCGCCCGCTCCTAAAATCAGGCCCAGGCGCCGGCGCCGCCGCCGGTAGGAGTAAAACGTTCTATCCTCCCTGGTAGAGCCGATCCATAAAGCCGCTCTCGTCGAGTTTCTTACACAGGCTCATATCGACTACATCCTCAGGCTTTAATTGAGATGCCTTGGGGTTGAGCCCGTGCTGGGACATGAGTTTGAGCACCGAAGCTACTCCCTCACGAGTGGGACAAGGTTTTCGTGGCAGCTTATTGCGCAGATCCTGATAGGCCTTTTCCACTCGATCCGGTCTGTCTAGGCGCAAATATTTGGCGATGGTTTGCTCCACGGCTTTCTTGTTTGAGGAATTATGGATATAGGCAACTCCTTCAATGATCGCCTTTGCGATACTCTCTACAAGATGTGGATTTGACTTCATCAGTTTACGCGAAATCACCAGCCCAGAGGACTGAAAAGGCACATTTTCTTTGCCGGTGTCCAAAAGTACATGATAGCCTTCGCTTGTGACTATCTGGCCCAGCTCCGGTGAAAGGCTCGTGGCCTCGACGCTGCCAGCACGCAAGGCTGCCAGACGCTCCGGCACTCCGCCAACCTGAAGAAGAACAACGTTGTCCCGTCTGGGGATCAATCCAAGATGATCTAGCGCCACGTAAGTGGCTAGGGCGGCAGAGCCTGAAGGGGTCCCAATGGCCACTTTTTTACCCTTCAGCTCTTCACCACTCTTAATGGGAGGCCGAGCAATAAATAGATAGTCTAACCTGTTTTCTAGACCTAAGATCATCGTCAGGTCTCCGCCGCCAGTTACTGCGTTGGTGACATGGGTGGCCCCTACCAGACCGACGGAAACCTGGCCGGCAAGCATCGCCTGGGCTGCCCGACCAGCAATGATAAAAATGAGATCCACATCAAGGCCATACTTGCGGAAAAATCCCTGATCCTTGGCAATCCAAAGGGGAGTGACATTGTTGCTTATGGCGCCGTGGGCGAAGAGCAACTTGGTCACGGGCTCAGCAGCTTGGCCCGCTGATGGGAGACTTGTCGTAAGGAGTTGGAGCGATAAGATGACAAGGAAAGCGCTGGATCTCATCATTGCCTCCTTTTGCCACGCGTTGTCCAAAGGGCTTGTAACATGCATGCCAGCCAATGTAAATATCATGCCGATGCGGTTCATGCCTGACGGTATAGATTCTAGGAAGGTCATGCGGCAATAGGTCGGAAGGAAGGAGAGAGTTATGTGCGAATATTACGGGGAAGGAAAGAGGGATGACAGCTCTGAGGAGAATTCCTCTCTAAGAGGCTTTGATATCTCAGGCCTTATGCCTTTTGCGCATTTTTTGTGTGCTGAGGGGGGGCTAAGGAGGACGGCTGTAGGGTTCATAGGTTATTCAGGTGCCGGAAAGGATGACAAGGTTCTCATTGCCGTAGACAGCCATTATGACCCACGCATTGCAGAGTCTATCGCACGAGCCCTTAGAGAGAAGGGAGCTAAGGTCGATATCTTGGTCGTGGACGTAGGTCCTGATCGGCCCTTCGATGAGCTTGACGAGATCAGGGTTGTGATCCGTAGAGGGCCCTCACGTTTTGATCCCCGTCGCTGGGAAGGAACGAGGTGGGTGGAGGAGATGGCAGAGAAGAACGGCTATCAGCTCCTGATCCATGGCCGGGGCGGCGGAATCCCGCCGACTCCTTTTCATTACGAGCCTATCCCGTGGCAAATGTTAGAGCAGTTCGCTTCCCCTGCCACCACCTATCCGCGTGAGGTGCAAAGGCTAATCAATCTAAAGGCCTGGGAGCCAATCTGGAACAAGGGAAAGGGAGGAAAGATCCACGTAACAGATCCAGAGGGAACCGATTTGACTTACACGCTTTGGGAAGATTTCTTTACTGGCGACTGGTTCGCCTTTAACGCAACCCCCTTTTGGGGTCATTTGATGGGTCATCCTTGGACCCCGATCCTTAAGAAGGAAGACGCTACGGGAGTCTTGTGCGGGACAACGAGTCATTACTCGAAGCCTTTTCCGAGGATAAAGGTCACCTTGGAAGGGGGTAAAGCAGAGAAAGTTGAAGGTGGGGGACTGTATGGGGATGCCTGGAGGGAGCTACTTGAGGAGACGCACAATATCCAGTACCCTTCTTTCCCCCGAAAGGGACTATTCTGGCTTTGGGAAGTGGCGATTGGGACACATCCGAAGGTCGGTCGCCCCTCGAACATTCATATGCTGGCTTCGGGAGGGGCGGAGTGGGAGAGACGAAGATCCGGTATCATCCACCTGGGATGCGGCACCGCATGGCGCGCTCCGGAAGAGACCTGGGCTGCCGAGAAAGGGCTTGCCTATGGCCATCTCCATGTCCACCTTCTCTTCCCCACGCTCGATGTTATCACCACGCAGGGAGAAAGGATCCGAATCATTGAAAACGGCCACCTTACTGCCTTGGATAACCCTGAGGTAAGAAGCATAGCTGCCAAGTATGGTGACCCTGATGTGTTGCTAAAAGAGGATTGGGTGCCGTCCATTCCAGGCATCAGCACGCCAGGTTCTTACGAAGACTATGCAAGAGATCCCTTGCCTTGGATCTATCCAAAGGAGGCTCAGTGAGTGTAACGACGTTTAAGGTCTCATCTGCTCTATCAAATCATCGATGAAACCTTCGTCATCCAGTTCCTTGACCCAATGGAGGTCCCACAAGACCAAGGGATTCAAGTTTGCCGGCCCGAATTCCGCCGTGGCGATTTCGTACGTATTAGCGATAGCCTGCGGCGTCGGATAGGGCTTTACCTGAAGCCCCTTCACAATGCAGTCGAATTGTCTTTCCAGTTCATTCGTATCCTCGATCTTCATGAGCTTCATGGGTTCCCGACGAACAATCTCCAGGGCCTCATCTCTTCGGTGTGTCATCAGACAAAGAGCGTGGATCACAGCCTTGACGTATTCTCGCAGGAGCTCGGACTGTCCTCTTGAAAACTTGGATAGACAGGCTTGGGCATAGTGGGCAACCACTGGGATATCCGGCACCGTGAGGATTTTTAAGCCGGCCGACAGAGCATCGGGGAGATAAAGAGCAGACATAAAGGTAGCGATGCACTCCCCGTTCGTGACTTTCCTCCATTGACCCCACCTCCCTACCTCATTGTCCTTGATCATAAGGATTTTTACCTCTTTCTCCAATCCCATCATTCTAAGCCAGAGCATAAGGGCATGAGGCCGGCCGGATGATCGAACTGCCAGGGTCTTTCCTCTCAGCTCTTCCACACCTTCCAAATAATCCGGCACCACCAGCTCCAAACCGCGTCCTAAGCTGGGCGCGCAGAACATAGTGACTTTTTTCCCTTGTGCCGCCGCGGGATACAGATATTCCAGGTGTTCGATAATGACATCGCACGAACCATCGAACAGCGCAGCCTCGTATTCTTTCGTAGCTTTAATTTGGATGACCTCAACGTCGAGGTTGTAATGGCGTTGCGCCATCTCTTTGATGCAGAAAATGACCGGGGTTCGATCGTTATCACGATAGGCGAGCTTCAAGGTTCGCATAGATCAAGCTTCTAGGTAGAGAAATCCGGATGGCGGAACGAGACAACAGATCCTCTATCAATCAGGGGTCCTAAAAGTCCTGTCTATTTCTTTAGGGGCATCAACTTCAACAGAACGTGCCTACGATTCTTTGTGTAAGGTCTCACATCTGCAGGCCATCTGCCTTTTTCCACAGCCTTTGCCCAGGCCTCGCTAACCAAGACCTCAGGACTTTGCAGTTCATAGATGGCTGTATGCTCAGGCTCGTTCTCTATTCGGATGGTCCGCTTCTCGCCCCCAATAATCATGGTTAGCTCCCGCTTTTGAAACCGGGCGATCGAGATGACCCCAGGCACTTCGCTTAAATAAGGGACGTGCTCTTTATCGTACACTTCATTAAATATCGCCTCGTGCTTCTGCTCCACATCCATACTTGCTATAAGTAGATAATTTGAGCTGAGGGGCATGATCTTTAGGCTCCTTTCCATCTTATTATTTTTTGTACTTGATCCATCCAGACAAAGATCACGCCGGTAGATGGGTCGAATCTGCCATCCGTCAGCCATCGGCGGCAAACCTCCGGCATTCACAGGAGGGCACCCTTATGCTACGGTGCGCGAAGCCGGGGATTACCCGGGCTGGAGGTGAAGGCTCATTGGATGTTCTATTTCTCTGAAGTTCCCAAGAACTTCTCGATGGGTTGTGCCGGCGACTTTATTTCTACAACCACTGCCTCTTCGACGCCTTCGACGCTGTGGGGGATACCATGGGGATGTCTGCAGACATCCCCGGCGCTAAGTAGGTACACTTCCTTACCTACGGTCATCTTCACCTTGCCTTTCACTACATAGGCCAGCGACTCATGCTGATGGACATGGACCTCTGCGCCAGCCCCCGGGGCATACTGAATTTCGAGCAAGGTCATTTGGTCACCGGAGATGAGGGGTTTTACGATCACATCACCATGGACCGCCTTTCCCTCTACAGTCTTTAGTCTCTGCTCTTTTACGTCAATGTTTCTGGACAGGTTCGTCATGCGATTCACACTCTCCTTCCTCGACCGTAGCTTTCAGCCATACCTTAGCTCGGGGTAAGCCTAACTGCCAAAAGTGGCGGAGATCATATCGCATCGTTGTACAATGTCAATTCCCTTTTATTATTAAGAGATCCTAATTCGCTAAATATTTGGAATAGATATCATCTCTTCTGTTTTTCAGAAGCGGTAGTTTTTCTCTCACGCTCTTAACTAAATTTGCATCCAAGTCGACCGTTTCTAAGACTTCTCTCTCTTCCAAGTCCATGATTGTCCGACCGAACGGATCCACGACCATGCTATGCCCAATGTAGATATTCCCCACCTGATCAGGTGCCACGACGTAACAGCCATTTTCTATCGCCCTAGCTTTAAGCATGGTCTGCCAGTGTTCTACTTTCATATCCCCTTGTACCCATCCAGAAGGCAATACAAGCGTATCGGCCCCCATCAAGGCTAGTATCCTAGACATCTCTGGGAAGCGTATGTCATAGCAGATCATCATTCCAATGTTGCCGATGTTAGTTTTTACCGGTTTCATCAGATCGTTGCCGGCAATGAGTTTATCCGACTCCTTGAGACCCAAAGCGTCATAAAGATGCAATTTTCTATACACCGCAGCCAAGTTTCCGTCACCATCTATCAGCAACGCGGTGTCATAAACTCTATTGGTTAAATAGCTCTTTTCATAGATCGTGGCTACAACGCTCAAGTTATTTGCTTTCGCTGCATGTCTTAAGGCTGATGTAAAATCTCCATCAATACTCTCTGCTATGCGAGATAATTCCTCCGCGGATTGACCGGCTGGTGAATAGGCCATCAGGAACTCTGGAAACGCTACCAGATCAGCGCTCTTGCTCTTTGCTTCCTTTATGTAGCCGGTAGCAACCTTTAGGTTTTCTTCTTTGTGGACAGAGGCCCTTAGCTGCACTAATGCTATCTTACTCATGACTAGGGTTATGATTGAGAAAACGATGGACTATTTTTTCGGGTGGTGATCGATGTGGATGTAGGCATCAATGAATCTCACGATCCTTTTCTCATCGAACTCATTGAACTTGTCGATACGGGACCAGGCGGTGAGAGCGATCTTGTGACTCATCTCCGGATAAGAGGCCAAGATGGCATGATCATATCGCCTGACGATTTGGGCCAGCTTTTCTATCAGTGTCTTACACTCCGGATTCGTTTGTGGACAGTTGTACTGGACCAGAACACCCCCATCCTCCAAGTTATGAACCTGGAGCTCCTTAGGGACCGGGCTTTCGTGAATGCCCCATCGCGCGATCGAGGGAAGGTGAGGACCTGAGGTAGGTGGATCGCTTTTATACTTGGTGAGCCCGACCTCTGACGGGCCGACATGCCGGTTGCCCTCGCTAGGCACAAACTCGCCTGGTGAACCGGTTCCCCACTGACCGTAAGCCCAGTAACCCACTCCGACCAAGAGAGAGGTGCCGACAAGATAGAAAAGTAGTTTTTGAACCCGGGAGACCCGTTTCCGTTTGACTTTCTCTTTTTGATTCCGCTCTTTTGTCGCCTGCCGCTCAGCCTTGCGTCTTTCTGCTCTCGATTGTTGCTTCATCGCAGGGGCTGATGGTTAAAAGGTGGAGCGCACCTCAGGCCGGGCCAGGAGACGGTCCATCCATCTCTTTAGGTGCGGCAGGTTGTGATCGATGGAAACACCGTAGCGCTGCTGGCGGGTAAAGACGGGAATAAAGGTAATGTCTGCCAGCGAGTAGTCTCCCGCGATGTAATCCCGGCCGGTCATCTCCTGGTCGAGTGTCAAAAGGTGACTTCTTAGTTGCTCTTTTGCCTTCTCCGGCTGAGCGCCGTGGAGAACCTCGTGGGCTGCCCCATGGATTTTTGTATTACAAAAGTCTATCCAGATTCTTGCCTGAGCCTTTTGAGCCGGTTCCTTGGGCATGAGGGAGACCTTGGGGTATTTCTCTTCCAAATATTCGTTGATGATGGCGGACTCGTAAATGACCGAATCTCCGTCAATGAGAACTGGCACCTTCCCGTATGGGTTTAATTGGAGGAGCTCTTTGGGCTTGTTCTTAAGGTCGACCTCGATCAGGTCATACGGAATCTTTTTTTCTGCCAGGACAATCCTTGTCCTATGGGCATACGGTCATGTGTGGCAAGAGTAGAGTTTCATAGCAATATCCTCCAATAAAGTTTATTGTCTTTCTACCACCCTCAACTCAAGATGGCAACGCCTTCATCTTAAGGGCTATTTCCCCTTTTTCTCCAGCAAGTCTCTTAATCCGTCCCCGGCCAGGTTCAGCCCGAAGACGGTAATCATAATCGCCAAGCCTGGGAAGGTCGTCAAATGCGGCGCGACCAAAAGAAACTGCCTTCCTTCATTCAGCATGGAGCCCCAGGAGGGGGTAGGCGGTTGAGCGCCCAATCCTAGGAAACTCAAACTCCCCTCAGCAATGATCGCTGCTGCCATTCCGAAGGTAGCCTGAATGAGTAGAGGGGGTAGGAGGTTCGGTAGCATGTGAAGCAGGATGACGCGAGCCGAAGTGCCGCCAAGAGCCTTGGCAGCGTGGATAAACTCTTTCTCTCTAAGCGCCAGGATCTCGCCACGAACCAACCGAGCATAACCGGTCCATCCAATGAGGCAAAGGGCCAAGATGACATGCTTCAGACTTGGACCTAAAACCGCGGTAAAGGCTA
This sequence comes from Deltaproteobacteria bacterium, assembly GCA_023250515.1. Taxonomy (GTDB): domain Bacteria; phylum Desulfobacterota; class Binatia; order UBA9968; family UBA9968; genus JAHFAO01. Next base: position 3,309 of record JAHFAO010000073.1, on the reverse strand, counting down.
TGGCGAGGAGAATTCCAGGGAAGGCCAAAAGGACATCGACCAAGCGCATGAGAAGGTGGTCCACCCAACCCCCGAGGTAACCCGATAAGGAGCCTACGAAGAGACCGATCAACAAGGATATGCTCACCGTGCTTAGCCCAACGAGGACTGAGACGCGGGCACCGTAAAGTATGCGACTTAAGATGTCGCGTCCCAATTTGTCGGTTCCTAACGGGTGCTCTTTGGAGAAGGAGAGAAGATCTTTCTCTAGGTTCTGCTGCGTTGGACTGTGAGGGGCAATAAGGGGTGCCAGCACTGCCACGCTAACTAACAGCGCAAGAATCATTAGGCCGATTAAAAGAAAGGGTCTATCTCCCATAGCTGATTCGAGGGTCGACAAGCTTGTAAAGAATATCCGTCAAGAGATTGACTACGATATAAGAGGTGGCAATAACCAGGATGCATCCTTGAACCAGCGGGTAGTCCCGTGTCTGGATGGCTTGGATGGTAAGACGCCCGATTCCAGGCCAGGTGAAAATAGTCTCCGTAATGATGGAGCCGGCAAGGAGTGCACCAAACTGAAGCCCTGCAATCGTGATAACCGAGAGAAGGGAGTTGCGGAGCGCGTGTTTAAGCCACACCTTGGCCTCGCTTAGTCCTTTGGCCCGAGCTGTCTGGATGAAGTCCTCATGGATGACATCGAGGAGGCTGGAGCGGATCATGCGGGTTAGGATCGCGGCCATAGCCATGCCTAGGGTGACGGAAGGGAGGATCAGATGGCTGAGCCCTCCTCGCCCGGAGACTGGTAGCCACCCGAGCTCTATGGAGAAGACGATCATCAGCAGCGGACCGAGCCAAAAATTTGGCATCGAAAGGCCGAGAAGCGAAAAGAGGAGAGACAACCGATCGACCCATGAGTGTGTTTTGACTGCCGCGATGATTCCGAGAGGGAAGGCTATGAGAAGGGCGGTCCCCATAGCGGCTAGAGTTAGTTGCAGGGTGGCTGGAAAGCGCATGATAATGAGGTCTGTCACCCTGTCTTGTTCGTAGAGGGAGCGGCCGAGGTCTCCCAAGACAATGCCTTTGAGAAAGCCGACGTATTGAGTCCAAATTGGTTGATCTAATCCAAGTTCTCGACGTAGGCCCTCTTTATCAGCAGCGCTAGCGGTCTCTCCTAGCATGACCTCTATCGGATCCCCTGGGATGAGGTGAATGAGGAAAAAAACCAGGGTTAAGGCCCCGAGGAGCGTAGGCAACAGCAAAAGAAGACGCTTTAGTAGGTATCGATTCACGCCGGTGGATGTGGGGTAGGGAAGGAAACATTTTTCAGGGAGATCAAATCACCGTCGGGATGGGGGATGAATCCTTGGATGGTCCGCTTCATCACCACCACATTTTTTGTCCACCATAGGGGGATGTAGGGGAGCTCAAGCGCCACAATTTTTTGCACTCTGCTGTAGATGTGCCTCCGCTCTTCGAGGCTTTGACGCCTCCTTCCTTCATCCAGCAGTTGATCCAGTTCGGGATTTTGATAACGGCCACGGTTATCTCCGTAAGGAGGAACGCTGCTTGAGTGAAAAAGATTGAAATAGAGATCCGGGTCTGAAATCCCCACCCATGCAAGGGAATAGAGATGAAAATTGCCCTTTTTGATATCTCCGTAGAAGGTTCCCCACTCGTAGGTGCGCACCTCTAGTTCTATCCCTACCCGGTTGAGTTGTTCTTTAAGAGCCTCAGCGATCCTCCTGCGCAGGTCTAATGTCGTTGTCTTATATGAGAGTTTAAAGCGAGGTAGAGGACCCTCTCCGTCAGGATCACGGAAGCCGGCCATGTCAAGCAATCTTTTTGCCTCTTCGGGATTGTGCATGAAACGCGAAACGGAGGGTTCGTAGGCCCAATGAGATGGCGAGAGCAAGCCGGTTGCCGGTGTTGCCAGTCCCTTCAGGAGATGGCGGATAATCGCTTCCCGATCTATCGCATAGGCCAGCGCTTGGCGTACTTCTTGGCGCTTGAGGATAGGATGGTCGAGATTCATACCAATATACTGAAAGATGGTTCCTTGGAGAGTTAGGATCGAGCCATTTGTGTTTTTCTTGAGCCACGGGAGCATGTCAGGCTCGATGTCGTTTTGTAAAAAATCAATGGTCCCTTTCTTGAATTCGAGGGCGCGCACAATATCGTCAGGGATAATCCTGAAGACCAAGCCGGAGACCGAAGGCGCTCCTTCCCAATATAAGGGATTGGCTTTTAAAACGACTCTTTCCCCCGACGAAAACTCCTCAAGAGAGAAGGGTCCTGAACCTATGAGAGCATTTTTTCCGGAGCCCGCGTTGGGAGTGCCTGCGGGAAGAATGCCCAAGGTGGAGTTTTCCAAGAAGGGAGCATGAGGAGAGTTGAGCCGGAAGCGGATTAGATAGGGACCGATTTGATCCACGGCCCGAACAACTTGCAGTGCCCCTCGCTTGGGAGAGCGATTTTTGGGCTCCAGAACAAAGTCATAAGTGAACTTTACATCTGCAGCCGTTAATGGCTTGCCGTTGTGGAAGGTAATGCCTCTTCTCAGATGGAATAGGTAGGTACGATCATCCAACGCTTCCCAGCGTTCGGCGAGATCAGGTTGAAAGAGTGAGTTTTCATCGGTTCGAGTAAGTGAGTTGAAGATCAATGCCCCGATACGGACTGAGTTGGCGTCCGTCGCATAACGGGGATCGAGGTGGGTGGGATTGCTCTCAAGGCCGATGACCAAGTAGCCGGGCGGTCGATCAGGTTGAGGGGAGGAAAGGCAGCCCATCAATGATGCCCACACCCAAACTGAGATTAGAGGGAAGCTGGATTTGAATCTCATTCGCCCATTTTTGACTTCAGGATAGTCCTTTTGCTACAATAGATCAATTTTGGCAGCCATGATTTTTTCAAGACTTTTTCTCCCCCTTTTGCTTTCGCTACTTGTTTCCTTTCCCAGTTACGTTAGAAGCGGAGAGGCCCCCGCTCATGAAACTCCCTTCCCGCTCCTTCCTGGTCTTGAGGGGCCAGTTGAATTTTGGAAGCTTATCTTTACCCGCTATAGCACTTCCCAGTTGATCTTCCACGATACACTTGAGCCGACGAAAATTTACAAAGTCGTGGAGGTAGGAGAAGCCAGCGCGCCACGGAAGCTGATCCAAGAAGAGCGAGATAAAATTTTAAAGGAACACGACCTTGGGACAGACGAGCAGAGGGTGTGGGCCCAGCGGGGAGTGAAAGAGCGTTTTGCCTCGGGCCTTAAGTTATCTCGCAGGTACTTGGAGCAGATGCAGCGGATCTTCCAAGAGGAAGGGCTCCCGGTCGATC
>JAHFAO010000221.1 GCA_023250515.1 Deltaproteobacteria bacterium | reverse complement strand
AGAAAGGGTCTCTAACATTGGTTGGAATATCCAACGACTTGACCTTCAAAGAAAGACTAGACCCAAGAGTTCTGAGCAGTCTAAGTGAGGAGGAGATTGTTTTTACAAATTATACTGGTGACCAGATAAAGCAGATCCTAGTGGAGAGAATCAAAGACGCATTTGCCAGCGGGGTTGTTGAGGAAGGAGCAATAGACCTGTGCGCAAGAATGGCAGGCCAGGAACATGGCGATGCAAGAAGAGCAATTGATCTGTTAAGAGTAGCAGGAGAGATAGCTGAGAGAGAACAGTCACCCAAAGTAACAGCAGAGCATATCAGGCAGGCCTCTTCTAAAATGGAAGAAGACAAGGAGACAGCTGCACTAAACTCATATCCACTTCATGAAAAGCTGCTGATCTTAGCAGTTATGAAAGCAAACGGAGCTGCCACCGGAGAAATTTACCACTCCTACAAAGGATTGTGTAAAACAATCAGGCAAAAAGAGCTAACCCAAAGAAGGGTCACTCAAATCCTAAGCGAGATAGAGATGACAGGCCTAATTTCAGGAAGAATTGTTCACCAAGGAATGCACGGTCGAACAAAAAAATACAATCTTACCCTTCATCCAGAGACCGTTAAAAAGGCATGCAAAGACGACTTAATGTTGCAGGATATATTATAACAAAAAAATCTTAATCCTAATTCATATCCCAAAATCCTTTGTAAAGACTATGGGGGTCGCTAAGTTCACGCTGACTGCAATACCAAAAGTTGGTGTAATTCCTACACTAATCTGGTAAGATCCTTCTTTGGAGGACCAGAACCGCTATACCCGAAGGACATTTTTTTTCTTCAGGAGATAATCAAGCCAGAGGTTCGTAAGTTTCTCTTGGACAGAATTCTGTTTTAGGCGGGCATTAAGATTGGGGAAGTCGACCTCATCCATCTTTTGATCTTGGTTGAAGCAGCTGAAGACCGGCTCTATCTGCACGCCGGTCTTCGGATCGATATGGCGCTGAAGGCATTGGGCGCAAACCTCTTTCATCATGCACTGCATCGTCGAGTTGATTGATGCGATGGCCACATGGTTTTCTTTAAAGTAGGGCTTCAGGAGACTCTGGCGGGCCTTGCTGACCGCTGCCATCATCCTATCGGAGCCGATGGCGATGATCCGATCCGCTGCAAGGAACGGAACCGCGGTCTCGCCCAATCTCCCTTTCGCGTAGACCGCCATCGCGTCGACGATATTCCCAACTATGCTTTTGTCTTGAGGCCGCCTTGGCTGAATCGATGGGGGAACATCGGTGCTCCAGACAATCACATCAGAGGCCATCTCGATGTCGTCGATCTTGAAGACATCCTCGGCTTTTTTATAGCCGGCAAAGTAGATCACCTTATTCCCCTTAGCACGGAGGGCCTTTCCGATCGAAAAGAGGACGGCATTGCCGAGTCCCCCACCTCCTAGGATGACGGTCTCCCCCCCATCGGGGATCTTAGTGGGGTATCCAGTCGGGCCCATGACAACCACCGGCTCTCCTTCGCGAAGGGCGGCGATGAGCCGCGTGGAATGACCCAATTCAAGGGCGATCAACGAAAGAAGTCCTTCTTTCTGATCGACCCAGGCGCCTGTGAGGGCGATCCCCTCCATGGTAAGGGTCGTCCCCTCGATCTTCTCCGCCTCAGTCTCATAATTCTGAAGACGATAAAACTGGCCCGGTTGAAACCGCTGTGCCTGGAAGGGAGCCTTTACCACCACCTCCACAATCGTCGGCGTGAGGCGATGGACACGATGAACCCGAGGCAGGAGCCCTTCATCCAAAAGCCCAACCATCTCTTTGAATCGAGTCTCGCGTACCGTCTGGTTGTTGGGATCGAGGGATGTGATCTCCTTCTCGAAGAGCTTCACAATGTAGGGATATCCCTTTTTGGCGGAGGCCATCGCCTTGACGACATTTCCGGCGTAGATCGGGTGGTTATCGCCGTAAAAACTGATGAATCGGTCCTGTCGCTGATAGGATGTGAAGACACTGGGGGTCTTGGTTGAGATCGTATCCCATTCTTTGATTTCGACCAGATCTGGTGTTGCCTTCCCATTCCATTTCGGCTCGAATTTTTGAAAGAACTTTTTCTGGTCATCGAACTTAAACGTACCTGGCCATTCTTTCTCGTAGATGGTGTTGGGGGTCGTTCCAGCGGCGACTAAGACACTCCTTGCAGGAAGGGTCACGATCTCTCCCGTCCCGCGCCACTTTCCTTTCTCATCTCTCTTCTGCCGTTCAAACGCGACCGTCTTCACGGCGCCATACTCATCAGGGATGCATTCAACCGGACTCATGTTCTCGATAAAGAAGATTCCCTCTTCTAGCGACTTGATGATCTCTTCGTGGTTGAGGCGATAGGCCGGGGAGTCTAACATGCTTTTCCGGTAGACTATGGAAGCGCCGCCCCATGACCTAACCAGAGCCGCAAAGTCAGGTGGCTTCCCTGCAGTCTCCGCCCGCCTCCGCTCGTTTCGAATCGCTTCCGCATGAGCGAGAAATTCCTCAAGGATTCCTTTCTCCTCGGCGTCGTACATCCTCCAAACGCGGTCTTCCCCAAATTCGTGGGAGAGGATCTCAAATCGCTCCCGGATCTTTTCGACCTGAACGGGGTAGTAAGCCATCAACTCTGTCGCAGTATCGATCGCGGTTAAGCCACCACCGATGACGATCGCTGGGAGACGGACTTGGAGATTGGCCATGCTGCTCTTCTTGGCCGCGCCGGTCAACTGAAGGGCCATGAGGAAATCGCTTGCCTTGCGGACCCCGCGGATGAGGTTGTTCTTCATATCCAACACGGTCGGCCGTCCGGCCCCCGTCGCGATTGCAATATGATCGATGCGGAGGTTCCAGGCATCCTCAATCGTGATGGTTCCGCCAAAGCGGACCCCACCGTAGATGCGTAAGTATTTCCTCCGGGCGAGGGTCAGGTAGATCAGCTTTAAGAAATTCTTGTCCCACCGAACGGTGATCCCATACTCAGCCACACCTCCAAACCCAGCCATGATCCGCTCATCGAGGCCTTCATAGATGTCGCTGACATTCCGAATCGGCTGCGGTGGGTTGTTCTCGTCCCCCACCCACGCTTTTGGGAGTGGTTCGATCTTGAGGCCATCAATGCCGATCACGCCAAACCCTTCGTTGAGGAGATATTGTGACAGATTAAATCCAGCCGGTCCCATCCCGACCACCATCACATTCTTTCCGTTGTAGGGGAGGGAGAAGGGCCGTTTGACGTTGAGGGGATTCCATCGGGTCAGAAGGGAGTAGATCTCAAAGCCCCACGGAAGATCCAAACAATCCGTCAGGATTCGGGTTTCAATCTGTGGGATGTTGACCGGATCTTGTTTCTGGTAGATGCATCCTTTCATACAATCATTGCATATTCGGTGGCCCGTGGCCGGGATCATCGGATTGTCGATCATCATCGTCGCGAGCGCCGCGATCGTCTCACCGTCCCTTTTTAAAAGATGAGCCTCTGAGATCTTCTCATCCAACGGGCAGCCAGTGAGGTGGATTCCTAGCGGGTTCTTCATCATCTTCCCCTCTTTATCGAGGAATCCTTTGGAGCAGGAGTCTTTATCCCGCTCGTGGCAGAAGATGCAGTAGTGGACCTCATTTAATACCTGAAGTGGGTTGTATCGTCTGTCAGTAAGGTCAAAACCGATCCGTCGTCGGCGCCTCTCTTCAGGTCCCACCGCGAGGTCAGGAAGGGCCTCCTTCGGGTGAGCCGTCTCGACAAGGTGCCCGAAATCGATCTTCTCCGGAAGCTTGAAGGAGACCCAATCTTTAACCTCCACAGCCACTTGGGGATTATGAAGATGGGCAGAGACCCATTGCTCCGCGATCTTGAGAAAGCCCTGCACTGTATCAAGGGCCCTTTTGTGTGATTGCAATTCAACCGGGCGGAGGAAAACATCAAAAAGCGACGGCCCACGGGGGTGATTGATAATCTCGTCGCAGATCTCGATCAATATTTGGTGGCTCGGTTTGGCATCGACCCCCTGAATCCCTTGCACCTTCCGGATCAGATCGGTCTCGATCCGCATGAGCGTGTTGACCGCCGCGGCGAATGAGCGTTCTCGGTCTCCGTTTCGACCCAATTCTCCAACGATCACCTCTTCCAAAAATTGCATCTGCCGATCCAACTTCGGCAGATCAAATCGGGTAATCTCCTCTGGTTTGAGTGCCCTGGCCGCGCGCCTTATCACGAAATTTTTTTTAAACTGAAAGATCGGTTTTGCCGCATTGGCCTTCATCCGGTCGACCTCGGCATGGTCTCCTATTTGAAATAATCGTGAGACGAACCGACCGAGATACGGGGCGAGTTTGACGATCAGGTTCGATTCATCGATTGGGGAGAGGCCATTTCCCCGGCGATAGTCGGTGTACTGCTGACCGAGTGCCGGGTCCGCCGTTTCGACCTCCTTATAGAAATATTCTGCTAAGACTTTGAGGCGAAGTGGATCATAAAGATCTGGATAAGTAAACCCTTCAATCCCCAATGAAAGGAGTTGGCTCATAATCTTCCTAAGTAAGAATGGGAGATTTGATGTTTACAAATTCATTTAATGTGCAATCTGATGCGGTTCCTAGTCCATAATTAGTAACCCATGGAATGGAGATCTTTAGTTCCATTGAAAAAATCTGAGATAGAAGGTTTTTAATTTCTTGTAAGGTCATTTCAATTTACGGTTTTATTAACACAATATATAATTTGTGTAACCTTGTTCACCAAGGAATGCACGACAGAACAAAAAAGTATAATCTTACTCTTCATCTGGAGACTGTCAAAAAGGCATTCAGAGACGATCTTATCTTACAAGATATTTTGTAAAAAATCTAAGACGACCCAAACTCTGTAAAGTCTATTCTAGAAACCTTGAGGTTTGCCAAGTTTACAAAAACGGCAATTCCCGGTGTTGG
>JAHFAO010000220.1 GCA_023250515.1 Deltaproteobacteria bacterium | reverse complement strand
ATTAACGCAGGCCGGCCTATGATCAAACCTTCCAGAGTCTATCAAACCGCAGGAGCCTTTCGACAAGCTCTCGAGAGCAGAATCAACACACAAGCAAAGACTCAGGGCGAACTGCAGAGACTTCGCCGTCTAGTGGCTTTTGATAGACTCTTAGCTCGGCTCTTCTTGGATGAGAGTTCGCCTTGGATTGTAAAAGGAGGTTATGGGCTGGAAGTACGATACAGAATGAGGGCACGAACAACGAAAGATGTAGATCTGGCTCTGCCAGAGGTCGGTTCCCTAACGAAAAATCGTGACAAGTTGATTCAGCAGTGGTGGAATGAACTGCAGGAAGCAGCGGCTCGCGACGTAGGAGACTTTTTTGTAATGAGAATCGGCGAACCACGGCAAGAGTTCGATGCGCCTCCAGAGGGTGGTGCTCGCTTTCCTGTGGAAGTCTCTCTAGACCAACGGATCTTTGCGAAATTTCACCTTGATGTCGGCATCGGTGATATTGTCGTTGACGAACCGGACTGGATAAACGGAGAAGAGTATCTTTCCTTTGCTGGTATCCCAGCCGCAAGATTCCGAATCATCCCGTTGGCACAGCAGTTAGCGGAGAAGGTCCATTCTTACACATTACCGCGTCGGGGAAGCCGGAATTCGCGCGTCAAGGATCTAGTTGACCTTATCTTGATCTTGGATCAGGGTCCGCCGGCCGCTGCATCAGTCAGGTCCGCAGTAGAAGCTACTTTCGAACGTCGCTCGACGCACCCCGTCCCTAGCGCTTTTTCTCCTCCTCCTGCAACTTGGGCTTCTTCGTATACAGCTGTGGCAACAGAACTTAACCTTACACAAACGACAATTGAAGGCGCTGTGGTTCGCTTGAATGGTTACTGGAAAACAATTTTCTAAAAGGTAGATCATGGCTCGAAGCAAACAAACGGCTCAACCTCTAACCACCGCCCAGCGGCTTTCCTCCATCGTCAAGTCCTGCCGTGACATCATGCGAAAGGATAAAGGGCTGAACGGCGATCTTGACCGTCTACCGATGCTTACCTGGATCATGTTCCTCAAGTTCCTCGACGACATGGAGCAGATCCGCAAGCAGGAAGCAACAATGGCTGGTAAGCGGTTTCGGCCGGCAGTCGAGCCGCCGTACCGCTGGCGGGACTGGGCAGCTAAGCCTGATGGCATCACCGGAGATGAGCTGATCGCCTTCGTCAACAACGAAGAAGCCGTGCGACCTGACGGTAAACGCGGTCCTGGTCTTTTCGCCTACCTCCGAGGGCTGCAAGGCGCTAACGGAGGCGACCGGCGTGACGTCATCGCGACTGTCTTCAAAGGGACAATCAACCGCATGATCAACGGCTATCTCCTCCGTGACGTGATCAACAAAGTCAGCGGCATCCACTTTACTAGCAGTGAGGAGATCCATACCCTCGGTCACCTCTATGAATCGATGCTTAAAGAGACGCGTGACGCTGCTGGCGACTCGGGTGAATTCTACACTCCACGTCCTCTTGTTCGTTTCATGGTTGAGGTCATCGATCCACGGATTGGCGAGACAGTCCTCGACCCGGCTTGCGGCACCGGTGGATTCCTCGTGGAGGCATACAGGCACCTAGAAAAGCAATGCAAAACTGTCCAGGATCGAGATCTCCTCCAGATGCAAAGCATATTCGGCGGAGAAGCCAAGCCTCTCCCCTATCTGTTAGCCCAGATGAACCTGCTGTTACACGGCCTCGAATCACCCCAGATCGATCCAGGTAACAGCCTCCGGTTCCCTCTAAGAGAGATCGGCGACAAGAACCGCGTGGACATTATCCTCACGAATCCACCCTTCGGTGGAGAGGAGGAACGGGGTATTCTTGGCAACTTCCCCGAGGACAAGCAGACTTCTGAGACAGCGCTCCTGTACCTCCAACTCATCATGCGCAAACTCAGGCGCCCACCTAAGCCCGGTCGTGCCGGCGTCGTGGTACCCAATGGGACTCTTTTCGGCGACGGCGTCTGTGCCCGCATAAAAGAGGAACTGCTGAAAGATTTTAATCTTCACACCATTGTCCGTCTACCCAACGGCGTCTTCGCACCTTACACCAGCATCCCCACCAATCTGCTTTTCTTCGACCGCTCAGGGCCGACAAAAGAAATCTGGTATTACGAACAGCCCTTGCCCGAAGGGCGGAAGCAATACACCAAAACGCAACCCTTACAGTACGAAGAGTTTGCCCCATGTTTGGCCTGGTGGAATGGTTCGACAGGCTCACCACAGGGAAAACGTGAGGAGAATGACCGCGCCTGGAAGGTCCGCGCTGAAGATGTGCTCAAGTATGATGAGAAGGGCAATCTGATTTCCGTTAACCTCGACATCAAGAACCCCCGCAGCAAACAGGACTTCGAACACCTCCCTCCCAAACAACTGGCCGACGACATCCTCAAAAAAGAACAGCGCATCGCTGAGATCATGGCCGAGATCAAGCAGGCGTTGGAGAGTGCGCAGTGATGAGCGAGGACTTTACATTGGCTCCCCTGGGTAAGGTCCTCACTAAGTCCGAGGAATGGATCGACATTAAACCGGACGAGCGGTATCGGGAGGTGACCGTGCGGCTATGGGGCAAAGGCGTTTTCCAGCGCCGTGAGGTGATGGGAGCGGAAATCGCCGGCTCAAGGCGGCTGATCGTGCGGTCAGGACAGTTTATTTTGTCGCGTATCGACGCCCGGAACGGCGCTTTCGGCCTCGTCCCAGATTCTCTAAACGGTGCTGTCGTCAGCAATGATTTTCCAGTGTTCACACCCAATCATTCGTGTATCATTCCAGCCTTTCTCGCCTGGATGAGCAAGACACGCAGCTTTGTGGATATCTGTAAAGCCGCAAGCGAAGGAACTACCAATAGAGTCCGGCTACAAGAAGAGCGTTTCCTCACCACTAAAATCCCCCTTCCTCCTCTATCGGAGCAGCGGCGGATTGTAGCACGGATCGAGCAACTGGCCGCCAAGATAGAAGAGGCACGGAGCCTGCGGTGGAAGGCAGAGCAGGAAGCAATGGTACTATCGTCTGCTGTAAGCAGATACTTTTTTGGTCCAGACGGTACCAAGGCCCCGACAGGGCGACTGGAAACCTTCGCTACGCGTGTTACGAAGGGCGAGTCCCCGGAATGGCAGGGCTTCACTTATCAAGATTCAGGCCCCATATTTGTGCGCAGTGAAAACGTCTTGTGGGGTGCACTCGACCTTTCCAAGCGAACCTGCATTCCCAGGGAATTCCACCAGAAACTGAATCGCTCCCAACTCCAACCTGGAGACGTGCTAATAAATCTTGTCGGTGCGTCAATCGGGCGCTCTTGCGTTGTCCCCACTGACATTGGAGAGGCGAATGTGAATCAAGCCGTTGCAGTTATCTCCCCCGACCCCAAGCAGTTAGACAGCAAATATCTGATGCATTTTCTCATCAGTGCACCTGTTCAAGATATCATTCATGGCGGAAAGGTTGAGACAGCGCGTCCAAACATTTCGCTTGGCGACTTGCGCAATATAGTGTTGCGGCTTCCATCTCTTGACGAACAGCGCCGCGTTGTTGCCTACTTGGACGACCTTCAGGTAAAGGTGGGCGCATTAAAGCACCTGCAGGCCGAGACCGCCGCCGAACTCGACGCCATGCTGCCCTCCATCCTCGACAGAGCATTCAAAGGGGAGCTATGATGGATACTAGAGGTGCGAACTAATGCTAACGAAATTGACTGCTCGGAACTTTAAGCGATTCGGAAATGCGGTGGTCGAACTTGGAAACCCCGTTGTTTTTATCGGCCCCAACAATTCGGGCAAGACCTCTGCACTTCAAGCACTTGCCCTTTGGGAAGTCGGCCTCAAACGTTGGAACGAAAAGCGCAGGGGGAAAAGGGCTCCGGAGAAACGCCCGGGCGTCACTATTAACCGGCGAGATTTGGTGGCCATTCCAGTTCCTGATGCTGATCTCCTCTGGCGTGATCTCCATGTGAGAGATGTTCAAAGACTTGATGGTAAGCAAGAAACAAAAAATGTCCGGATTGACATCACGGTTGAAGGCATAACCGAAGATAAGGAATGGAAGTGTGGCTTAGAGTTCGACTACGGCAATGAAGAGTCTTTCTACTGTCGTCCGCTGCGTCTATCAGAAGGAAAGAATCCAGGCCGCCTGGCGATCCCAGACGAAGCAGGCAAGGTTCAGGTGGCGTTTCTTCCTCCAATGTCGGGTCTTTCTGCAAATGAGACTCGCCTCGACCCTGGAGCAATCAACGTACGCGTCGGTGAGGGAAGAACCGCAGAGGTCCTACGCAACCTTTGCTACAAGATTTATACGGAGAAGAGAGAGTATTGGGGAAAGATAACTGCTCATATCATGTCGCTGTTTGGGTCAGAGCTCGGTGTTCCCGAATACGTTGCTGAGCGTGGTGAGATCAGAATGCGTTACAAGGAAAACGACATCCTTTTTGATCTTTCTTCCTCCGGAAGAGGACTTCAGCAAACACTTCTCCTCCTTTCATATATGTACGCGAACCAAGGAGCAGTCCTATTATTGGACGAACCTGATGCACACCTAGAAATCCTCCGGCAGAGACAGATTTATCAACTACTCGTGGATGTCGCACGTGAGAACAGCAACCAAGTAATCGCTGCCAGCCATTCTGAGGTATTGCTGAATGAGGCCGCGGACAGAGATGTCGTTATCGCTTTCGTGGGCCAGCCCCATAGGATTGATGATCGCGGGAGCCAAGTTCTAAAGGCGTTGCGGGATATCGGATTTGAACATTACTACCAGGCCGAGCAAACTGGATGGGTCCTTTACCTGGAAGGATCGACTGATCTGGCCATTCTCCGGGCCTTTGCAGAGAAATTGGAGTATCAAGAAGCACTCCAGGCCCTCGAGAGACCTTTCGTCCATTATGTCGGGAACCAACCTAGTGAGGTCCGAAAGCACTTTCATGGGCTAC
>JAHFAO010000072.1 GCA_023250515.1 Deltaproteobacteria bacterium | reverse complement strand
TTCGGCATAAGCCGGAGAAGTGGCTCGTCAACTTACCCATCGCGATACCTTTAGCCCCTTTGAGCAAACAATCGAAGGCCGTGCCGTTTTTTCAAATTACCTCCCCATCCACCGCGGTCCATAGGGTGCTATTAAGGTAGTCTATCGACTTTACTCTGATGTGACTGCCTTTTCGCAAAAAGTGAAGCTCAATCGTTAGCGGTGAGTCGTGAAGGGAATGTCTGACGCCTGACGGCGTCACGCTTTGCGACTATTAGAATTTTGGCTGAGCAAAGTGGCCTCAGGAGTCCAGATGTAGCGAAGTAGATATGAGGATTATTAGATGAAGAAGAAAATTCTCTTAGCGGAAGATAACTTAGCGACGGTTGATGTCATGCAGAAACAACTTAAATTTCTCGGCTATGAATCCATTGTTGCCAAGGATGGCAAGGAAGCAGTCGAAGTGGCCGCTTCCTATCTACCGGACCTAATTATTATGGATGTCTCTCTTCCCAAGATGGACGGTCTCGAGGCTTCCTCTCTTATCCGTAAGAACCCAAAAACCCGATCCATCCCGATCTTGGCTGCCACCGCAAAGGCCTTACCTGAGGATAGCGCAAAATGTCTCCAGGCCGGGTGCGACGATTACATTGCCAAGCCTTTTACCCACCGGGAGTTAGGCGCCGCTATCAAGAAACTCTTGAAGGAATAGTTTGAGGCTCATAGCCCGGCGAATAGTTCAGAGAGTTGCACCAGGGAAGCGCCGAGCATTTTGTTCTTACACCTATTGGCCCTATTGGTTGGTGTCATATCCGTCTTGGCTCTACTCTGCGCTACTTTATGCACAGTTCAAGGACATTAATCGTTAGCGGGTTGGGAAAAGCCCTAATTTAGCGGCTTCGGGTCGGACTTTTATTTTTTACTTCAGGCCTTTAGGCTTTGGGTCATAAAGATGACGCCTTGGCATAGTCGTTGCAAAATACCTGTCATGGAGTGTCCCGTCCATGAATAATGGTCATGCCGAACTTAGGTTGCTAACCCTTGGAGAGGCCGCAGCGTTTCTTCAAGTCTCTAAGCGGACCCTTCTTAGAATGATCCAGCGGAAGGAGGTACCGGCCTTTAAAGTTGGTGGTCAGTGGCGCATTCGTGAGAGTCAGTTCAGAAAATGGGTTGAGCAGAGAGAATCTGGTTCCCGATTTAGAGTAAGTAAGAAGGAGGTTTAGAATGATGAAAAAAGTGCCCAGAACATGGGGAATCCTATTCTTTGCATTTGGAGTGAACGCCTTTGTCTTGCCCCGGCTCGCGTGGGCCGGACCGATTAACGTAGGCTCAATAAGCATTGAGCCAGCGTCGGAAATCAAGAGGTTTTTGCCTTTTGCCAACTATCTTGCCAAGCAGCTCAAGGCCGAAGGGTTCGACCAGGGAAAGGTTGTTGTGGCCAAGAGCATGCCCGAGATGGCTAGCTTCTTAAAAGAAGGGAAGGTTGATCTCTATATTGACAGTCCCTTTCCTTCGGTGGCTGTCAGTCGCCTTTCTGGGAGCAAGTTTCTCCTGCGGCGCTGGAAAAAGGGGATTGGCGAGTATCATTCGGTGATCTTTACGAACAAGGATAGCGGGATCAGTCGATTGGAGGATCTCAAGGGGAAGATCATTGCCTTCGAAGAACCCTTTTCCTCGTCTGGTTACTTCATTCCGAAGGTGGCCTTGATGCAGGAGGGATTAAAATTGGTTCCCAAAAAAGACACTTCCGATCCCTTAGCTCCAGCTGAGGTGGGTTATGTCTTTAGCCGCGGAGATGAGAATACGATGCTGTGGGTGCTGCGAGGGAAGGTCATGGCTGGAGCAATGGATAATCAAAAATATCCAAATGAAGCGAGAGGGAACTTGAACAGCTTGAGGATAGTTTATAAGTCATCTTCTTTTCCCCGGCACATAGTTAGCTATCGGGCGGATCTTCCTGTTAACCTCGTGGCTAAAATCAAGGAGACATTAATCAAGATGGATCAGTCAGAGGAAGGGAAGAAGCTGCTGCAACAGTTTGAGAAGAGCAAGTTTGATGAGATACCTGACCGATCCATCGAGCCTTTATTAAAAGCGGGGAAATTTATTGATGTAGAGCTTGGACTCCAATGAAGTTTGGCATCCGCCTCAAGTTAATTCTCTTCACTGCTTCCATCGTCCTCCTGGTGGGCGGGAGCATCTTTTTCTATTCCATCTATCAGGGGCGACAGCAAGTCCTTAGCACGTTTGAAAAAGACGCCCGAGGGACCACAGCCGCGATCTCTGAGGCAATTGTCAATGACCTCTATTTTCTCGACCTCCGCTCCCTGCGCCATAGGTTGGGAAGTGCCCGGGTCAATCCTGACATCAGGTACACCTATGTAACGGATCTGGAGGGGTTGGTGCTCAGTGACGGCACTGGGGAGAATCCCCTGAAGGATCAGAGATTAATCGACGGCTTTAGCCAGGAGATTGTGCTTTCGAAGGATTGGATATCTCGGGTCGAGGGAGATCTTCTCAAGGTTGGCGGCCCGGTTTTTCTGCCTGATGGCACCCCGCTAGGGCATCTCCATGTGGGATTTTCTCTTGGTTATGCTTATCAAGCCGTTCGTGACACAACAAGGACGAGTCTTCATATCACCCTGATTTGTCTTGGTATTGGCGGGTTCCTAGCTTTTATTGTTGCCCAAAGTTTTAGCCGACCCATCTCGTCTCTAGTGCGGGCCTCCAGGGAAATCGGGGAAGGGAGATTAGATACACGTTTAACCGTAAAGCGAAGCGATGAATTGGGTACCTTGGCTGAGTCCATCAATCAGATGGCAGAGACCTTGCAAATGCGGCAAGCCGAGACCAAGCGGGCGGAGGAGAAACTCCAAGATCGATATAAGGAACTGGAAACCCTCCACGAGATGGGCCAAACAATTTTGAGCTCTCCGGATCTTAAAACCATTTTAGAAAGGATCCTTGGCCAAGCCCTTTCGATCGGCGGCTTTGATATCGGCAATATTCGCCTTTTGGATCCCAGTACACAAACGCTCGACGTAGCAGCCTGCCGAGGGTATCAGGATCCCGAGAATGTTAAAAGGCATCACTGGTACCCCACAGAAGCGACAACCGGAAGGCTTACGTCAAAAGTGTTAACTTATAAGCAGCCCCACGTAGAGGAAAATGTTCAGGAGTGCGACGGCCTACGCACGTTTAAAAGGGAAGGGGTACATTCCGCTATCGTAGTTCCAGTCCGCGCCCAGGATCAGATTCTGGGAGCTATCCAACTGGGGAGCCGCACGCCGCGAAAGTTCCAGCCCGATGAGGTCCGTCTCTTGGGGGCCATCGGAGACCAAATGGGCATTGCCGTGCAAAAGGCGCGGCTTTACGAGCAGACCCAGCGCAATCTAGGGCATATCCGGGCGCTGCGCGAGATCGACCATGCCATCACTTCCACCCTGGAACTCCGCGGCGTTCTGGCCGTGCTGCTGGAAAAGATTGATCTCGTCCTCCCTTACGCTGCTACCACCATCAGACTGTGGAACAAAGAGAATGGACTACTGGAACCCGTAGCCTGTCGGAACCTCGACGAGAAGGAATGGAAGGCAGAGCAGTGGAAAGCGGGGCGTGGTATCCCCAATGTGGTATTCGAAACTAAAGCCCCTGTGAGGATTAGCAATGTCCAAACAGATCCTCGAACCAAGGACCTGGAGTTTTTCCGCAAACATGAATTGGTCTCTTATCTGGGAGTCCCGCTGCTTGCGCAAGACGAGATCCTAGGGGTGATTTCCTTCTACACTAAAGAGGAGCACGAATTTAGCGACAATGAAGTCGAGTTTCTCACTACCCTGGCAGGCCAGGCAGCCATAGCGATTCACAACTCCCAGCTTTATGAAGAGATGGCGAATTTGGCGGGTGAGTTAGCGAAGTCGAACCGGGTAAAGGATGAGTTTTTGAGTGTGATGTCGCATGAGTTGAGGACACCCCTTAATGTGGTCATGGGTTATACGTGGATGATCAAGGATGGGCTGTTAGGGGAGGTTAACCCGGAGCAGGAGAAGGCGCTGGAGAAGGTGATGAGCCGAGCCAAAGATCAATTAACCCTAATCAACAGCGTATTGCAGGTAACCCAGATCGAGGCTGAGGGGGTCAAAGTGGAGCTTCATGAGGTGGCTCTGGGAGCTTTTCTTGACGAGCTTAAGTCAAACTACGAGGTTCCTTTAGGTAAAGAGCTTGCTTTGAAGTGGGACTATCCTTCTGAGCTTCCGGTTGTGCGGACTGACAGTGAGAAGCTGAAGCATATCCTTGGGAACCTCACCAATAACGCTATCAAATTTACCGACAAGGGTCATGTGGCCATCTCAGCCCGGTACGTTCCTGGAAAGAAGGCCGTGGAGTTCAAGGTGGCCGATACGGGGATAGGGATTCCGGAAGAGTCCCTGCCCGTCATCTTTGAGAAGTTTCGCCAGGTGGACAGTTCGGAGACGAGGCAATACGGGGGGGTCGGGATAGGGCTTTGTATTGTGAAAAAGTTCACTGAACTTTTAGGTGGGAAAGTTGAGGTAGAGAGCCAAGTCGGCAAGGGCTCAACCTTCACAGTTACGATCCCCTTGACTTAGGCAAATAAGAATCCTGGAAGGAGGAGTTATGACTTTAGGAGGTAAGCTTGGGTTTTTTAAGATCTCGCTCCTGGCCGGAGCGAGTCTGTGGGGTCTTGTTCCCACTGCAGTATTTGCAGATACCCTCAACATCGGCGGCACGGGTGGTGCCCTGGGTACCATGCAGGTTCTTGTGGAGGCCTTTAAAAAGTCGCACCCCGACGCCAAGGTCGTCATTGTTCCCGGTCTGGGCAGTGGGGGTGGCCGGAAGGCTCTCTTGGAAAAGGCCATAGACCTTGCAGTTACTAGCAAAGCAGGAAAGGGCGTGGAAAAGCTGGAAGGGGCAGTAGCTCTATTATATGGGAGGTCCCCTTTTGTTTTTGCCACATCCAAGAAGAACCCTGTTACGGGACTGGCTACCCAGGAACTGGTGGACATCTGGAGCGGTAAAAAAACCACCTGGCCTAATGGTCAGCGACTTCGTCTTATCCTCCGTGAGGCAACCGACTCTGATACGGAGTTACTCAAGAACATCTCTCCCGCTATGGAGCAGGCAGTTAAAGCCGCCTTATCCCGTGAGGGAATGAGGATAGCTTTCACTGACAATGATAGCGCAGATGCAATCGAAAGCACTCCGGGCGCGTTAGGAACCTCCCTTTTAGCCCTACTGATCTCTGAGAGCCGCTCTCTGAAGCCGCTCTCTTTAAACGGTGTCATGCCAAGCCCGAAGACCATCGCCGACGGGTCCTATCCCTATTTTAAATCTTTGTACATGCTGACCAAGGCTCAACCTCAAGCCTCTGAAATGACACAGCGGTTCATATCCTTTGTGCTCTCAGCGCAGGGACATAAGATCCTAGCTCAATTGGGACACTGGGTGGTTGAAACGAAGTAAGGCAAAATCATGCAAAACGTTAACCCTAAGGCAGCTCGAACCATCAGTTGGATTGCCGCGCTTATATCCATTCTGGTCGCGGTAAGCCTGCCGGCTGTCTACTTCGCGCTTTCTTATCAGAATCAGGTAGGGGCTCTGGAGGCCCAGGCGGAGATCAATGCCCGTCTCGCCTCCCAGGTGATCAATACGAATCCTACGACGTGGCGCTTCCAGACTGTTAAGTTTGAGGAATTTCTTTCCCGCCGTCCGCGGCGCGGCTATCCCGAGGTGCGGCGCATCGTGGATACGCAAGATAAAGTCATTGCAGAGAGCGTAGATGTCTTGAAGCCTCCTCTTATAACTCGATCAGCGTCACTTCTAGACTCGGGTCTCAAGGTCGCCCGGATTGAGGTCAGTCGATCTCTGCAGCCTCTTTTGCAGCGTACCGGGCTAGTAGCGTTATTCGGGCTATTCCTTAGTTTAGCAGTGTTCGTTACGTTGCGTGTCTTGCCGCTGCGTGTCCTAAACCGCGCATTAGAGAAGAATGCTCACTTGCTTGAAGAGAGCGAGCGCCTGCGGCAAGAGGCGGATCAAAAAGCAGCGGAGCTGGCTCGTTCGAACACCGAACTGCAGCAATTCGCCTATATCGCCTCACACGACCTGCAGGAGCCGTTGCGCATGGTGGCGAGCTACGTGCAGCTACTGGCACGGCGTTACAAGGGCAAGCTGGATGCCGATGCCGACGAGTTCATCAACTTCGCGGTGGAGGGGGTTCTACGAATGCGTGGACTGATCCATGCCTTGTCAGCCTATTCGCGGCTAGGGATGGAGGTTAAAGAATTCGAGCCCACCAATTGCGAGTCTGTTTTGGCGGGCGCGCTTAGGAATTTGTGGGTGGCAATCGAGGAGAGCGGGGCGGTGGTGACCCATGATCCCCTTCCGACTGTGTTGGGGGATGGGACTCAGCTAGGGCAGCTCTTTCAGAACCTGATCGGCAATGCGATTAAGTACCGTAGTACGGAGCCGTCCCGCATTCATGTTTCGAGTGAGCGCAATGGGAAGGAGTGGCTCTTTTCGGTGCGGGACAATGGGATTGGCATTTATCCGCAGTATGCCGAGCGGATCTTTGTCATTTTCGAGCGTTTGCATGCTAGAGAGAAGTACCCAGGTACGGGGATCGGCCTGACGCTTTCCAAGAAGATTGCGGAGCGCCACGGTGGCCGCATCTGGGTGGAGTCGCAGCCTGGGAAGGGTTCTACCTTTTATTTCACCATTCCTGTGTAAATAACAATCAAAGGAGGTGAAGGAGTGTGAACATGGAGACAATGAATAAACCGGTGGAAATTTTGCTGGTGGAGGACAACCCTGGAGATGTGCGGTTGACGAAGGAAGCATTGAAGGAGGGGAAGTTAGTCAACAATGTAAACGTGGTAGGAGATGGGGTGGAGGCTCTGGCCTTCCTTCGGCGCGAGGGCCAGTATAAGGATGCGGCAAGCCCGGATGTCATCTTGCTGGATTTGAACCTGCCAAAGAAAGACGGCCGGGATGTATTGGCAGAGATCAAAGAGGATTCTAATCTGAGACGCATCCCGGTAGTCATTTTGACCACCTCATCGGCGGAGCAGGATATTCTTAAGACCTACGACCTACATGCAAACTGTTTCATTACCAAGCCGGTGGATCTGGATCAGTTCATCAGGGTGGTGCAGATGATTGAGGATTTTTGGTTGACCATTGTGAAGTTACCGCCGCATGGGGGGAGAATCTGAACGTTTTGAGCGGATCTATGCTCAAGAAAGCCGAAGACGTGCTCCATGGTTGTCGACACGAATAGACGGATCCCCATTGCTAAAGTTATGAGCCGCTTATGGTCCCTCGTACCGTTGGGTGGCTCCCTGCCGGATGAGGTGTGGTGTAAGAGGCATCAGTTCCTGTTGAGGCTGACCTGGTTCCACGCGGCCATTATCGCGCTTGTGGGGCCCGTTTTGGGCTATAGCTGGGAGCTGAGCTTTGAGGCACTGTTCCGCGACGGCACGGTGCTCCACACGGTCAGTGAAGGGCTGATCGTGGCTTTCTTTACAATCTTGGCCAGCCGAAAGCGTGCCAGCCGCGTGTTCCAAGCCACGGCTGTTGGCTTTGGACTCATGAGCTCGTCCGCTATCTTGGTGCATCTCTCGGGCGGCTACATCGAGCTTCACTTCCACTTCTTTGTCATGCTTACCTTCTTGGCCCTGTACCAGGATTGGGTCCCCTACAGCCTGTCCATTGTATATGTCGCGATCCATCATGGGGCCGTGGGTGCGCTGTGGCCTGAGGAGGTCTATAACCACACTGCGGCCTTAAGCGCGCCCTGGACTTGGGCAGGGATCCACGCCTTCTTCGTGCTCTGGGCCTGCGTTGGGAGCGTCATTGCCTGGCGCTTCAATGAATCCGCTTTCGCCCAGACCAAAATGATTCTGGACTCGGCAGGTGAAGGGATCTTCGGCTTGGAACCAGAAGGGAAGGTGACTTTCATCAACCCCGCGGCGGCAAAGATGCTCGGCCTGGAGGATGGGCAAATAGTAGGTCAACCAACGCACATATTGCGCCATGCAGGGACCGACGGAAATCCCTTTCCAGACGGTACGTCCCCAATTCTTGCGGCCCTTAAGGACAGGACCGCTCATCGCGGGACGGGTGAGATCTTTTGGCGACAGGATGGCACGAGCTTCCCTGTCGATTACGTGAGTACCCCCATCATCGAACGCGGGGAGCTTACCGGTGTGGTTGTGGCTTTTAGAGACGTGACCGAGCGCAAGCAGGCGGAGGAGAGGCTGGCCCAACAGGCCAGGGAGCTTGCCCGGTCCAATGCGGAGCTGGAACAGTTTGCCTATCTGGCCTCGCACGATCTGCAGGAACCTCTGCGGATGGTGGAGGGTTATACGAAGCTCCTGGCGCGGCGCTACAAGGGCAAGCTGGATGCCGATGCCGACGAGTTCATCAACTTCGCGGTGGATGGGGCGAACAGGATGCAGACGCTGATCAACGCCTTGTTGTCTTATTCGCGGATAGAGACGAAGGGGAAGGAGTTTGAGCCCACCGATTGTGAGTCCATCTTGGAGAGCGCCCTGGCGAATTTACGCGTGGCAATGGAGGAGAGTGGAGGGGTGGTAACCCATGATCCTCTTCCGATCGTGATGGGGGATGGGACTCAACTTGGGCAGCTCTTTCAGAACCTGGTTGGCAATGCGATTAAGTACCGGGGTACGGAGGCGCCGCGGATTCATGTTTCGAGTCAACACAACGGGAAGGAGTGGCTCTTTTCGGTGCAGGACAATGGGATTGGCATTGACCCGCAGTATGCTGAGCGCATTTTTGTCATTTTTCAGCGCTTACACACCAAGGGGGAGTATCCTGGGACAGGGATTGGTCTAGCCCTTTGCAAGAAGATTGTGGAGCGCCACGGTGGCCGCATCTGGGTGGAGTCCGAGCTGGGGAAAGGTTCGACGTTTTACTTCACTCTGCCGGATGCGAGGGATAAACAGCCATGAATGGTGAAATCGTAGGCGCTCCCATCGAGATCCTCTTGGTCGAGGACAGCCCAGGCGACGTGCGGCTAATGGTTGAAGCCCTCAAGGAAGGCAACTTCTGGTTTACCATAGCGAAGCTGCCGGTGGAGCATAACTGACCAACCGCCGCCTTAAGGCGGCGGGTTCTAGCCCGGCTGAAGCCGGCTAAAGAGCGATGAACCGTCTCATGAATACTCAGAGGATGTCTCGCTATGACAAGTCTCGGCACGCCACAAATATCCCTGAAATAACAGTCCTCTTGATCCTCCTCCAAAGCTGACAGACCCAGGCCACCGAAGTTCTATCTCTATTCCAGAAGCTCACAACTTTAGCTGGGGGAGCAACCGGACCCTGCCAATTTTTTCGGAAAGGTACCGAGAGACGACCGTACGAGCGGAGTGAAGATGGCAAAAAAGAAAATCTTGATCATAGAGGATGATTTAGACACACGCCAATTTTTAAGCATCCGTCTGAAGGCGAACGACTACAATACGGTGTTGGCATCGGATGCGATCTCGGCCATTTCGTCCGCGCAAAAAGAAAAACCAGACCTGATTATCCTCGACTTGGGCCTGCCCGGCGGCGACGGCTTTGAAGTGATGGCAAGGTTAAGGTCACTCAAGCCAGTTGCTCGGATTCCCATTATCGTTCTTTCCGCCCGTGATCCAGCGGCCAACAAGGCACGGGCGCTCAAAGAAGGGGCCGCCGCTTTCCTCCAGAAACCAGCCGATAACGACGAACTCTTGGCCGCAATCCGCGGCCAATTGGAGGGAGAGCTTCCTGCGGCCACGGCAAAAGGGAAGATCTTAATCATCGAGGATGATGCAGATACACGACAAATATTAAATATCCGCTTACGGGCCAACGACTATGACACCGCTTTTGCGGGAGATGCGACAACGGCGATCATAGTGGCCAAAAAAGAAAAACCAGACCTGATTATCCTCGACCTGGGCCTCCCCGGCGGCGACGGTTTCATGATCATGGAAAGATTGAAAGCCATCGCTTGCATTCCGGTCATTGTTGTGAGCGCCCGAGATCCACAGGTAAACAAGGAGCGAGCCCTCAAAGCGGGAGCACAGGCCTTTTTCCAAAAGCCCGCTGATAATGATGAACTCCTAGCCGCTATTCGGAAAGCTTTGGAAGAACAAAATAGGTAGGGAACGACCTTTACGTTGTTCGATAATACCTGTGGGTGGATCTCTGTTAAGTCTTACAGGAGAGGAGAAATTTATGTTGTCAAGTTGTAAGCGGGATTTCTCAGGACATTCTTAAAACATATGATTTGCACGCGAACTGCTACATTACAAAGCCGATCCAGAGCATTTCCTTTCGGTGGTAAGGTCCATCGAACACTTCTGGTTCACCATAGTGAAGCTGCCAGCGGAGTATAAATGAGAGGAGCCATCCATCCATGCAGATCTTGTTAGTAGAGGATAACCCGGGAGATGCCCGCCTGCTGCGAGAGGCCCTAGAAGAAGTAAGGGGCAATGATTTTGAGCTGGTGCATGTGGAGCGTTTCGAAGAGGCTCTGAGATCTCTCGCTGAAAAGAGCTTTGATCTGATCCTGTTGGATCTTTCTTTGCCCGATCGGCAGGGACTGGATATGATCGCATCCATACGTGGCGAAGCCCCAGGGGTACCCGTTGTGGTGCTGACCGGTCTTGACGATGAGGAGTCGTCGCTTAAGGCACTGCGCCAGGGCGCGCAGGACTATCTCGTCAAGGGACAGGTGGATGGAAAGCTGCTGGCGCGGGCTATGCGGTACGCCATCGAGCGTAAGCGGGCGGAAGAGGAGATCCAGCGCCACCTCCAGCGCATCACTGCCCTGCGAGAGATTAACTTGGCTATGACCTCGACTCTGGATCTCCGCGCCGTCTTGAACGTCCTGATGGAAAAGATCGATGTCCTACTCAATTCTCCTAGCATCTTGGTGTGGTTGCTGGATAGAGGGAGCGGGGTGTGGAAACGTGCGGCCTGCTGGAATCTCGATGAGGAGGAATGGAAGGGAAGGAAATTGAAAGGCTTGCCTCCTCTTGTCCACGAGGCGATCGAGAGCAAGGCGCCAGTGGTGGCCAGGAATGTTCAGACAGACCCGCGGACACTGGACGCTGAGTTTTACCGTAGGCATGGAATGGTCTCCTATCTTGGAGTCCCATTGATCGCAAAAGGTGAGGTTCTAGGGGTCGCGGCCTTCCTCACAAAAGAGGAGCGCGAATTGACCGAAGACGAGATCGAGTTTCTCTCCACGCTTGCAGGGCAGGCGGCCATAGCGATCCAGAACGCCCAGCTCTATGAGCAGACCAAAAAACAGGCCGTGGAGCTAGAAAAGGCCAGCAAGATGCAGGCCGATTTTGCGGCAATGATTGCCCACGATTTGCGCTCCCCCCTTATGAGCGTTATGTCCGTCGCGGTGATGATGGAGGATGGTCTGTTTGGACCCGTCAATGAGGAGCAGAAGAAATGGCTTCAAAAGATTGAGGCTGGCAGCCATAACCTCGTGGACCTGGTCAGTGACTTTCTCGATCTCTCAAAGCTGGAGGCAGGCCATATTGACCTATTAAGGGAAGAGATCGATCTCAAGCAACTGATCGAGAATGCTTTGGAGAATTATTTGCTTCTGAGTAAGGATAAAAACATTTCTCTCACTTGTCGGATCGACCCAAGCCTACCTCGAGTTCACGCAGACCCCCGGCGCCTGGGCCAAGTCTTAAGCAACCTTTTAAGCAATGCCATCAAGTTCACGGGCGAAGGGGGAAAAATCGAGGTTACAGCCTGCCCAGAGGATCAGGGAGGGGTCAAGGTGCAAGTGATGGATACCGGAGTGGGGATCCCGGCGCGCGAGATCGGTAGTCTCTTCGCAAAGTACCGGCAGACCGCGAGCGGTAAGAACTCCCAGCAGAAGGGTACGGGTCTGGGGTTGGTTATTTGCAAGATGATCGTGGAGGCCCACGGTGGAAGGATCTGGGCGGAAGGCGAAGACGGGAAAGGCTCGACCTTTTCTTTTATCTTGCCTCTCTGGGCTAATCCTCACTTGTAATTAGGGGCTGGTTACAATGACCGAGGAGAGCGGTGTACGGGAGATCCGTCCGCACCGTTCGATGAGGGGACGATGGCTGTAAGGCCTTCTCCTACTCTACTCCGTGAGGGGCAACGAAGTACCCCCACGGCAAAATAGTGTGGCACCTCCTATCGAAAGAGGGAGGCAACAGAGAATACAAAGCATGCCTAAAGGAGGCATTTCGATGTCTACTCGACACGCGAAGAAAATCTTGTTTACGCTTGGGTTCTCCCTCGCTGGTATCCTCGTAACGTTTTTATCTGCTATGGCCGGCTGTACCATCACCACCACTTCCGTGACCTTCGGTAGCTACCATGTATTTTCGTCCGCCCATCTCGATTCCACCGGGAGTGTGACTTACACTTGCGATACAGTTAGCAGCATCACGATCGCCCTAGACAGGGGACGCGCCCCAAGCTTCAACCCGCGACACATGCTCGATGGCACCGACACGGTGCACTATAATCTATACCTGGACACAGCGCATACTACGATTTGGGGGGACGGCACAAAAGGCACGAACGTCTACTCGGATCCAAGCACACCAGTAAATAAGCCCGTTACCGTTACTATCTATGGCCGCATCCCGGCTAGACAGAATGTGCGTGCAGGGACGTACACAGACACTGTCAGGGTCATTATAAATTTTTGACCACGAGCCGGTAAGAAACCCTCGCCTTACCCCTCTCCTATTTACCGTGATAGAGGAACGGGCATGGCTCTATCTCTTTTTTTTGTCCTGCGATCCTGTAGTTTCCTCTCCTGGCTGCTTTCCCGGCTCAAAGCCACCCACCTCGTGATAGACCACTTTGGTCTCCTGTTCAAAGGCCCTTACTGTCGGGACCTGGCCTGGCCAGCCTGCCCAAAGTTAAGGTTTTCTGCACATGAGATCTCATCCAAGGGCAATTGAACCTAAACCTAATGTGCTATCCCACCTGTTGTCCTTGGATAATTCACTCAAAGAACTGAGGGATGGTTTTGAGAATGAGAATTAAGTTTGTCCTACTCTCACCTTTCGCAGGGTATCGTTACAATAAAGGTCGACCCCTTTTATCGCGGAGCTCTGGCGTGCCTAGAAAAAGACCTAGATCAGTTGTTGACCTTCTTTCAAATCAAGAACTCTAAGCTCTGGACCAAACTGCGAACTACGAACTTAGTCGAAAGATCGTTTCGAGAAGTGAAAAGCGCGTCTTCTTATCTAAAAAAAGAACGCCACACAGTGGAGCCAAGATGGACATGACACCACCAATAGGTCTATTTGATTGCCTGTGAAAAGGCGGTCACATCAAAGTAAAGTTGATAGACAACCTCAATAGCACCCGATGGACCGCGTAAAAGACTCCGGGAATCAGAGAAAGCATAATCTCCGGCTTTGGAGGAAGTAGGTGCCTGCCAAAATTCTCATCGTTGAGGACCATGACGACTCCCGAGAAATACTCGCACATATGTTGCGGCATTTGAACTATGAGCCCCTCGAAGCTGCGACCGGCGAAGAAGCCATAGAGAAGGCTCTGAACGAAAGTCCTGACCTGATCATCATGGATCTGTGGCTGCCTGGAATCAATGGGGTTGAGGCAACGCGGAGACTGAAACAAAATCCTAAAACAGCGCGTATCCCCATCATCGCTTACACGGCCTCGGAGCATCAAGATTACAAACATAAGGCTTTGGCGGCTGGCATGGCAGGGTTCTTAATGAAGCCTACACCTCACCGCGTCTTCAAACAAATCATTGAAAAGTTCTTGTCGACTAAGCCGTAAGAGGCTGCGGCCACTTGTTGCTCTAAGCATATCCTGGCTTCCCTCGCGCCCCCGTAGCTTAACCCATTGAAGCAGGAAATCTGAAGGGCCGTTACCTCCCGCAGACTCCGCACGGCATTGCATCGACTGGACAGGAAGATTCTTTCCTCTGGATCGCCACCTCCTTCTCCATTCGCGGATAAGGTCCTCCACCATTGCGTAGCCGAGGATAAAGGCGCAAGCGAAACCAAAGATATAGACTACAAAAAGACTGCCTCTGCCATCTGTTCTGACTATGCGCTATCTACTCACGCATGAATTGGTGCCGCCGGCGAAACACCTCGGAGAGGTGAATGTGCCAAACTGTAACAAATTTCCATTATATATATAGAGCATCGCTCCATCTTCTCTCCCTGCCACCACCCCTGTTGTCGTCGGGTACGCGGTTCTTCGTCTCCCCGATCCAGCACCCGCCCCAATGCCTCTGGGTACTTCAACAGCGCTCTCCTCCCAGCCAGATAAAATGGAAATCATAGCGTTCTCCGGCATGTAGAAAGTTAAAAAGAGCAGGCAGAGCCTTTCGCTTGCTCATGGCACGGGTGTGCCCGGCGGCGGGCGAGCCGGATGCAGAAGCCAGAGAATGAAAGCGTCCGGCCTGAAAAGAACCCCGCAGGCGGCAACCATCAACCGCGAGCTTGCCTGTCTGCGGTCTATATTGATTCTCGCTGCGAAGGACGGCATTATCGAGAAGGT
>JAHFAO010000071.1 GCA_023250515.1 Deltaproteobacteria bacterium | reverse complement strand
GGAAACGACAAAATGGCGCCCTGGATCGAGCCTCCGATAAGACCGGCGATCCGGTCAGGCTCCCCCGCAAAGCTGATGATTTTATAATCCCTGCCGGGCTGCATTTTGAAGGACTGTCCGAGAACAATGGTCGCTTCATCATAGTCAGCCGAACCAGGCCTGCCAAGGCCAATGGTCTTGCCCTTTAGATCTTCCACCGTCTTCATGTCCGGGGTTGTCGTTATGGTCCACTGAGAAATCAGAGACTGCCCGACGACAAAGACCAGCGGAGCCCCCCTGAGCATCGCTGTGGACCCCCCTCCCGGGATCGGCACATAATCTATTTCTCTAGCTATCCCCGCCCTTACCAGCGGGCCTCCTTCTGCGGCTATGAACTCGGCCTGCAAGCCTTCCTCTCTGAACATGCCTTTCTCGTCGGCAACATAAGACGGTATGTGGAATCCGCTAGCTCCGATCGTTCTTCCCACTCTGATCTTAATTCCTTGCGCCGCAGCAGGTCCGCTCTGGACTATCATGGCCGCAGCCATGATGCCGACACTTATCATGGCCTTAAGGTTGATGAATGTCGCTCCTCTAGTAATCGTCCTCATGGATGCTCTCCTTTCATTCCTAAAAAAATCCGCTCCGCCGCCCAAATTTAAAGACAATAGAAACTAGCGCCAAAAAGTTTGAAACGCAAGAGGACTTCCTGCAATTGACAGCAGCGGACCCATGACCTAATCTGATTGGACAATTGCACGACTAGGAGGATCAATCATGACGGTTTTGGTTACGGGTGCCGGGTTTATAGGATGTCACCTGGCGAGACGAATAGCGGATGCAGGCAACACGGTCGTCCTCTACGATTTGTCTCCTAATCGGGAATTCATCCAGAAGATCGTCGGCAAGGACAGGACAAAAATCATTGCCGCAGACATGCGGGATTTGCCAGCTTTGGTCAATGCCCTGAAAGAATTTCAGGTGCATACGCTGGTTCACACTGCTGGACTTATCGGCAAGAGGGTGGCGGAAAACTCTTATACGGGCGCGACCAACAATATCGTGGGAACGATCAATGTCTTAGAGGCCGCGAGACTCCAAGGCTTAAGGAGAGTAGTTTACGTCAGCACGTTCGGGGTCTACGATCGATCCAAAATCAAAGAAGGCCCTATTCGCGAAGACGCCCCGATTGGGGGCCACAACCTCTATACGGCTACCAAGACCTGCTCCGAGCATCTGGTGCATGCGTACGCTCATCTCTACAACCTCGACACGGTAATCATTCGACCTGCCGGCGCATTTGGTCGAGGCCACTATGCGGGTGGGTCGACGGTGGGAATGATCATGCGAGATTTGGCCCTAAATATCATTAAAGGACAGCCCTTCACGATCGACCCGAAGATCTATTTTACCAACGAGTATGTCTATGCCAAAGACGTGGCCCTGGCGCTCGATTTAGCCTGCAAGGTCCAAGACCCCAAGCAGAGGATTTATAATGCCGGAAGCGGTGTGGTGACCAGTGCGGACGATCTGGCTCAGGTCGTGCGTGACTTAGCTCCGAAGATCGAGGTTAAAGTTGTTGGCAGCGGGAGTGAAGATGTCCACAAAGAGTTTCCTCTCGATCTCAGCCGTTCCAAGGCCGAGCTAGGCTATAGCCCGCAGTTTCCCATGAAAAAGGCCCTACAAGATTATATGGAGGAACTTTGGGGAGAGAGGTAATTTAGCAAAGAGTTTGACCTGTAGAAGATCCTGTATTGAATAACAAAGTTCTCCATCGCGGTTCTGGGATGCTCACCTCTTTGGCGCTTTATAGCTTGTACTTCCCTCTCGATAAATTGTGCCAGACCTTCACTGTCTCCCACAAAACTTGCACATAAGCCCGTAGCTTAAATTGGCTTCTCGGGTCATTTATCCATTGGGCAGGAACTATTCCTATTTTATAGTCGAGCGCGCGGGCCAAAGCCAATACTTCAATATCAAAACCCCAACCGTCAATTACTGTCTGGGAAAAAATTTCCTCAGCCGCATAGTCACGAAACGCCTTAAAGCCACATTGAGTGTCCCAGATCCCTCTTACAGCTAAAAGCTGAATAAAAAGATTCCCCGTTTTTCCCATAAGGCGCTTATACAGAGATTGAGGAACGGCCTGCCTCGCGTCGGGAGCATCTTTCGAATCGCGCGAACAAATCACGAGGTCATAACCCTTCTCAAAAAGCAAATGCATTTTGTCGAAATGTGAGATGTCGGTGGAATTGTCGGCATCGGCAAAAAGCCGTACACGGCCGTAAGCTTTAAGCATCCCCTCCTTAACTGTATACCCTTTGCCGCGATTAACTTTGCGGTCTAAAATCCTTAAGTGGCTTATCTCCGACGTCATGCTTTTCAAAGCCTCTCGCGTATTGTCCGTGGGACCATCCAAAACCACAACGATTTCATAACTAAAAGACCTCGCTGAAAGATATTCTTGAAATCTTCTTAAGGTTTGCGGTAATCTCTCATCCTCATTGTAAGTCGGGACGACGAGGGAGAGGTAAATATCTGCTTGAGGCATCACTTCACTAAACGTAAGCCACGATTCTGACCTTTGTGAAGGGTCTCTTCATTGATCCCATTTTTCCCTCAGATGATTAAAAACCTCAAGCGCCTGGGATGAAAGAGATGGTTGCTCACCTGGTTTCTTGAAGGAAAAGGCAAAGTCGAGGCGGGTTTGAACATGATCCGTTGTTCAAACGTTAGCGGCGATAAAGTTATCTTAAAATATCACTGGACAAAAGGCCTTATTTCCGACCCGCCACTCAAGATTGAGGCAGAGAAACTCCTCGACGACCCCATTCCTTTCATCAAGATCAGCAATCCGCCTGCAGAATTCACTCTGCGGATCGGCAGTTGAAATCCTTTCCTATTCCGGTGCTAATCCTTTAACCAGAAACGGACCAGAAAGTAGAAGGCCGCCGGGCAAAAGTGGCTTCACCACTTGAAGACAGTGGCCTGGTCCTTATGGAACGTAATCTCAAAGAGTCGGAAGCAATCTAACCGACCGAGCAAAAGAGGGACTTCTTCAAGGAGCGCCCAAGCGACCCTGGCGGAAAATATCTTTGACCCAACCTGAAGCTGAAGGCGACGAATGACGATGGGGACTCCTTGTTCGCCTATTCCTCTGACTTCTTGGATCTGTTTGGGAGAGGCCAGCGTTAGCCCTAACAGATCCCCTACAGATTTTGGGATGAGGGTAACGTCAGCCCCAGAGTCCACGTAGAACAGTTGAGGAACACGCCGACGTCGGTGAATGACAGTGACACGGGCGACGGGACGCCCAATGAAGCCAAAAAGGTCGCTCCGCTCTCTTCGGAAGCCAAACTCTACCTCCATCGAAGACAAAGCACTAACGTTTCAGCACGAGGCAGCTTACCAATGGTAGGTGTTGCGGAGGGAAACCGCCGCTTGGCTTGTCTCCAAACCGCCTGCGCGTTCGATCCGGACGCGACGACCTTGCGGCCCACAATAGCGATGTACTGGCCAGCGTAGCGCGAAAGATCCGCTCTTAGGAAAAACTCAAATTCTGCGTTGGCTGCGGTCTTCCGCCGACGTGTGCCCGTCAATGTGTCTCCCTTCATGGCCTACCCTACCAGCCGGTTCTCTGTTCGTCAACCTGATGGTCTGAATGACAGGCATTTCATATCATTCAGGGGTAGGCAAGTCGCTGCTTTTAGTCATCTGGCTAATCTTTCAACCAGAAACGGACCAGGAAGTAGAAGGCGGCGATCCCATCCTTCCAGGTGATCTTTTTCCCCTCCGCGTAGGTTCGACCATGGTAGGAAATTGGCACTTCATAGATCCGGGACCCCTTCTTAGCAACCTTCACCGTGATCTCCGGCTCAAAACCGAAGCGGTCCGACCTTATCACAATCTCCTTTAAGATCTCGCTTTTAAAGACCTTATACCCAACCTCCATATCGGAGAGGTTGAGGTTCGTCAGCATGTTGGAAAATAAGGTAAGGATCTGGTTCCCCACATAGTGCCAAAAAAAAAGGACCCGATGGGGTCCTCCGCCGTAAAAGCGTGTCCCGTAAACCACGTCCGCCCTCCCCGCCAAGATGGGGCCCAATAATTTCATGTAGTCCTGAGGATCATACTCCAGGTCCGCATCCTGGATGATGGTAACGTCTCCAGTGACGTGCCGCAGCCCCGATCTTATGGCAGCCCCTTTGCCCTGATTGGTCGGCTGAAAGAAAATCTTGAGTTCGTTGAGGGGATCGTCTCCTGCTTTTGTCTCCGACTCCAGACGTTTCAGAAGCTCCCGTGTCCCATCTGTGGAGCCGTCGTCAACAACGATGATCTCTTTAGGCAGCCGGACACTACGCACCCGGCGGATGGTCTCCTCTAGAGTGTCAACCTCGTTAAAAACGGGGACCAAGATCGAGAGTCTCACTGTTCGAATTCGCGCTTTTTGAGTTCGCGGATGAAGGCCGAGAGATTGGGATCGTTATTGACGACTTCGTTGACCTTATTCTGAAATTCAGCAGCGGCGCGCTCTAAGGGACCGGTATCAACCCGAAGGCCGAGCCACTGGGTAAGACGAAGGACCAGGGCCAGCGCTCCTCTTGGATTCGGCGAGGCAGAAAGATAATGGGGTAGCGCGCCCCACAGGCTCATGTTGGGCATGCCTGTTCTACGACACCCATCACCCAGGACCCCGATGATGCCCGTGGGCCCCTGATACCTGGATGGGAGAAGGCCTAGCTGTCCCATCAACTCTGCGTCCGTCGCAAAGCCGCTTAGGGGGACCGGACGAGTGTAGAGGACTTCATCGAGGTATGCCCCCAAGGTGACAATCATCTCTA
This sequence comes from Deltaproteobacteria bacterium, assembly GCA_023250515.1. Lineage (GTDB taxonomy): Bacteria > Desulfobacterota > Binatia > UBA9968 > UBA9968 > JAHFAO01. The sequence continues at coordinate 9,742 of JAHFAO010000071.1, read as the reverse complement.
TGCCACACTCGCGCGCCAGCCGGAGGATGGCCTCACAAAAGGCCTTCCAGTGCAGGTGTGGCTCAGCTCCAATGCCAAAAACAAAATCTCGCTCCAAGCCAATTCCAGCGCCATAGTGGAAATCGTAAGATGGCCAATGGATCTGCCGTTGCATCCCCTCAATAAGGCGAACCACGGGACGCTGTATGGAAAAGTCGTAGAAATCTTCAGGGTCGATGCTGGCAAATTTGGCAGCGATGAGCTGTTCAGTTAGGTAACGAACCGCGGTGGTCGCTGAAGCGCCGGCATCTCCCCAGCCAGCAAAGGCCAGTATCAACACAGGGCGTTTCAGGGATGGCCGACTGTCAAAGGTTATAGGATCTGTGCCCATCCCTCTTTTTACCATAATAACCCACCCTTGACAAAAGCCCTGAGTGTTACGTTCACGTTTGCAGCCGAAAAGGTCGCGGCTGGAGAGCGAGGTGCGGCTTGACAGGAGCTAATCCTTCTCATATGTCTGCTTAAAAAAGCTTTTTTGAAATAGTAAACGAACGAGGAGGATTTCACATGAGTGAGCAAGGCAAAATTGTTACTGGTCTCGGCAAGGCTGAACTCCACCGGATTTTAGTCCGCGGCTATGACCTGACCGAGGAACTGGTGGGCAAGATCACTTTTAGCCAGATGACCTTTCTGATGTTAATAGGCCGCCTGCCGACGTCTGGAGAGACGCGCATGACCGACGCGCTGTTGACGGTCCTGGTCGAACACGGGATGGTAGGCAGCGTGGTCGCAGCCCGCCTTACCTACCACACGGCCCCGGAGGCCATTCAGGGCGCAGTGGCAGCGGCTATTCTGGGGGCGGGCAGCGTTCATCTGGGTTCGTCTGAGTGGTCGGCGAAAATGCTCCATGAGGCATTGCCGCGAGAGACGCGCGACGCTGATCTGGACGCAATTGCGGCGTCGGTCGTGAAGGATTATCGGGAGAGGAAACAACGAATCCCCGGAATTGGCCACCGTACGCATGCCGAAGGAGACCCCAGAGCTGACCGGCTGTTTCAGATTGCCCGAGAGACTGAAGTCTACGGCCGTTACTGCGATCTGCTGCAACGGATTGCCCAGACTGCAGAGAAGCAGGGCGGGCGCCGCCTGCCTGTAAATGTCACGGGAGCTATTGCCGCCACTGCCTTAGACATGGGATTTCCCTGGGAGATGACCAAAGCCTTTGCGCTAATCGGTAGGACACTTGGCGCTATAGCCCACATCGGCGAAGAGATCCGTAACCCGATGGCGCGAAACATCGACGCCGCGATCAAACCAGCGCTAGTGTACGAGTCGGACCGTAAGACATAGCTGAGTACGCAAGAGATGGCTTCTCCCCACATTTACCAGGTAGGAAAGTCGGTCTTTGCTATTATTGGGCCTGAAGGAGCAACCAATTTCGGGATTGTCACAGGGGAGAATGATACCGCTTTTCTCGTTGATGCCGACATACGCAGATTGGATGAGATTGAAGATGCTTTAAAGAGAATCGGCTGCAGCAAAGTCAGCTATGTCTTCAATACCCATGAGAACTTCGATCATACGTCGGCCAATTCTCCAATCGGGATTTTTGGAGATGCTCTATAAAAAATAAAGCTCGCTTTCCCGAGTTGCTTAGGGGATTGTGCAGAAGGTTATGGAGAGAAAGAGATACCATGAATAAGAACAAACGACTCGCTGGCCTCCTTATCTCATTATCTTTCCTCGTTGTCCTAATCTCACACGCAGGCGCTCAAACAAGGAAGTTGAATCTCGCCTATACCGCTACAAGCCCTTACCAGGCTGTCCTCATCATTACTAAGGAAGCGGGATTCTTCCGGAAGCACGGCCTGGATGTCTCGCTGATATTTACCCCCGGCGGCTCCCTTGGATTTCAAGCCATGATGGGAGGCGACGTCGCCATGGTGCTTGCCGATGGGTCCGCCGCTGTGGCGGGGAGCCTCGCAGGCGCTGATATCGTTGTCATCGCGAGCCTCCTCAACACCTTCCCTTACAGCCTCGTCTCCCTGCCCGAGATCAAGAGGGTCGAGCAGCTCGTGGGCGGGAAAATCGCTGTGAGCCGATTCGGCAGCGCCACCGACCTTGGGGTGCGGATGGCCTTGGCAAAAGTTGGCTTGAACGCTGAGAAGGATGTCACCCTGCTGCAAATAGGCGCGCAGACCGCTCGCGTCGCGGCCTTGCAGTCAAAGAACGTCCAAGCGACGATCATCACCCCTCCCTTCACCTTAACGGCGCGCAAGCTGGGATATAACACCCTCATCGACATGTCCCAACTCAATATCCCCTTCCAGCTCACCGCGCTGGTTGCGTCCAGGGCATATATCAAATCACAGCGCGACGTTATCATGTCAGTGGTGACGTCTCTGGTCGAGGGCATTCACTTCTACAAAAGAGAGAAAGAGGCGAGCATTAAAATCATGAGCAAGTATCTTCAGACCACCGATCGGGAGGCCCTGGAAGAGACCTATAAGGAAATCGCTCTCAAAGTGGTTCCCGAAAAGCCCTATCCAACGCTGCCTGGCATACAGACGATACTGGGCGAGCTTGCCACAAAAAACCCCAAGGCCAAGGCTTCCCGGCCTGAAGACTTTGTTGACGCAAGTTTCGTCAAAAAGTTGGATGAGGAAGGATTTATTGACCGTCTCTACAAACGTTGATTCGGGGGTGAAATGGAAGCCCAGCGACGATTCATCATAGGCATAGACACCGGAGGGACATTTACGGACGCGGTGGTTATGACCGACTCGGGCGAGATCTGGACAGCAAAGGCCCCTACGACTCCAGACGATTTTTCACGGGGTGTCATGGATGCGCTATCAGAGGCAGCACGGACCTTAGGCATAGGTTGCTCGGATCTCCTTAACCGAACGACTCTCTTTAAACACGGCAGCACAGTGGCCACTAATGCCCTCATTACCCGTAGCGGGGTTAAGGTAGGGTTTATAACCACCAGAGGATTTGAAGACACAACGGAGATCATGCGCGCGATCGGACGCGTTGACGGACTTTCGGAGGAGGAGATTCGCCATGTGACCTGGGTGACCAAACCCGAGCCGCTTGTGCCCCGGGAGCGGGTTCTCGGGGTGCGGGAGCGGATGGATTACCTTGGACAGGAAATCATTCCGCTGAACCGCGGGGATGTCATGGAAGCGATCCGGCGTCTGATTGAAGAAGAAAAGGTTGAGGCCATTGCCGTGAGCCTCCTCCATGCCTGGGTCAACTCGGCGCATGAGGAAGAGATCCGTCGCCTGGCCCTGGAAGCGGATCCCTCGGGGCAGGTTTACTGGTCTTTTGGAGGAGCGCTATCTCAGGTGGCTGGCGAGTATGCCCGAGCCAACACAGCCATCATGAACAGCTATCTTGGCCCAACGGTGAAGCGTTATTTAGGGGACCTGGAGAGTAAGCTGCAAAAAGAGGGTTTGAGAGGACCACTCCTTATCATGCAGGGTAATGGTGGGGTAGCTCACCGGGAACACGTTACTCCCATTGCCAATCTCCAGTCAGGTCCGGCCGGTGGCATGATTGCATCGGCCTATGTGGCAGGGCTTTTGGGACACCAAAACGTGATCACAACCGACATGGGAGGGACGAGCTTTGATGTGGGGCTCATTACAGAGGGTTACTGGAGATACGCCCAGGAGCCTATCGTCGAGCGTTTTCGTATTCTACAGCCCATTATTGACATTGAATCGATCGGCGCAGGGGGCGGGACCATTGCTCGGGTAGATGCAGAGACGGGTAGGCTTTTGGTAGGGCCTAAGAGTGCGGGCGCGAGTCCGGGGCCGCTCTGCTATGACGCCGGTGGTGAAGAGGTAACCGTTACCGATGCTGATCTTATCCTGGGAATCATTGATCCAAACTATTTTCTCGGTGGCAGAAAAGCTTTGAACAAGGAGAAGGCGCAAAGAGCTATCGAAGAGAAGATTGCCCGGCCCCTTGGGCTTGGGGTGGTTGAAGCTGCAGCGGGGGTTTATGAGATCGTTAACAGCAAAATGTCAGATCTCATTCGCCGCCAGGTGGTGCGAACGGGATATTTGCCCGAGGAGTTTGTGATTTATGCCTTCGGGGGAGCGGGCCCGGTGCACGCAGCCGGTTTTGCTGCCGAACTCGGGGTTAAAAAGATCTACATTTTCTCTACCTCACCGGTTTTCTCTGCCTTTGGCGCAGCCTCGGCGGATGTCATCCGCACTCGGGTGATGACCTGTCAGTATCTTTTGCCTGTTGACCCCGCTGTTCTCAATCAGAGGCTGGACTCCATAGAAGGGGAGATGAAAGAAACGATGATCGGAGAGGGGTTTGGCTCCGGGCAGTTGGAGTTCCGGCGTTTTTTCACCATGCGCTATCGCCGTCAGACAGCGGGTGTCGAGCTTCCAGTGGCATGGGAACGCTTCTCTGCTGAGAGGGTGGCAGAGCTGCAGGTGACCTTCGAGAAGAAGTACGAGGAGCTTTTTGGTATTGGGGCAGGCTATACGAAGGCTGGAATTGAGATTAGCGCCATTCGAGTTGACGCCGTGGGTCTTGTGGCCAAACCACCTTTGAAACCTCAGGAGACAAGGGGAACCGCTCTCTCCTCGACCATCAAGGGAACGCGAAAGATATTTTTCACCCGCCCGGGGAGGGAGTTTATCGATACCCCAGTCTATGACTACACTCGTCTAGGTGTCGGAAATGTAGTCAAGGGCCCAGGGGTCATCGAGCTTCCCTTCACGACGGTCTTGGTGCCGCCTGGTTTCCATGTGACACTTGATGACTATCTTAATCTCGTGATGGAGATCAGCTAGTGTAGTGTCTCATAAAAAGCTTTACTGACCGTTCGTGGTGAACGGAAAATTATCAATGATTCATGACTTCCTCCGTTCGCCCTGAGCCCTTCGACATTCCAGCCGTTCGTCCTGAGCCTGTCGAAGGAAACGGCTGGCTTGCTCAGGACAGGCCTGTCGAACGGGTGAACGGAGGGTTTTTCAACAGTCTGCTGAGACAAGAATCGATCGCCACCGAAGTCTGAGATAAACACTGCCTATAGGAGTATCTGAAAGATGACAGCTAAAGCATCTGAAATCGATCCGGTTCGTTATGAGATGTTTCTCCACCGCCTGTGGGCCATCGGGGAAGAGGGACGCATGACCCTTCAGCGGGTGACGGCCTCACCCATTGTATCTCAAGGTGGGGAGTGCATGAGCTCGTTTTACGATTCCGAAGGAACTATGGTGCTGGCTTGCTCAGGCCACCTTCGTTTTGCTGCCGCCACCTCCGATGCCATAAAAAGCTTGATTCAGTGGTTCAGCCAGTCTCCTGGCTTCCATGACGGCGACCAGATCTTTTTTAACGATCCCTATGTGGCCGGCTCTCACACTTACGACATGATGGTGATCAAGCCCATTTTTTACCAGGGCGCACTGATCGCTTGGACGGCAACCAGTACCCACACGGCGGATACGGGCGGGTTACTGCGTGGGGGTGCTTATGAGATCTACCACGAGGGGATTCGCATCTTGGGCCTTAAGGTCGTGGAGCGCGGCGAGTTCCGGGAGGATGTCTTCAAGACCCTTACCGAGCAGTGTCGGGATCCGCAGTACGTCGCCCTCGATCTTAAGGCGATGATAGCAGGCAATAACGTCTGCGCTAAGCGCTATTTGGGCCTCGTGGAAAAGTTCGGTCTTGAGTTTATCCGCTCAGCCGGAGAAAAGATGATTCAGGATTCGGAAAGTAAGGCACGGGCCAAGCTCCGCTCCCTGCCTGACGGCACTTGGGTAGCCCGCCAATATGTAACCACACTGGACCGCAAAACCCGCAAGGCCGTAGCCCAGCAGCTCCTCTGCGCCATGACCAAAGAGAAGGACGAGCTCCGCTTCGACTTCACGGAAACGAGTCCTCAGACCGACACGGACCATAACTCGACATTGCCGAGCACGAGGGCTCACATTGCTTTGGCGCTAACGAACACCCTCTTTTGGGATGTCCCCTGGAGCGATGGCAAGATGCGACCGGTGAAGATCGCCGTGCCTGAAGGAACGATCTTGAATTGCCGCTTCCCGGCTGCCTGCGGCGCAGGCCCGCGGATCGGCAACGTACTGGTATCGACCGTCTGTGAATGTGTCGCAAAAATGATCTATGCCTCAGGTCGCGTGGATGATGTCAATGCCTCTACTACCGGGAACCTCGAGTACGTGGGAGGGCCAGGCTATTTCTATGGCGGGCACACGCGGGAGGGAATTTCGGTAGCTCAGGGACTTTATGACATCCACGGCGCCGGAATGGGTGCGGCCCCCTATCGAGACGGAGTCAATACAGGCGGCCACATGAACATCCCTTCTGCCGGCATTAGCGACATCGAGCGGATAGAGATGCAATATCCCTTCCTTTATTTTACCCGCGGTCACAATTGCGATGGGAGCGGTTTTGGCCAATACCGCGGAGGCCTGGGGAGCTACCGGATCTATCTCATCTGCGGCTCCCAGGATTGCACCGTGGACTACAAACCGTACGGCGGCTTAGCTCAAGGAGGCTTTGGTCTCTTCGGAGCCTATCCAACAGGGATAAGCTCGATGCGGGTTATGGCGCAGGCTGGTCTTAAGATCCTCGAAAGGGTGACCCAGGGAGACTACCCTGAAGCGCAAGCGATCCGCGCCGGCGCGTGGGGAAAGACCTATCATCCTGAGGGAGTTCCCGAGCGGATAGCCCTTCCTGAGGGAAGCCTGCTAGTGGACTATGTGGCGGGGGGTGGCGGCTTCGGCGACCCGCTCGATCGGGAACCTCAAGCAGTGCTGCGCGACTTCGGGAGGGGGTGGGTAAGCCGGGAGACCGCGGAGCGGATTTATGGCGTCGTGTTAGACCAGGAAGGGAAGAAAGTTGATGAAACAGCTAGTGCGAATCGACGAAAGCAAATCCGGGAATCCCGATTCCTCGAGGGAAAGCCTCCGTCGGGAAAAACTACTTCTTGGAAAGAAGACTCACGAGGCGAGTGGCGGACGGCTCTGCGGTTTCATGCCGTCCTGGAGATTGCTGTGGACGGAAGGCAGCCTGTGATCCGCTGCCGCCGCTGCGGCCATCTCTTCTGCCCTGCAGAAGAAAACTACAAACTCCATGCGCTCCGCCGTGTGGTGCACCTCAAGGACTTCATGCCCTATTCCTTGCCCACTGGCGAACCCTACATCGGTGAGTATCACCAATATTTCTGCCCTGGCTGTGCCACTCAGCTCCAGGTAGACCTCTATTCTCCGACCCTGGGGGGTGAGCCGATTTTATGGGATACCCGGATTCAAATGACTGCGTAAGCGCGCCTCGCGTAGCCCACAGAACAATTAGTTCAAATCGTTAACGGCTTGAACGTCTTGAACGCTTTGATCGGCTTGAACGATTTGAACCAATTTATTCCTATGACTTCAAATTTCAGTTTGATATATTATCAACGCTGCTCATCTCACGTTAAGGAAACAGCATGGCTCAAGACTTAATTAAAGATCTCCCTTTCCATCAGAATGAGGTCTTGTTCGGCCATGACTCCACTCCAGCCTTGATCGCCTTTGAGATCGAGGAAATGGACACGATCAGGATTTTTTACCGCCAGGGGAATCTCACCCTGTCAGAGTCGGACCGCTTCCACCCTTTCCTTCTCCTGGAAGGTGACGGATGGCTCAAGGGATGGAAGGGAGAGGCGGAGGTGGGGCCTTTGGAGGGAAGTGGTGCGTTCAACCGCCTGGCCTTCTTTCCAAACCTAAAGCAATTAGAGGATGCGAAGTCCTACGTCCAGAAGAAAAGCGGCAAGAACCCTTCGGCACCCGCTGCCCCCTATCTCTATCTCAGCGATCCCGTACATCAATACCTTCTCTCTTCCGGCAAGACTCATTTCTTGGGCCTGACCTTCGGCGAGCTAAGACGCCTGCAGATAGATATCGAGACCTACTGTCAGCCGGGCTTTGAATTCCCCAACCCGGCGCGGGAGTCGGATCGGATTACCGCTATTGCGCTTGCTGACTCCACGGGATGGGAGAGACTGATATCCGGAAAGGAATTCGATGAAGGGGAGATGTTGCGGGAGATGGTGCGCGAGATCCAGAGCCGAGATCCCGATGTCATCGAAGGGCATAACCTCTTTCGTTTCGATCTGGAATACATCGAGACACGGGCCCGGAGACACGGGGTGAAACTGAAACTCGGGAGAAGCGGGAGTCCCCTTAGAGGTCACCCGTCACGGATGCAGATCGCGGAGAGAAGCATCACTTATCGCAAGTACGAAATCTTCGGCCGCCATATCATCGATACCTGGATCCTGGCCCAACACTACGATGTTGCCGCGCGCGAGTTAGAGGGATATGGACTCAAAGAGATTGCACGCCATTTTGGCATCGCCAGCGCTGATCGCACCTACATCTCGGCAGACAAGGCAAGTTGGTACTTCGATCATGACCCGGAGACCCTATTCCGTTATTCCTTAGACGACGTGCGGGAGACACGCGCACTCTCGGAACTCCTTTCCCCAAGTTATTTTGTCGAAGCGCAGATCTTTCCCTACAGCTATCAAAATGTTGCCTTAAGGGGCAACGCTACCAAGATCGATGCCCTTTTCCTGCGCGAGTATCTTTTCCGGCGCCGATCTATTCCCAGGCCCGAGGAAAGCAGAGAGGTGGTCGGGGGGTTCACCGATGTGGAGTATCAAGGAGTAGCCAACCATGTCCTCCACTGTGACGTTACCTCTCTATACCCCTCGATTATGCTCGTATATGGTTGTTTCCCTAAAAGAGATGAGCTCCGAGTTTTCCCAGATCTGCTGGGCGATCTCCGCGACTTCAGAATTAAGGCCAAGGAGCTAGCGCGAAAGGCAGAAACAAAAGAGACTAAGATCTACTTTTCTGCTCTTCAGTCTACCTTCAAGATCCTGATCAACTCGTTTTATGGCTATCTAGGTTTCCAGATGGGCCATTTCAACGATTTCGAAGCGGCCAACCAGGTAACGGCACAGGGAAGGGAACTGATCCAGTCAGCGGTAGCCTGGCTGAAGCAGAGAGGGGCGATGGTTATCGAAGTCGACACCGATGGGATCTATTTTGTTCCGCCCAAAGAGGTTAAGACGGAACTGGATGAGGAAAAGCTGACCCGCGAGATGGCCGATATGCTGCCACGGGGAATCGAGTTAGAACTCGATGGCCGCTACCCGGCCATGTTCAGCTACAAGATGAAGAACTATGCGCTCTTAGACCAGAAGGGAAGGCTCCTGATCAAGGGGTCGGGTCTACGCTCCCGCGGCTTAGAGCTCTTCCAGCGTCAATGGATGGAGGAGGTGCTTCGCCTGCTTCTAAAGGGCGAGAAGGAGAAGATCCCGGCTCTTTATCAACGCTATCTGGAGGATATAGAACAACATCGAATGGATATTTCTCTCTTAATGAAAACGGAAACCTTGCAGGACTCGCTCGAGACCTACGAGATGAAGGTCAAGGCAGGAAAGCGAAACCCCGCAGCTCCTTACGAGATCGCCTTACGATCCGAGCGACCTTACCAGCCGGGGGACCAGATCTCCTACTACGTCACGGGTAATGGGGCAAAGGTCAAGATCAACGAGAACTGTAAGTTGGCCTCCCAGTGGGATCCCAAAAATCCTGATGAAAATGTGGAGCATTACAAGGAGAAGCTCAAAGAGCTATACGAGAAGTTTAGGCCTTTTATAGAGTAGAGCGTGTACTCGTTATTCGTGTATTCGTTATTCGAGTTAACAGGTCAACGAGTAACG
>JAHFAO010000070.1 GCA_023250515.1 Deltaproteobacteria bacterium | reverse complement strand
TTTACTTCAGCTCGCAAGGCACCGTCGAGGGCCTAAGATGCTGGAAAACCAAATACTTTCAACCTGCCAGGACGAAAATTTTGCCTAAGGATCGAATTGATCGACGCTTGAACCAAGTTTTTGGTAGGCCGTCCATGGCGGTAAAGGCTCTGTTTCTAATTACACAGACCCTTAAAGCAATGAACAGTCAGGCTCTGGCGGCCAAATGACTACCTTCTCACCCTTCTGCCACTGGACGAGGAGAGTCCGGTGACCGATCTGGCAGCCGCTGTTTGGGTCAATGCGGAACGCCCCATAAAAGGTATGGATATCTAGATCAGCTACCGCTTGACGCAATCGCTCATCCTCTAATCCCCCTGCCTGCTGAATCGCTTCGTGAATAATAACCCCTGTGGCAAACGCCTGAGCCGCAGTGTAATCAGGAGCCGCTCCGAAGATTCTTTTGAAATGGGTCGAGAACCATTCTGAGGTAGGCCCCTTGAGAGGCGAGGAGTCAATTCCAGGCTCCCACTGGGACGGACCAATCGCCCCCTCTGCCTTAGCACCGAGCTTCTGCCCAAAGGCTGCCACGCCTGCAGCCACGGCGACGATCGGCTTTGCCCTGGTCCATTGCCTGACAATTTCTACCTCGTCCTCAAAGCTCCCTATGGCCACTAGGAGGTCCGGATGATTGCTCAAGGCACTTTTTATGAGTCCGCTGGCGTCTTTCAAGGGTGAGTCAAAGGAAGCTAGATGGACGGTTAGGCCGTGGGCTTTTGTCGCTTCAACCAAGCCTCGGGCCACATGGGTTGCAAAGGTCCCCGAAGATGCTTTGACACAAACGATGCGACGGAGAGTTGGTTCCTCGGTTACGAGATAGGAGGGAAGGGATGCAAGGTATCTACTTGCCGGGCTTAGCACGCTGACTAGGTAGTTCCATTCCTGCTTCCCAATATCATCCGATGCGCCGCCGTGGTTCCAAAGGATCTTCTTGCAGCTTTCCGCGACTGGCGCCACCGCCATGGTCAAAGCGCTGGAATAGGTTCCGAAGAGCAGATCGACCCGCTCTTCCTGAAGAAGTCTCATCACATGGCTTGCGGCCAGATCCTTTCGGCTTCGGTCATCGTAGGCGATGAGTCGGAGGGCCCGTGTCAGCGCTTTATCTTTGAGATAGATTCCGCCCCGCTGATTCACATATTCGACCCAAAGCTGGATACCGCGCAGGGCCTGCTCACCCTGAAGGCGGAATTTTCCGCTAAGGGATATCGACAGCCCTAAAGTGATTTCTTTGGGGGGCCGGCGCTTTAACATCTTTTCTACCATGCCTAAGCACAGTCGGGCGTTCAAGGGGTGACAGGACCAAGGCGTTTGAAGGTGCGTTGAATTCGGAGAACAGGGAGTGTATCGTAAAAAATAGAATTGAGGGTAAGGGATGGGACAGACCCTTTATGAGGAGTTAGGTGGCGAGGCCAAGCTGCGCCAGATTATCGACGCTTTCATCGATCGTGTTTTTGACGATAGGATGATCGGTTTCTTCTTCCGCAATGCGGACAAGAATCGGATTAAGGAGATGGAGTTCCAACTGACGGCGCGATTCCTCGGCGCTGACGTGGAGTATCAGGGGAGGCCGCTCGACGAGGTTCATGCCAAACATCCGATAATGGGCGGGCAGTTTGCCCGTAGACTTCAAATCCTCAGCGAGACGCTCGAACATTACAAAGTGCCGAAGCATATCCAGGATGCATGGATCAAGCATACGGAAAGTTTAAGACCCCTGATTACCAGGGATGCGGGCTCGGACTGTGATCCGCTCCTTGCGCGGGAAAAAGTCAAAGAATCTCGACGACTTGTAGAGGAATGACCGCGATGAAGATACGTGACCTTTATGCCCAGCCTGGGTTGACTCTCTCGATCGAGTTCTTCCCGCCTAAAACGGAGAAGGGGGATGAAAACCTGTTCAACGAGATTGCCGCATTAAAGACCCTCAAGCCCTCCTTTTGCTCGGTGACCTATGGAGCCGGTGGCAGCACGCGGGAAAAGACAGTGGATCTGGTGGATCGCATCCACCGTGAGTGCGGGTTGGAGGTGATGTGCCATCTGACCGTTGTGGGACAATCGAAGGACGAGGTCCGTTCGGTTCTGACCAGAATAAAGGAGAAGGGGATTGAAAACATGATTGCTCTAGGTGGGGACCCGCCCCAGGGAGTTGGTGATTGGACTCCGCATCCTGACGGATTTCATCACTCGGTAGAGTTGGTCAGAGAGGCGGTTGCCCACAAGTGGTTTTCCATCGCTGTCGCGGGATTCCCCGAAGTTCACCCACGGGCCGAGAACCGAGAGTCAGATCTCAGGTATCTGAAAGAAAAGGTGGAAGCTGGGGCAGATGTAGTGATTACTCAGTTATTTTTCGACAACGGAGACTTCTATCGTTACGTCGAAGATCTGAGGAGTCTTGGGGTCCGCGTACCCATAGTTCCCGGTATCCTGCCTGTCCTGTCGGTCCCGCAGGTGCGTCGCTTCACGGCGCTGTGTCAGTCGAAGCTCCCTCCGCGACTAGAGCAGTTGCTGGCAAAGGTGGAGAACGACGATGAGGGAGCGGTACAGTTGGGAATCGACCACGCCACCGAACAGTGTGAAGGACTTCTTAAATTCGGTGTGCCGGGAATCCATTTCTATTCCTTAAACAAATCCCGATCTGTTAAAGCCATTTTGGAAAATCTTAACCTGTAACTCTCGCCTTATTTCCGGATTCGTTGAATTCACGGGTTAGGGATAGTAAGGTAGCGGAGAGGCAAGAAGAGATTAGCGTCAGCGGAGAGCCGTCATGGATGATGTTAGCGAACAGATGGAGGTGCGCCGAAAAAAACTCCTTAAGTTAAAGGAATCCGGCTATTCTCTTTACCCGAACGACTTCCGACCCAGCCACTTGACCTCCCAGATCGTTTCCGATTTTGGTGACCTTCCCGACGATCAACTTAGTACGCTTCAAACCAGCTTCTCTCTTGCCGGTCGGATCATGGGGATCCGCTCTTTTGGCAAGGCATCTTTCTTTCACCTTCAAGACAGGAAGGGGAGACTTCAGGTTTATGTGCGCCGAGACCGGGTGGGAGAGGAGGGGTATCAACTTTTTCAATCCCTAGACATGGGTGACATTGTAGGGGTGTGGGGACGACTATTCCGCACCAAGACCAAGGAGCTTACCCTGGAAGCTCAGGGCCTTCGGTTTCTTTCCAAATGCCTGCGGCCATTGCCGGAGAAATGGCACGGCCTGGCGGATGTTGAGGTTCGCTATCGGCAACGGTATGTGGACCTCATGGTGAATCGCGAGGTAAGGGAGGTGTTCGAAAGGCGATCTCGAATCATCCAGCTCATTCGCCGCTTTTTTGAGGAAAGAGATTTTTTGGAGGTGGAGACCCCGATGATGCAATCCATTCCAGGAGGAGCGGCGGCGAGACCTTTTATCACTCACCACAATGCTTTGAACATGGACCTCTACCTCAGGGTGGCACCGGAACTCTTTCTCAAGCGTCTGCTAGTAGGGGGGATAGAGAGGGTCTTTGAGCTCAATCGCAACTTTCGCAACGAAGGCATCTCTGTGCGCCATAATCCGGAATTTACCATGCTTGAGTTTTATCAAGCCTATGCCACTTATGAAGATCTTATGGCACTCACGGAGGAGCTGTTTGTAACCATGGCTGAAGAGATCTTGGGCTCTCCGAAGGTCTCTTCCGGAAATCAGACGATCGATCTCCAACCTCCTTGGAGGCGACTGGCGCTTATAGAGGCAATCGAAGAGTACGGAGGGGCGAAGGGTGGTGAGGTAACGACTATGGAAAGATTGCGGCAGTATGCGCAGAAGAGAGATCTACACCTTGATACGGGGTTACCTTATGGGAACCTGCTCGTGGAGGTTTTTGAAAAGGTTGTGGAACCCCATCTTATCCAACCCACCTTTGTGATGGGCTATCCGCCAGAGGTTTCACCCTTGGCGAGAAAGAACGAGACCAATCCAGCCCTGGTGGATCGGTTTGAACTCTACATCGGTGGGAGGGAGCTGGCCAATGCCTTTTCCGAATTGAACGATCCGTTTGACCAACGGGATCGTTTTCTGCAACAGGCGGAGGCCCGAAAGGCCGGAGATGAACTGGCCAGCGCCATGGACGAAGATTTCTTACGTGCCCTAGAATACGGGATGCCGCCGGCAGCGGGAGAGGGGATTGGTATCGATCGGATGATCATGCTCTTTACAAACTCCGCTTCTATTCGAGATGTTATCCTTTTCCCCTTGCTCCGGCCCGAGCGCTGATTCGTTACTCGTGTACTCGTTATTCGTTCATTCGGTCGATTTAACGATTCAACGAATAACGATTAACGAAATATGAAGTACGAACTCTTTATCGGCCTTCGCTATCTACGCGCGCGTCGGCACGAGACCTTCATTTCTCTGATCACTGTCATCTCAGTCCTTGGAGTGATGATCGGGGTGATGACCCTCAACGTGGTTATGTCAGTGATGACGGGATTTGAGGAGGTGCTTAGGGACCGACTGCTGGGGATCAATGCTCATGTGGCTCTTGTCAAGCCGGGCGATCGTCTGACGCAGTATAAGGAGCTTCTCGAAATGGTGATGCAAGAGAAAGGTGTCCTGGCCGCGTCGCCTTCGATCTATGGGCAGGTCATGGTGACCTCTGGGGCGCGCGTCTCGGGCGTAGTCGTGCGGGGAATTGATCCTGATCGAATTAATGGAGTTGTTGACATCCATCGCTACATCAAGGAGGGGAGCCTGCAGGCCTTGAAGACGCCTCGTGTGATTCAGGTTGAAGGGCGCCCTGTGCCATTGCCGGGGGTGATCCTAGGGGTCAGGTTGGCAGGTCAGCTCGGGGTGATGGTGGGAGACCCGATCCAGGTGGTCTCTCCCTTAGGAACTCCCACCGCCATCGGGGTGATCCCCAAGGTCAGGCGTTTCGTTGTTGCCGGGCTGTTCGATTCCGGCATGCATGAATATGATAATACCCTGATCTATATCAATCTTTCCGATGCTCAGCAATTCTTCGAGTTGGGAGATGCGGTGAGTAATATCGAGATTCGGGTTCAAGATGTTTATCAGGCCCACGACGTGGCCAAAAGAATACAGCAGAGGTTAGGTCTCCCTTATTGGACAGAGGATTGGTCCCGGCTCTGGCCCAATCTCTTCTCTGCCCTCCGCCTAGAAAAGACCGTTTACTTTTTGGTCCTTCTCCTCATGGTCCTGATCGGGGCCTTCAATATCATATCCACTTTGATCATGGTGGTGATGGAGAAAAGAAGAGATATCGCTATCCTCCAATCCATGGGGGCCACTCGCAGGAGCATCCGGAGGATTTTCTTGATCAAGGGCTGCATGATTGGGACGGTGGGGACGCTGCTCGGTGTGTTGTTTGGCTACGCGATCTGCCTCTTAATTGCGCGCTATCAGTTTATTGAGCTCCCTAAAGATGTTTTCCTCATTTCCACGGTGCCGGTGCGGATCTATCTCGGAAACTTTGTTTTGGTCGCCCTGGCTTCCTTCTTCATATGTCTCCTTGCGAGCATCTACCCAGCCCGCCATGCCGCCAAGTTGGACCCGGTCGAGATTATTCGCTATGAGTAATCTCCTTCAGGTCCAAGACCTGCGCAAGTCTTTCGTCGAGGGGGGAGAGGAGATCCATGTCCTTCGAGGACTCCAGATGGAGTTGGACGAGGGAGCAAGGTTGGCGGTTGTGGGAGAGTCCGGGGTCGGGAAGAGCACCTTACTTCACATCCTGGGAACGCTGGATCGTCCTAGCAGCGGGCAAGTGACTTATCGGGGAAAAGACCTTACGGCACTGGATGAGGACGCTCTATCCAACTTTCGCAATCGTGAGATCGGATTTGTCTTTCAATTCCATTATCTACTGCCTGACTTTAATGCCCTGGAAAATGTTATGCTGCCCGCCCTGATCCAGGGTTGGGAGTGGGAGAAGGCTCGAGAAGGTGCCGCGAAACTGTTGGGGATCGTGGGACTCAAGGATCGCATGAGCCATCGACCAGGGAAGCTCTCGGGCGGAGAGCAGCAGCGGGTGGCCGTGGCTCGGTCGGTTATTCTGGAGCCCCAACTGATTCTTGCAGACGAACCGACAGGCGACCTGGATCCTAATACAGGAGAGGAGATTCAGAACCTCCTGTTTCGCCTCAATGAGGAGAGAGGCGTGGCTTTTGTGGTGGCCACGCACAATCGGCAGTTTGCCGCCAGGATCGGGCGGCAGATGGAACTCCGCGAAGGGCGCCTCTTTCCGCTGTGAGTTTTGTATTTCCCCATATTCCCCGTTAAAGGGGACAATTTAAAACCGCAATTTTCTCTTTCATTTTTGCCTTGGTTGGCTTAACCTAGGAGGCAATGGTTGTCATTGCTTGCTCGGCTTCAGCCATCCGCACTCGGTTACGCCAGGGACTCAAGGGGATGTCTCCCATCCACGAGGTTACCGGGCGGGCTGAATTGGAAAAGAGCTTGGCCGAGCTCAATCCCTCGGTCCTTCTCCTTGACCTTGCCCTACCTCAACTTGGTGGGATTAGAGGGGTGCCCGCACTCCATCGAATGAATCCCTCAACCAAGGTCATTCTCCTGACCAACACCCTTAACGAGAGGGAGGGAATAGCCGCGCTCAAGGCTGGAGCCAGGGGATACTGTCCTAAGGACATTAACCCGTTCCTAATAAAAAAAGCTGTGGAGCAGGTTCAAAAGGGCGAGATCTGGGTGGGGCGCTATTTGATACCTCACCTTCTTGAGGAGCTTAGCGCCCTTACCGAACGTCGGCGCAAAGCGTCTCTTTCCAATCCGGACAGGCGCCTCGAAGTGTTGAGCCCCCGCGAGCGTGAGATAGCTCACCTGATCGGCGGCGGCGCCAGTAACAAAGAAATTGCGAGCCGGCTCAATGTCACTGAGAGAACTGTCAAGGCTCACCTGACCGCCGTCTTTCGGAAGCTCGGTTTCTCGGACCGACTCCGCCTGGCCCTTTTCGTGACCGAGCACAACCTGAAGGCCCGGTAGTTATGGGCTGCTCGACCAAGGTCCAGGTGTACCAAGGTGCAATTGACCCCAAGGAGGGAAAGCTATAAATAAAGGATGCCATGCCGCCTATCACCGTCGTAATCGCAAGCCATGAGAGAGCAAGCCGCGCCGCTTGTCTGGGCCACCTTCAGTCTGAGAAGGGGATTCGAGTCGTGGCAGAGGCGCGTAGCGGTCTTGAGGCCCTTGCCGCTGTAAAGCTCAAGCCGCACATCCTTGTGCTGGATTTGAGTTTATTCAGAGGGAACGGTCTCCTCCTTCTACCGGTCCTGCGCCAGAGAAGCCCGCGGACCAAAGTGATTCTTCTAACCAGCCGCGTCTCTGAGGCGCGAATCTTGGAAGCACTTTCTCAAGGAGCCCTGGGATATCTGGGGAAGGAGGTTCTTCGCACCTTTCTTGCCAAAGCCATTCGGGCGGTGGACGCTGGGCAGGCCTGGGTGCCGCGGAAGATGGTAGGTAAAATCACCGACCGTCTTGCTCATCTCACCGTTCGGGAAGGGTGAAAGCGAATCCAAGCCTTCCAGTAGCGGCTCTTCGTCAAAAAGTTTGGTTCCTCGGGAGAAAACCTTCCGGCCTGAGCCAATAGAGCCGTTTCAATCGTTCAAAAGGTTCAAGCCGTTCAAGGCGTTTTAAACGATTTGAACTATTTGAACGACTTGAACCATTGCTGAGGTATTGGCCCATCGGCTCCCGCTGAGGGGTAGTCCCCCTCCGCTTCTCTTGAACATCACACTTTTCGCAGTAGAGCGTCCAGTAGCTAGAAAAGAGACAACAGAGTTAATAAGAACCGTAGAAGGCCTACGGCTTCAGGGGTCCCCCCCAGCTCAATGCCTAAATTTTTAACTTTACAAAGATCGGCGAATTTGCTAGAAAATGTTGCATTACGGACCTCATCAAGAGAAGAGATCGTTCAGCCCAGTAAATCCATGGTTGTTGGATTAAAGAAAGTTATTTTCCTCTTCGTCCTTTTTGGTTCTGTTATTCTCCTTTTCCCCCTCTTATCGGCGCAAGAGAAGGTAAGGTTAAGGGAGGTGAGGGTCCAGGGGAATTTGAGGGTTGAAGAGGATGCGATTCGACTTCACCTTAAGGCACGCCAGGGGGACCTTTTTGAGCCAGCGGTTATAGACCAAGATGTGAAGTCCATTTACCGGATGGGTTTCTTCGATGACGTCAAGGCCGAACTCTCTCCTGACGGCATCCTGACATACTCCGTCAAGGAGAGACCCTATATCCGGGAGATTAAGGTTCTAGGAAATTCCCAGGTCAGTCGGGAGAGGATTGAGGCGGCTTTAGGCGTCGTGCCTCGAACTATCCTGGATCGAGACAAGGTCTCGGAAGGTACTGAAAGGGTAAAGAAACTCTATAGTGAGCAGGGATACGTGAACGCTCAGGTGGACTTCGCAATCTCACTGATTGAAAACAACCAGGCCGTCATTCACATGGAGATTGAAGAGGGCACCCGCCTTTTGATCATGAAGATCTCTTTTGAGGGGAACCGGGCCTTCTCGGATGGTGAACTGAAGGGGCTTATGGCGACTAAAGAGCAGTGGTTTCTCTCTTTTATAACCAATAGGGGCGTATTGGAACAGGATGTTTTGACAAACGACATAGCGATCTTATCCTCTCACTATTATGATCATGGTTATATCAACCACAGAATCGATGAGCCCGTGATGTTGAGGCGGAGGGAGGGGATCGAGCTTGTCATCCGTATTGAAGAGGGAGACCAATACCGAGTAGGAAAGGTGGAGATCGGGGGAGAATTGATCACAGACGCAGAGACGCTTCTTAAAAAGGTTCAAATGACTACGGGCCAGATTTTTCGCGGAAGCCGCCTGCGAAACGACATCACGACTCTTTCCGAGATGTATGCTGATAAAGGGTTTGCTTTTGCCCAAGTGGAACCCGTTACTAAAATTAATCACGGGGAAAAACATGTCGATCTTGCCCTGGTTATTACCCGTGGTCCGCCGGTTTATTTTAATCGGATCTTGATTGCGGGAAATACCAAGACCAGAGATAAAGTCATTCGGAGAGAGATGACGGCGGCCGAACAGGAGCTTTTCTCCGGCAACAAAATCAAGCAAAGCCGAAATGCCCTCCAGCGCACAGGCTATTTTGAGGATGTCCAGTTAACAACCAAAAAGACAGACCAGCCGGATGCGGTTGATCTCTTGATCGATGTCAAGGAGGGTCCAACTGGGACCTTCAGCGTCGGCGCAGGATATAGTAGCGGAGACAATTTTGTTTTCTCCACCGCAGTGTCCGAAAGAAATCTTTTTGGCCGAGGGCAGGCCGTCAATGCGAGGTTCGATCTGGGGACCAGTCGACAGGATTTTATTTTGAGCTTCACGGAACCCTATCTCTATGACACTCCTTTGACTGTCGGTTTCGATGCCTTCAATAGCCGCCGCGAGTTTGAGGATTTTACCTCCAGAAGGACCGGCTTCGGCACGCGTACCAGCTATCCTTTGAAGCATCTGGACCTTCCCTTCTTCGGACGTTCTCCGGAGGATAATGGGAGGACGGAGAGGGTTTATCATCCGCTCACAGAGTATACGCGTGCAGGGATGGCTTACGAGTTAACCCGAGAGAAGATTGGAAGTGTGAGTACCAGTGCCAGCGCTTCGATCCGAGATGAGAAGGGGATTTCTTGGACCAGCAGCCTGAGCCCGAACCTATCCTATGATAGTCGGGATCATTTCTTTAGTCCCACGGAGGGGACCACCTCTAACTTGGGTATAAAATTCGCCGGTTTGGGCGGGGACAACCGGTTCATTAAGTCGGACGCCTCGGTTCGATGGCACTACTCTTTTCTCAAGGATCCAAACTGGGGGGGTACCTACACGCTCGCCCTAGGAGGAGCCCTGGGCTATGGGATAGGTTTGAAAGAGCGCGCAAATGGTGAAAAGAATCTGCCGCTTTTCGAGAGATATTTCCCCGGTGGCATGAATTCCGTGCGCGGATTCAAAGACCGGAGCCTGGGCCCTCGAGACGGAGATGATGCCATCGGAGGTGACAAACAAGCAGTCCTCAACGCCGAGATATTGTTTCCGATCATGGAGCAATATGGCCTCCGTGGAGTTGCCTTTTTTGACATGGGTCAGGCATTTAGGAGGTCTGAGGGATTTGATTTGGCTGATTTTCGGAGGTCGATTGGGTTTGGAGCCCGTTGGTTATCGCCCTTCGGTCCCCTCCGTGTTGAGCTCGGATTCCCTCTCAATAAAAAGTCGGGCGATGACACCTCAGTGTTAGGCTTCTCTATAGGCAGTCAACCTTAAATATCTGTCTAATCTCATTTATCTGGAGGTTCCTGTGAAAAAGTGGTTTGCGTTTTTTCTATTGATGCTTTTTGCTGTTCCCATGTGGGCCGCCGAGGAAAAAATCAAGGTCGGCTTTCTCGATATGCAGAGGGCGCTGAATGAGTCTCAGCCCGGCAAGAAGGCAAGAGAAAGGCTTCAAGGCGAGTTTAAGAAGGCTGAGGCCAGTCTCCTCAAAGAGGAAGAGGAGGTGAAGCGATTGAAAAACGACTTTGACAAGAAAGGTCCTCTTCTCAAGGATGAAGAGAGGAGAAACCTGGAGAAAGAATTCCAGAGGAGATATGTGGGATTTCAACGGAGTGTGCGGGATCACCAGGAGGAGTTCCGTCAAAGGGAAGGCGAATTGACGAATGAGGTCATTAAAGACCTTCAAAAGGTTGTTTCCGAGGTAGGAAAGAGCGAGCGATTCACCCTGATTCTGGAGCGTTCTCAGCTTCTCTATAGTGATCAGGCTATTGATATCACTAGCAAGGTTATTGACCTTTATAATAGTCGCAACGCTGGAAAGGTTACCAAGGGCAAGTGACGACAGGACGGAAAACCCTTTCCGAGCTGGCCCGTCACGTCGGTGGAAGGGTGATCGGGGATGAAGGAGTTGAGATATGGAGAGTGGCATCGATCGAGGAGGCTGGCCCGGGGGATATAACATTTTTAGCACACCCCCGTTATCGCTCCTATCTTGCCACCTGCAAGGCCAGCGCCATCATCGTTGGTGGCGGCGTTGCGATTCAAACACCAGCGGAATCAGGAAGGGGATTTCTCCAAGTCTCCGAACCTTATATCGCTCTCGCTAAGATCCTCCGTCTCTTTAACCCAATTCGTCGATACAACGGCCAGGTCAGCCCGTACGCCAGCATTGATCCTACGGCGATTCTCGGGGAAGGGGTGACCGTTTTTCCTTATGTCTATGTGGGGGAACGCGTGAGGGTAAACCGGAGAACCGTTCTTTTCCCCGGTGTATTTCTAGGAGACGGAGTGGAGATGGGAGAGGACTGTGTCCTTCATGCGCAAGTTACGGTCCTTGAAGGTTGTCGTCTCGGCGATCGGGTCATCCTCCATGCAGGGGTAGTGATCGGCGCCGATGGATTTGGTTATGCGGGTGAGGGGAGAGAAAGGATCAAGATACCGCAAGTGGGGATTGTAGACATTGAGGACGATGTGGAGATCGGGGCCAACACGACAGTGGATCGTGCGACGCTGGGAAGGACCGTTATCGGTCGAGGAACCAAGATCGACAACTTGGTCCAAATCGCGCACAACGTAGTTGTAGGAGAGCATTCGATCATTGCGGCTCAGGCAGGGGTCGCGGGAAGTACTAAGATCGGCAATGAAGTGATCCTGGCTGGTCAGGTCGGTGTTGTCAATCACATCGAGATCGGCGATAAGGCCAGGATCGGTCCTCAATCCGGAATTCCCCGCTCGGTCCCCCCTGGGGCTTTGCTTTCTGGAGGGATCGCGGCGGCACCTCACCAGGAGTGGTTAAAGGTCATGACGCTTCTACCTCAGCTCCCAAAATTATGGAGTGCTGTACGCCATCTCGAACGAAAGGTCTCTCAGTTAGCCCGGAGGAGTGGAAAGGGAGTTAAAACCCATGCTCGACGTTAAAGAGATCTTTAAGCGCATCCCTCATCGTTATCCTTTTCTTTTAGTGGATCGGATCCTGGAAGTGGAGCCAGACCAAAGGATCGTCGGGATTAAGAACGTTACCTTTAACGAGATTTTTTTTCAGGGCCACTTTCCCAATCGACCCGTGATGCCGGGGGTATTGATCTGTGAGGCCATGGCGCAGGTCGGCGCCATTTTCGCTTACGCCACGAGAGGTGGCGCAGATGGTGAAAAGCTCTTTCTGTTAACAGGTCTGGATCGGGTTAAATTCAAGCGGCCTGTTGAACCTGGAGACCAGCTACGTCTGGAATTGACTTCTCTTAAGCGACGCGGCTCTTTTTGGAAGATGCGAGGAGTAGCAATGGTAGATGGAAAGATTGTGGCCCAGGCAGAGATATCCGCTATGGAGGTGCCCATGGACTAGGCGCTTTGGCCAAGGCAAAATGCAAATCTAGGAATGCCAAGTTTAGGAAATAGAATAGAATACAGAATGCAGGAGCCAGAATTCAGAAGGGGAGGGGATTCTGACTACTGAATTCTGAGTTTTGGATATTTTGCAATGCGCCGAAGGCGAAAATGACTAAGATCCATGAAACAGCGTTGGTCGATGCTCGTGCGGAGCTGGATCTGGACGTGGAGGTGGGAGCCTATTCCGTCATCGGCCCAAAGGTCAAGCTCGGTAAAGGGACACGGATCAGATCCCATGTTGTGATTGAAGGTAATACGACCCTGGGCGAAAGAAATCTTATCTTCCAGTTTGCGACGGTAGGTTCCGTTCCCCAGGATCTCAAGTACAAAGGGGAGGACAGCCAACTCATCATCGGCCACCACAACACAATCAGGGAATTTGCCTCTCTGAATCCAGGAACCACGGGCGGTGGGATGATCACCCGCATTGGGAATCATAACCTTTTGATGATGTATTGTCACATAGCCCATGACTGTATTCTGGGTAATCATAACATCATCGCCAACGGGGCCACCCTCGGTGGCCATGTGGTGGTTGAGGACTATGTCATTGTAGGTGGACTGGTAGGCGTCCATCAGTTCGTTAAGGTTGGGACGGGCGCGATCTTGGGGGCAGGCTCGATGGTCTCCAAGGATATCCCTCCTTACTGTAATGCGACAGGGGATCGGGCCAAACTCAGGGGGCTCAATCTAGAGGGACTCAAACGTAGAGGATTTAACCAGGATCAGATCGAGGCCTTGAAAAAGGCATACCGCATCATTTTCCAATCGGGCTTGAGGACCCGAGAGGCGTTGGAAAAGGTAAGGCTTGAATTCCCGGACTCGCCTGAAATTGAGCGGATGGCCCTTTTTATTGAGACATCCCAAAGGGGGATCTGCCGGTGATGTTGAAACAACAAATCGTTCAAGACGTTCAATCCGTTTAAGTCGTTCAAGCTGTTACAATTTGAGCGGTTTGAACTTTTTGAACGACTTGAACCTTTAGCGTATGAGAAAACTTGGGCTCATTGCCGGGAATGGGAAATTCCCGTTGATCTTTGCCGAACAAGCAAAGCGGAAAGGGCTTTCCTTAGTAACGGTAGCCCATCGGGGAGAGACCCCAAAAGCGATCGAAGAGGTGGTGGACGCGGTGACCTGGATCTATGTTGGGGAACTAGGAAAGATCATACGCACCTTTCACCAAGCTGGGGTCAAAGAGGCTGTCATGGCGGGTGGGATTCAAAAGGTTAAGCTCTTTTCCAACTTCAGGCCAGATCTGAGAGGCGCAGCCTTTTTGGCCCGGGTGAGGAGTAGAGAAGATGACCAGCTCCTCAGGGGTGTGGCCGAGGAATTGGAGGGAGAAGGTATCCGGGTCTTAGAATCAACACTTTTTCTCTCCCAGATCATCCCTTCGGAAGGAGTGCTGACTCGTCGCTCACCCACTCAGGAACAGTGGGAGGATATCCACCTCGGATTTCAGGTAGCCAAAGAAGTAGGGCGATTAGGCATTGGTCAAAGCGTTGTCGTCAAGGACCGGGTAGTCTTGGCTGTCGAGGCGGTAGAGGGAACAGATGCGGCCATACGCAGAGGGGGAGATTTAGGGAAGAAGGATTTCGTCGTGGTCAAGGTCAGCAAGCCCCAGCAGGATCTTCGTTTTGATGTGCCTGCGGTAGGTGTCGATACCATTAGAGTTTTGCATGAAGTCAAGGGTGCAGTCTTGGCCATCGAGGCGGGCAAGACGATTCTTTTGGAGAAAGAGGAGTTGATTCAGGAGGCGGATCGAAGGGGAATCGTGGTGGCCGCCGTCCAAGATAGAAATAAAGATTGATTCCGTTGAAAAACCCTCGTTCACCCTTCGACAAAGCTCAGGGCGAACGGGAATTACATTGAGAACATTGACGATTTTCCGTTCATGCTGAGCCCGTCGAAGCATGAAAAGTCGTTTTTCAGCGGAATAAAGATTGAGACAGAAACAGAGACGGAAATAAGCTATCATAGGGGGAAGTGATAGAGCAGGAAAAGATCCCGGTTGGAGTGGTCGGTGTCGGATATGCGGGCCGACATCATGCGGAGAAGTATGCCGCCTCTAACAAAGCGAGCCTGGTGGCGGTAGCGGATATCGATCGGGGCCGGGCCACGGAAATTGGGCAGAAACT
>JAHFAO010000219.1 GCA_023250515.1 Deltaproteobacteria bacterium | reverse complement strand
CCGGGACGGGATCCTCGATGTACATGTTCCCAAGGCCGATGAAGCCAAGCCGAAGCAGATTACTGTTAGCGTAAACTAACAGAGTCTGATTCACCCACCATAGGGGGAGGACCAGTGGCATCCTCTCCCTATGTTTTTTTCTTAGAGCTGATCGCACATAAAAAAAGGGGCCTTGGTTAGGCCCCCTCTTTTGACCTCACTGTTTGACTTAGTAGTCATCTCCATGCGGCATCGGCGGAGCCTCTCTCTTCTTCTCCGGCTTCTCCGCTACCATAGCCTCTGTGGTGATGAGTAATCCCGCGACCGAGGACGCATTTTGAAGCGCGCAGCGCACGACCTTGGTCGGATCTACAATTCCAGATTTAACAAGGTCCTCAAACTCCTCCGTCGCAGCATTGAAGCCGTAGGCCCCTTTGCCGTTCTTGATCTTATCTAAAACCACCGAGCCGTCGGCGCCCGCATTAGCAGCAATCCAACGGGATGGTTCCTCGAGCGCCTTCTGCACAATGCGCACCCCCACTTTCTCATCCTCAGAAACCCGCAGGTTGGCGAGGGCTGTCGCCGCTCGGATAAGCGCTACTCCACCTCCTGCAACAATCCCCTCTTCCACTGCTGCACGGGTGGCATGCAAGGCATCCTCCACGCGGGCTTTCCTTTCTTTCATCTCAACCTCAGTAGCAGCCCCCACTTTCACAACGGCCACGCCACCAGCCAGCTTGGCCAACCGCTCCTGGAGCTTCTCTCGATCATAGTCCGAAGTGGTCTCCTCAATTTGGGCTCGGATCTGGTTTATACGTCCCTCAATGGCCGACTTTTTACCCGCGCCCTCAACAATCGTGGTGTTGTCCTTGTCAACGATGATGCGTTTGGACCGACCTAGATCCTTCAAAGTGACATTTTCGAGCTTGAGCCCCAACTCCTCCGCGATCATGCGCCCGTCCGTTAGGATAGCGATATCCTCTAACATCGCCTTGCGCCGGTCGCCAAAACCAGGGGCCTTCACGGCCACGCATTTAAGCGTACCCCGGAGCTTATTGACTACCAGGGTTGCCAAGGCTTCTCCCTCTACCTCTTCGGCAATGATCAATAGGGGCTTACCGGTCTTCGCCACATTTTCCAAGATCGGTAGGAGGTCTTTCATACTAGAGATCTTCTTTTCATGATTGAGTATGTAGGCATCCTCATAAACCGTCTCCATCCGCTCCGGATCGGTAACAAAGTAGGGAGAGAGATAGCCGCGATCAAATCGCATACCCTCTACCAAATCGAGAGTGGTCTCCAAACCTTTGGCCTCCTCAACTGTGATAACCCCTTCCTTTCCTACCTTGTCCATGGCCTCGGCAAGGATATCCCCAATAGTCTTATCATTGTTAGCAGAGATCGTTCCTACTTGAGCGATTTCTGCTCGGTCACGGGTAGGCTTGGATTGCGCTTTAAGCTCCTCCACCACTCTATCTACCGCTTTGTCGATGCCCCGTTTGATACTCATGGGGTCATGCCCGGCCGCCACCATTTTAAGACCCTCACCAAAGATGGACCGAGCCAAGACTGTCGCCGTGGTTGTACCGTCGCCGGCAACATCCGAAGTTTTACTTGCCACCTCCTTAACCATCTGGGCTCCCATGTTCTCGAACTTATCTTCGAGCTGGATCTCCTTGGCCACTGTCACCCCGTCTTTGGTTATCGTCGGGGCGCCCCATGATTTCTCCAAGATAACATTGCGTCCTTTAGGCCCCAGGGTTACCGTGACGGCATCAGCCAATACGTTGACACCCCGGAGAAGCTTACTTCGTGCCTCTTCACTAAACTTAACTTCCTTTGCAGCCATAAAATAATACCTCCTCCTTATTCAATGACCCCGAGGATATCATCTTCACGTAGAATGAGATGCTCCTCGCCATTAAGCTTTATCTCAGTTCCAGCATATTTGCCAAACAGAATTTTGTCTCCCGATTTGACATCGAGAGGAATGATTTTGCCGTCCTCATGTTTACCTGGGCCTACCGCAACAACTCGGCCTTCCTGAGGTTTTTCCTTGGCGGTATCTGGGATAATGATCCCGCCTTTGGTCTTTTCTTCTTCTTCGATCCTCTTAACAATCACCCTATCTTGTAGGGGGCGTATCTTTATTGCCATAAATACCTCCTTAAATAAAACATGGGTTTATTAGTTAATAAGAAGAAAGCAACGAAATGTTAAAGCAAATATAGATTTACTTATGCAAACGTCAAGGGGTTGTCAACAACATTTGGTTCTTTATTTTCTTGAATCTTTATGGGGAGGCACAGCCAGGCTTCGGATAAAGCTGATGATGTCCTTAATCTGCTTCTCTTTTAACTGACTCCCCCAGGCCGGCATCAGGGGTGATTTTCCCACAGTAGATCCTCCCTTAGAGATAATATCAAAAAGAAATTTATCGGAGAGCTGGCTCATAATAGTGCCATCCATATGGTTCGCGGGTTTAACAGATAATGACTTGGCTGCCGGCCCGTCGGCCTTTCCTGACTCCCCATGACAACCCGAGCAATAAGTGACATACATTTTTTTTCCCTCTGTCTTGTCTTGGGCCCATAGAGTCTGAACCGTGAAAAGAGCAGCCAATCCAACTTTCCGGATGAGTTTCCTTCTCATACATCCCCTCAGAATCGCCTGGGGGAAGCTAAAGCCCCCTCTCTGCTGCAGTCTCCTATTATCAAAAAATAGGACAAAGAGATAGAGTCTTAACAAAAACGAGGAAGGCCGCTACACTTTAACAGGAAAGGATGATATCCCTTGGCAAGGGAAAGGAGATTAATATGGTGGCAGGAAAGTCGATGATCAAGATCTGGGGCAGAAAAGATTCATCCAACGTGCAGAAAGTTCTCTGGTGTTGCGGCGAACTCGGCTTGGCTTATGATCGGATCGATATCGGAGGTTCCTTTGGGGGCAACAAGGAAAAGCCCTATCTCACTATCAATCCCAACGGATTGGTCCCAACTATTGAGGACGGAGGCTTTGTCTTATGGGAGTCCAACAGCATTATGCGCTACTTAATAGATAAGTATGGCCAGGGAAGACTACTTCCATCTACCCCAGAGGGGCGAGCTAATGCTAACCGCTGGATGGACTGGCAACTGACCACTTTGGGTCCAGCCATCGCGCCTCTTTTCTGGGGATTGATCCGCACTCCTGAAGAGAAGCGGGACCGTACGGCCATTGACAACGCCCTACAGAAAACGATTAAAGCCTGGCAGATTTTGGATGACTACCTGGCAAAAGACAGCTATCTGGCGGGCAATGACTTCAGCATAGGGGATATTCCTCTCGGGGTTTGGGCCTATCGCTGGTTCAAGCTGCCGATCGAGCGACCAAAAATGGATCATCTGAACGGCTGGTACAACCGCCTCTGTAAACGGCCGCCTTACCAAACCCACATTATGATCCCGATGACCTAGCCCTTTTCTTTCAAGGCGGAGGAAATCCATTCGGATGCCAATAGACGCGCACCACCAGGTGTATCGGGAGCGACCTGGGTCAAAAGCTTTTCGAGTTGCCTGTAATCAACCGTCAGCCTATCGTCCAGCCAGACGAGATAGTCGTCATAGGCCTTGGCGGCAAGGGAAGAAGAGTGCCCGAAGTTGACGCCAAGCATGCGGATGGTCTCGGCACGATTCGCCTTCAGGTAGCGAATGCCCTCGCGGTGGGCTTCCAAGAAGGCGGAAAAGTCCTTCTCTTTCTCGCGCAGGAGAACTTCCGTGGTCTCGATCATGACCGGAAGAGGATCATCCACGATGTCAGGCCACCCGCTCATCTTCCTGAATCCATTTTCTTCAGCGATAAAGCCGTACGGCCGAGGCAGCAACGCAGCCTGGACTTCACCCCCGGTCAGCATATTGAAAGCATCTTGATCGCCCTCGGGCAGCTTGAGAGCCATATCCTGGGCTAACATTAGCTGGCCTCTTTCTTGAAAAGCCTGAGCCAAAGGCGAAATCCGCGCCACGCTTTCCCTGCAGGCAAGTGATTTTCCTTTCAGATCTCCAATTTCTTTGATGGCGGGATTGACGACCAGATAATAAGGGCAACTATTCATCGAAGACCCAAGTATCCGAGTCGTCCTAGAAGCGAGAAAGTGCTGCAGAGCCGCACGTCCGACCACGAGAGAGATATCGGCAGACCCGCTTGCCAGTCTGCGATAGCGCTCCTCAGTGCCTTGAACATGCTGCCAGGAAACCTCAAGGCCTTGGCTACGAAAGATGCCCGCCTCGGTGGCGAGGTAGCCGGTAGGGTCGCGAGCGAATTTTCCTTGGGTGCCTTCCAGCTTCCCGTATATGACCTCAAGCCGAGACAGGCTCATCTCAAACCCTCCTGATCGCCTGGTGCAATACTTAGGCTTTGATTGGATGGATCAAGTGAAAGAGGCGCCGGAGTGATCGTTACTCGTCATTCGTTATTGGTTATTCGTTAACTGCGAACCGATTAACGAGTAACGATTTAACGATTAACGAGCTTCAACGCCGCTGACAGAATGCGATCCACACTCGGAACCATCGCCTCGACCAAAGGGGGGCTATGAGGCGGAGGCAAAGGATAGGCTCCCACTCGAATCACAGGTCCTCGTAAATCAGAGAACAGATTCTCCTGAATGATTGCCGCGATCTCTGAGGTCACTCCGCCAACCATCGGCCCCTCATCGACCACCATTGCCCTTTTAGTTTTAGCTACGGACTTGAGAATAGTCTCTTGATCCAAAGGCGCAAGCGAGCGAAGGTCAACGATCTCTGCATCGATCCCTTTCTCTTGGAGTCTCTGTGCTGCCTCATCGACTTTGAGGATCATACCACCGCAGGTAATCATCGTGAGATCCTTCCCCTCACGGCGCACAGCAGCCAGGCCAATGGGAACGGTGTAATCCCCCTCGGGCACGGGCCCCTTGACACCGTAAAGGTGATGGCTCTCAAAGCAGAGGACCGGGTTGGGATCGCGGATCGCTGAAAGGAGAAG
>JAHFAO010000218.1 GCA_023250515.1 Deltaproteobacteria bacterium | reverse complement strand
CTCCATTCCTATCGTTCGCCCTTTGGTCCTCACATTTGGCTCCCCGGAATTCTTTATGATCGGCGTACTGGGAGTGACTTTCGTGGTCTCGTTGAGCGGCGGAAACCTGCTCAAAGGCCTCACAGCAGGCGGGATAGGCTTTTGCTTAGCGATGATAGGCTTGGATCCCATATCGGGGATACAACGCTACACCTTCGGCCAGCTTTTTCTCTGGGATGGAATCGGCCTGGTGCCTGTAACCGTGGGGCTATTTGCCA
Source organism: Deltaproteobacteria bacterium (assembly GCA_023250515.1). Lineage (GTDB taxonomy): Bacteria > Desulfobacterota > Binatia > UBA9968 > UBA9968 > JAHFAO01. The sequence goes on along the minus strand of JAHFAO010000218.1, from coordinate 4,742 downwards.
TTCCCGAGGTCATCGATCTGGCAGTTCAAGGTGGCGCAATTGCCAAGGAGAAGGTGGGTAAGCTGGGCGGGGTGTGGGAAGGAACCAAGGATACCTTCCGCCACTTTTGGTTGGTTATCCGCTGCAGCGGCTTAGGCGCCTATGTCGGCATCATCCCTGGGATGGGCGGAGGTGTGGGTCAATGGGTGGCCTATGCCCATGCCGTGCAGAGCTCACCAGACAAGGAGAGATTCGGCAAAGGCGCCGTGGAGGGAGTTTTAGGACCAGGCGCAGCCAACAACTCCGTTTTGGGAGGCGCTTTAATCCCCACCATCGCGTTTGGCGTCCCCGGTAGCGTGATTACAGCGATTCTTCTAGGGGCCTTTATCATCCAGGGAATTGTCCCTGGACCGGACATGCTTCTCCCTCCTCCAAAAGGCAAGCTTGACCTTACTTTCTCCTTTGTTTGGATCATCGTGGTTTCCAATCTTATCACTGTGGGGATTTGTTACCTGTTTCTAAACCAACTGGCAAAGATCACCCAAATTCGGGGTAGCCTGATCATTCCGTTCATCATCCTGCTCATCTATCTGGGGGGATTCGCCGAGAAAAACGCGTTTGAAGACATGCTGGTTGTTCTAGGTTTTGGCGCGCTCGGCTGGGTGATGGTAAAACTGGATTGGCAAAGACCGCCCTTACTTCTCGGCCTCGTATTAGGCCCGTTAATGGAAAATAGGCTTTTTCTTGCCACCGACAACTATGGGTTAGCCTGGCTCTGGCGGCCAGGCGTGCTGATTCTGTTCGCTCTTACCCTGTTCGGTATTTTCTATCCTCTCATTAAAGAGAGATGGCAGAAGGGAAAGAGGGTGGAGAGCATCGTGCCGGCTCAGGCTCCGGTAAGCGAGATCGAGAAGGGGACGGTAAGGTTTTGGGACGTTATCTTTACCCTCTCTATTGTCATCGTTCTTGCCGGCGCGCTGTGGCAGAGCAGGAACTTCGGCTATCGCGCCGGTCTTTTTCCCTGGGCGATCGGTTATCCGGTTTTAGCGCTGGCTATCGCTCAGTTAGGTTTGGAGTTAGCGGGTAAGACAAAGAGAACCGTAAGCACTGGAGGCGACGTAGCGGCCGACCTACCCAAGGACGTGGTTTATGGCCGAACAGTGAGCATCATCGGTTGGATGCTGGGCTTTTTGATAGTCATATGGCTCGTCGGTTTCTCCTTTGCTGTGCCGGTAACCACACTTTTATACCTCAAAATTACCGGTCGAGAAAAGTGGCCAATGACGATTGTCTTCAGCTTGGTGTCTTGGGGTTTCTTCTATGGTTTGTTCGACTACGCCCTGCGCATCCCTTTCCCGGATCCTCAGCTCCTTGTCTGGTTCCCTTTTCTAAAGCAGCTCCTCCCTTGGCTAGGCTAAAGGATGAAACTTCCACCTTCATCTTTTCTCTAAGGCCCGCCAGACTTTCTCCGGCGTAAGCGGCAGGTCATACATCCGCACGCCGACGGCGTTGTAGACAGCATTGCCAATAGCTGAGGCCACAGGAAGGAGCCCGCCTTCCCCCATTCCTTTGGATCCGTAGGGGCCGGGACCATTGTGGTTCTCAAACAGAATGGTTTCAAATTTTTGCGGCAGGTCTTTAAAACTCGGCACGCGGTAGTCGATCAAATTGGGGTTCAGAAGCTGGCCGTCTTTATAAACCATCTCCTCAAGAAGAGTATGGCCGATCGCGAACATGACAGCCCCTTCGTCCTGGCCCTTGCATTGGACCGGATGGATTGCCTTGCCCACATCCGCGAGCGAGACATATTTTAGAATTTTGATCTCCCCGGTATCGGGATCCACCTCGACCTCCACTCCTCCCCAACTAATTTCCCAAAAGGTCGTCGGGGAACCCAAAACTGCCTTTGGACTCTTCTTGTCTTGGTAGGAGCCCCTGCCGATAATCTCCCCTGCCTTGGCGCCAAAATATTTGGTCATTACCTCCTCATAGGAGACGCTTTGACCTTTCCGGTTGTAGACTCTGCCATTTCTAAGGGAGAGGCGATCGACTCTGTCCTTGAGTGGCTTGGCAGCTGCTCGGAGAAGTTGTCTCTTGACATCCTGGGCTGCTCTTTGCACGCAAAGACCCATGACCACCATGGAGCTGCTGGCATTGGTAGCCGGGTCGTAGGGAGTCGCATCAGTGTCCAACTGTGACACTGTGACCCGATCTAACCTAACTCCCAATTCCTCTGCTACCACCTGGCTTAAAGCAGTGCGAGCCCCTTGCCCAATCTCTACGGTACCGGTTAACAAGAAAATACTACCGTCGGGGGTCATTTTCACTACGGCAGAAGCGATCTTATAGGTTCCCCCGCCATCCTTCATACAGCAGCTAAGTCCCTTGCCCCGGTTGGGTTTGTTGCTTTTCCGCTTCCAGCCTATGGCCTTTGCCGCGCGGAGTAATCCCTCTTTTAGGTCACAATCCACGGGCGTATCTCCAGGCGTGTATTCTTCTCCCTTTTTCAGCAGATTCTTAAGACGGAAATCCAGAGCGTCGATGCCCATTCTCTCGGCTATGATGTCCATCTGGGATTCGTAGGCCCACGTGACTTGGAGGGTACCGAACCCACGAAAGGCCCCGGCAGGGACCGTGTTGGTATACACCGTGTAGGCGTCGGTCCTCACATGAGGGATGCGGTAAGGACCGAGTGCTCGATAGCCCGCTTTTTGCGTAACCCGAGGGCCCGCATCCGCGTAAGCCCCTGTCTCCATGTAGATCTCACACTCTCTGGCAATCAAGCGTCCATCACGGCCAACTCCAGTCTTGAGGCGAAAGCGCGCCGGATGGCGCGTGACGGTTTTGAAGCTTTCCTCAACGGAATGTGTGACTTTGACGGGTCGACGGGCCTTCCAAGACAAGGCTGCAACGAGCGGCTCCGTCTTGACCGAGAGTTTCCCGCCATAGCCCCCGCCGACATAGGGGACGATAATACGCACCTTATTGAGTGGAACGTCGAAGATCTCCGCTAAATGCTCCCGCAGCGTAAACGGGTCTTGAGTTGAGGCCCAAAGCGTGAGCCTGTCTCCTTCGACCTGGGCAATGGTGGCATGGGGCTCCATAGAGTAATGCTGCACGCGCCCGAAGGTGAAGGTATCTTCAAAGATATGACCGGCCTTCTTGAACCCCTCAACAATATCCCCTTTAGCATAGCTGAAACGGTAACAGATGTTGGTTCCCTTGAACTCCTTGGGAGGTTCGTAGTGATAGCCATGGAGTTCCCCGCTGGTGGAGGCAGCCTCGTGGACCAACGGGGCATTAGGCTTAAGCGCCTCCTCGATAGTTGTAACGGCCGGAAGCTCCTCATACTCCGCCTCTATCAGGGTCAGCGCCTCATTAGCAGTAGCCTCATCCACCGCAGCTACCGCCGCCACCGGATCACCGACATATCTGACCTTATCGATGGCCACGACGGGTTGGTCTTTGTAAGCTGCGCCAAAGAGCTTGAACCCATTCACATCTTCCCTGGTGAGAACCGTGATGACGCCGGGCAGCCTCTCGGCTTTGTGGGTATCAATCCTGACCAACCTGGCATGGGGAAAAGAACTCCTTAGGATTTTTCCATAAGCCATTCCGGGAAGCTCGATGTCACTGGTATAGGTGGCCTTTCCGGTAACTTTTTCCTTTCCATCCAACCGCGGCTGGGCGCTACCGACAATCTTAAGAGCCTGCGACCTTCTCATGACCTTTTGAAATAGGAGTCTGCTACTCGACCTTACCCACTCTCCGGATTGCCTCGCTCAGCATCTTGGCATCCTCATCCCAGAATTTTTGGAACTCATCGGCGTCCAAGTAGGCGACGGGGGTCTCTACCTTGGTCATGGCGGACTTAAACCCCGGGTCGTCAACGGCTTGGCGGGCGGCTCCGCGCAGGAGCCGTAAGACGGTCGCTGGGGTATCCCTGGGGGCAAACAGCCCGGCCCAGAGATAGTACTCCACATTGTAACCCAGCTCTTTGAGCGTAGGGATTTCCGGTAGGGCGGCTAGCCGCTGCCCGCCGAAGTTGGCCAGGACGCGAAGGCTCCCCGCCTTTATATGGGAGAAGGCCAAGGCCGGTGGTGAGGCCCACATCGCCGCGTGTCCCCCTAGAACAGCGGTCATGGCCGGCGCCCCGCCGGTGGTTGGAAGATGGCGCATCTTGATACCGGCGGCATGCATGAAGATCTCCATAGGCACATGCGAGGCCCCATAAAGACCGGAGGAGCTAAAGACGATCTCCCTAGGACGGCGCTTGGCGTCGGCTATAAGATCGCCTACCGTCTTCCATGGAGCGCTGGAGCGCACGACAAGAATGGGAGGATCAGCGCTCAGGCGGGCAATAGGAGCGAACTGCTCCCGGCTATATGCCGGTGTTCTCCCAAAGAGTTGGTCAACTTCAGGAATGGTCGAGATGCTGACCAGAGCAACCATGAGCGTGTAGCCATCCGGTTTGCTCGTAGCCGCAAATTGCATCCCCACCGCACCGGCCGCTCCCGCTTTATTGACGATCACCATTGGCTGCTTAAGGATTCGCTCCAGCGCCGGGGTAACGGCCCGGGCGACCACGTCAGCAACCCCTCCTGGCGGGAAAGGCACCACTATCTGGATCGGGCGTGACGGATAGACATCTTGACCCATTGCCCCCGAAGTTAGGAGCGGAATTGAAATCGCCAGCATTGCAAGACGCATGAGAGAAAACCTTCTTGCGAGAGAAATCATGGCCCTCTTCCTCCTTATTTCAT
>JAHFAO010000217.1 GCA_023250515.1 Deltaproteobacteria bacterium | reverse complement strand
TAAGTCCGTTCATGGTTCGACAGGCTCACCACGAACGGACGACGGCACACGGAAAATCAATCACTTAGCCGTTCGTCCTGAGCTTGTCGAAGGGCGAACGGCCGATTGCGACACAGTCTCTGAACGGGAGAGGACTGAGGTGAGGGTGACCGAGGTTTGGCAGCGCCCCCTCACCTTTCCCTCTCCCGCGAGGGCGCGAGGGGGAGAGGGAACTATCGCTCGACGCATCATTCAAGAAGCGGAGTTTTTTGTCGGATTGGGATTAACTACCCTTCGGTTAGGGAGGTAACCAACATGGGAACTCTGGAAGGATCTCGACAGATCCTCGCAGGTCTTAAGGAGGCCGGCATTGATTTGGTGGCAAGCGTGCCAGATATCAATCTCTTGGAGCTCCTGAACTTGCTCTCCGAGGATAAGGATATTACCCACGTTCCTGTGGGACGCGAGGAAGAGGGGATAGGGGTTTGTACGGGCGCCTACCTAGGCGGGAGGCGGACCGCGATCTTGATGCAGAACGGGGGCCTCATGAATAGTTGCAACGGCATCACGACTACAGCCCTCCAGTTTGGTATCCCGATACTGCTCTTGGTCTATTACGCCGGTGACATGGGAGACAATGCCTTCCATATGATTGGACTTTTGACCGAGCCTGTCCTGCAGGGACTGGGGATCAAATACACCGTGATGAGAGATCCGGCCAAGGTCAAGCAGCAAATCATCGACGCCAGGACTGCCGCTGAGGCCTCGAAACGTCCCGTGGCTTTGCTTCTCTCGCGGGCGGTCCTGTAAAGGGAGGAGGGTATGAAGCGATACGAATGCCTCCAGGCCATTGCCCCCATGATTAAGGATGAGCTGTTTGTCACTACGGCTGGTGGCGCGACCAGCGAGTGGAATGCGGTGAGACCGAGAGATGGTAATATCCAGGTGAAGACCCTGGGACTTTGCTCCTCTATAGGTCTGGGTCTGGCTATCGCCCTTCCTCGTCGTAAGGTATTCGTCTTCGATGGTGACGGAGCCCTTTGGATGAACCTCGGTTCTCTGGCAACGATTGGCCTTCATCAACCGAAGAACCTTATTCACATCTGTTGGGACAATCGGCAGTATGAATCCTCGGGTGGCGAGCCCACGGTTTCCTCGGCTGAGAGCATCGATTTTGCCGCTGTGGCTCGAGGGGCGGGCATTCGAAGCTCAAGGCGTGTGGCCAGTGTGCAGGAACTGGAGAACGCAGTGACCTACGCTTTGGAGAACGACGGGCCGCACTTCATTTGGGCTTGCATAGAGGCAGGAAGGACGAAGGTCCCCCCACTTCGCTACGATGAGCTGGAAAACAAGTACCGCTTCATCCGCTACATAGAAGAGAGCGAGGGGAAGAGCATTTTGCAAGTTCCTATGTCGCGGAGCTACGAGCGGTAATTTCATTGGGGTTTTTGCCGGAATTTTTTCAAGCCGAGTTGGTCGATACTGGCAGCTATTTCCGTTCTAACTCTGGCCTCTCTCCAATAGCGGTTCGTGCCACATGTGGCGTGATGAGGTAAGGTCCCTGCGTGGTATCCTCCCAAATCTGGAGAGTCAAGTCTGTGTTCCCCCCGGAAAGGATCCAAGACAAAGCCCCTTCAGTCAGTCCCCAAAAGAACGAAATAGCCTTTACAGGCACAAACCACATATTTCCGGCAGTGATGCCAATACCGACCCCAGTGTTCTCTATGAGGTCGTCAGCGGACAGCGGAAGAGGAGATAGCAAGGCTAAGATGAGGAGCGCGACGCTGAGTAACTTGATCTTTGTTAACTTGGACATTAGCCCTGTTCTTTCGGGAGGAAAAATTTGGAGCGTAGAACGTTGACACCATGGGAGGGATTCCAATAACGCCGGACGCCGAAGTAGTAACAGCACCCTTCACTATCCATATCGTTGTTGAAGACTCGTAGCTGGCCGTCCTGAAAACGGATTCGTGCCAAACAGGTGCCTCCCGGAACTGAAGAGGTCATCACCTCTACCACGACTCCGATGCCCCACTGATGATAGCCGTTGTGGGAGACCTCGTCGCCTACGCGTAAGAAAAGTCTCTTTCTCTCCACCTCTCTCATCGGGGGCTTTAACCTCTTTGGCCGACCATAACAGGGTTCGCTGAATAGATCAACCTTGTTGATAAGCAGCTTATCGGCGCTGTCCAGTCTCCCTTTGTGCGAATCTTGAAACTGGTCCCTTGTGACTAAAAGTGGGTAGGGGCAGGTGATCCGCAAGGGTTGAAAATGTTCTCTGACAGGAATATGGGGTCAAGATATTCTGAAAGGAGTTTTACAATGTCTTCATATCGCGCTGTCTTGGGAACTATCTTGGCTACTACCTTTGCCCTGAGTGGCCAGGGGTGGGCAGGTTGGGTCATCGATGAGGTGGTCAAGGGTGGCGAGGGTGGCCGGCACCAGGTGTTGGTGCAAACCAACCGGATGAAGACACTACTGCTGTCAGAGGGTGGGAAAACGACCACGGCCTTCATTTTGGATCTGGACGCCCAGACAATCACCCAGGTGGATTATGAACGACGCTACTACGTCACTTCAACGGTGCAAGATTATGTCCAGGCGATGCAGGGCGCAATGGCGGGGGCGATGAAAGAGATGCAGGAGGCGATGAAGGGATTGCCGCCTGAGCAGCGTAAGATGATGGAGGAGATGATGCGCTCGCAGATGGGGCAGGCCCAAGCCTGTCGTGAGCCACGGATTGAGGTAAGGAAGGGTGGGCAGCAAGCCACGATCGCGGGGTATCCAGCGGTCCGCTACGACGTCCTGGCTGACGGGAAACTGCAGTCGGAACTCTGGATCGCCAAGGGCATTACCGCGTGGCGCGAGTTAGACCCCCGGAAGCTCGAGCAGTTTGCGGTCGAGATGGCGAAGCTATCAGGCTGCAGCCCTTCGCAGGCACAACGGGGGCGCTTCGGAGCCGATCCCTCGTGGAGGCTTGCCAGCGAAGGCTATCCAGTTCGAACCATGGACCGGAGCGGCAGTGGCGCAATCGTCGAGGTTGTCAAAGCGGAAAGCCGGACGGTCCCATCAGTGGAGTTCCAGCCCCCAGCCGGCTTCGCACGGAAGACGGCTCGGGAGATGATGGGCCGGTAGCCATGGCCCCTCGTTCGTTGCTCGTCTCCCCGAACTTGAACTAACCTCATGTTGGTGAGGATTTAGTCGATCTCGGCAAGTTGAGGGTAAGCTAAGGCCTCATTCCCTGAGGGATTCTGCCACGACATCAGCCAGCCCGTCCGGGTTGTCGTGGTGGACCAGGTGACCGGCATCTTTAATCTCTACCAAGGTTCGATGGGCTATGGCCTTTAATCTCTCCTGCATATCGGGTCGAAGAGCCTGGTGGCTTTCTTTTCCCTGAATGAGCAGTACCGGGCATTCAATGCGGCGGAAGAACTCCAGGGCCTGCTCCGAATAGAAAGGTTGGGGTGCGGTGGTCCGGTGGAGCGGATCGAATTTCCAGACCCATTTTCCGTTGTCTGCCTGTTTCATTCCCCAGCGCGCCAAATGGAGCGCCAAGTCCAGCTTTAACCGAGGATTTTTTCGCTGTAGCCGCTGCGCGGCTTCCTCCAGAGTCGAATACTCGGCGGGCCTTTTTCGCCCCAATGCTTTGACTTCGGAGATCCATTTTTCCATCCGTGGCGGGGCGTCAGAAAAGTTGAGACCGAGAGGACCCATCCCCTCGACCAAAATGAGCCTTCTGACCCGCTTGGGGAAAGTGCCTGTGTAAAGGAAGGAGATGGTCCCACCCATGGAGTGACCCATCAGGGTTACATAGGAAGCTCCTAGGTTATGGATCAGGGAGTCCAGGTCAAAAAGGTAGTCAGGAAAATGATAGTAGCCCCCGGCTCCAACCCATCCGCTTTCTCCATGTCCGCGACAGTCTGGGGCGACGATCCACATAGGTTTCCTAAATTTTTTTTGCATGGATGCAACAAAAGGCTCCCAGCTTCGGGCGTGATCCAGGAAGCCATGGATCAGGATCAATGGTTCCCCTCCTCGCTCTCCCCACTCCAGATAGTGGATTTTTAGCCCGCGCACATTGATGCTGTGATCCCTAGGCTCCTTCATTCGGACTAGATTTTCCTGAGAGCGATCTCGACAAAATCCTTCTTTTCCTGTGCCCAGGCGTAGGCGGAGATCCGCCTTACGGCCCTGTCATAAATGGAGATGACGATCTGGGCACACTCAGGGTAGGTCGGTTCTCCGAATGGGGTAGCAAAGGCCCTATCTTCTTGGGAAAAGTAGGCCTCATGATCAGGGTGGGAGTGGTAGAAGGCTTTTATCCTTGCGCCGGTAGTCTCGGCTTCGTGGATGATGGAATCCAGCTCTTTCTGGTCCATGGCATAGGCGATAGAGGCATCGCGGGGGTAGGTCTCTGGATCGAGGGCATGGAGCTGATTTTGTATGTTCCTCAGACGGCGCACCTCGTCGGTATTGCCGTAATAGAGAATGACCCCGCAGCACTCTTCGGGAAAGGTTTCCGCAGCGTGACGAGAAATCTCTTCCCACGCCTCCTGCGTGAGGGTAAGTGCCATTGGCCCACTCATGATCCTCCGCTCCCGCTTTTTTGACCCATTTTTTAACACAGGATGATATCCCTTTGCCATCACCCTTTGCCATCTGCCTGTACGGTTTGACTGTCCTATGCTATGAGTTAATCTGTCTTCAGTGGAGGCTAAGCATTTGTTGCGGAGGTTGCTGCTTTTTCCTTACCAGCTTTTCGTTATCCTCTTTTTTTTCCCTCTTGTGGTTTTTTGGGGAGTGGGAAGCTACCTGGCGAGTTTTTTTGACGCCAAGGGGAATATAGCCCATCGATATCTCACCTATTGGGCCAGGACTAACCTCGCCTTAGCGAGACTCCGGGTTCAGATCGAGGGCTTGGAGCGTCTTGATCCTGAGAAAACCTACATCTTTATGCCAAACCACGCGAGCTTTCTCGATATCCTCTTGGCCTTTGCCTGCATCCCTAATAATTTTCGCATCATTACCAAGGAGGAGATCTTTTCAAT
>JAHFAO010000216.1 GCA_023250515.1 Deltaproteobacteria bacterium | reverse complement strand
AGACAACACGAACGGCGCAAAGGGCGCCAAGGACAACCAAAGTTTTCTTTGCGTGCTTGGCGTCTTGGCGCGAGGAAAAAAGAAAAACAAATTTCGCGCAAAGGCGCAAAGGCCGCCAAGTTAAATAAAATTCGAAATTCGGTTCAGACAAAAAATGGCTCCTACGACTGAGCATAAAATGTCAGAGATAAATTCCCACGTTTCGGAGCGTAAGAATCTCAAACCTGTCCTGAGCTTAGTCGAAGGGTCCAAAATCAGCGTTGCCTTAGCCGTTGCTATCTTCTTAAGCTCCGGATGTGCCACCAGAGTCGTCCCGGAACCACAATATCAGCCTGCTGCAAGCCTCCTAGATATTGTCAAAGATTTTCAAAGGCTCGCCCGAGAAGACGTCTACCGCTTCCCTATCCCCAAGGATGTCACAGGGATCAATATCATGAAGGCGACCCTGATTCGCCTCGAAGACTATGAAAAGAAAAATCCCGGTCAATTCTCTGACGTCATCCAATTCAACAAGGCTACAGCCTATGAGAGACTCAGGGAATATGACCAGGCCATCGCCCATTACCGGAAGGTGGCCGAATCGGATGGTCGCCTGGGAGCCGAAGCCGTCAAAAACCTTGAGGTGCTCGAGTCTTTCAAACGTATCCTGCAAAAGCCCCTGCCCACCGAGGACCCCTTCGAATACACCAAGGCACTGGATGAAAAGGTAAGCGCCTGGAACGAGTTGATTCGCAAGTACCAAGGGACACCCTACGAGTATCTCGCACAGGTGGAAGAGGAAAAGATCGATCGGGCCAAGGTGGCCTTTGTGGAACTCAACCGGTACCGATTGAAAGACGGCAACCAGTTGGTCATCCTAGGTTACAGCCAGCTTGTTACCAAGCATCGTCAAAGTAAAAATCTTTATCGATACCTCTTGGATTTTGGCGATTTCTACGCTCTTCTAGCAAAGGAGTACGGGGCCCAAAACGACCCCGAGGGGCTGACCTTTGAGCCAGAGACCTTCGATCAGTTTGCAAAGTCCGCCCTAAGGCTCTATACGGAGGTAGCACAAGTGGATGGGATCCTGGAGAAGATAGAAGCCCAGGGGAAGATTGAGGGGTTGCGGGGTTTAACGGAAAAAATGAGGAGACTCAATCGGTGAAGCGAACTATCACGGCGGTCCTCACAGTCTTTTCCCTCATGGGCTATTCTCTCCTAGCGCCTGGGAAGCCCTTTGCACAAGAAAAAGAGTCTATCCTGGATAAAATTCTCAATCCTCTACCCGAGTACAACCCCTTTGATAAGCCCCCTCCCCCTCCCCAATTCTTTCCTGACGAGGTGGACAAACGGGTACGCGAGGCCCTCATCGATGCCCTGACGAACAGAGAGGGTACCCTGGAGAGCCACAGCCGCTTCTTCATGAATAAAGACGCCGAACTTAAAAAAGAGAGGCGCACAGTCACAGGTCTAACAGAACATGTGTTGGATCTTTTCCACAACACGATCCAAGATCGTGACCGCTACCTGGCAGCCCAGAGGAAGGCGCTGGCCTCCTCTACGTCGCCGCAACAGAAACAGACGATCGAATCGAGGCTTCGCAACGATGAACTTACGCAGGCCGACGAACTTATAAGAAAGAGCATCACCAACCGGTGGGGCGCCATGTTGAACCGCCTCCTAAGCTCCGTGGATCTGGTTAGCATTTTGTCGGGCTCCTACATCGGGGCGGCTGCAGAGTCCGCCATGAGTCAGCTCCTTACGTTGGCTTCGGTGGAGATGCCCATCGAGGAGAGAAAGGCGTTGGCCCTTTACCTTGAACATCTCAAGCGGCATCCCGATGACCCCAAAAAAGGGGAGATCCAAAAGCAGGTGGAGGCCCTGGAAAAAAAGAGAAAGAGCGTCCTGGTTCAAAAACAGATCGAGAAGGCCGAAGAGGCTTTTGCGAAAAAAGAGTTTACCAGGGCAGAGTTCCACTACGAGACGGCGGCCCTCATCGATCCCTCCTCGCGTGAAGTGAACCACGGCCTTGAACAGCTAAGGAAATACTCCCAACGGCAGGAGGAAGAAAGGAAAAAAGGACTCTCGGTTGCAACACGACGGGATACCACAAAGCCGGAAGAGGACCGAGATTTTAGGGATCTCCTCGACGCCTTGACCCTCAGAGATAAGGAGCAGATCGAAGCCCAAGCGCGAGTGCTGGAAGAAAAATACCGGGAAAAGCCCTTAGCTGAGTCGGCCAGAGATGCCAACGCCGTCGCTTTGGAAATCAAGGGTCAACACGAAGAGGCAAAAAAGGTCTTGCAGCAGATTGCGCGCTCTTCCAATGCCCCTCACGAAAGAAGAAGGGCCGAATCCCTCCTGAAGAGCTCTGAATACAATCTCCTAGCTTCATTCCGCGAGGCGCGCACACAACACCGCCTTGAAACCGTCAAATACGTTCTTCTAGGAGAGGATTTCCTAAAGAAGAACCTCCTCTACGGCACTGCCCCGCTTATCACGTCAGGTCCAGCCGGCGCGACCTCTGTGGCAGCGGCCAACGTGATCATGATCGGGACCAACCTCCTTCAGGTCCTTACCTCAAACCCAATCTCTTACGAATCCGTCATTGATAAAGGAGTGGACTACATCCGCAATCACCCACAATCCGAAAGTGCTACTGAGGTCTATACGCTCCTGGCCGATGCCTATGAGGAGGTAGGGATGTATGACAAGGCCATTGCCTACCACGAGATGTCCGGTAAGGCCACGGAGAAAAGGATAGCCGACTTAAAGGACAAGGCGGCCAAGAACCTCTTGCGCGCAGCCGAAAGAAGTGGAGAAAGAAGCGCCCGGGAATCCTATTTGAAGGCGATCCTTGATGACTATCCAGAAAGCGCCGCTGCCAAAGAAGCAACCCAGAAACTGGCTCAGCTCACGAAAATCGAAAATCAAGGACTCCGGATGAGTAAGAAATTCCTCATGGAGAACCCAGAGCTCTATGGCCCGGCGGGGCTGCAGCTAAAACCGACGCTCTTCGACGGGAACTTAAGCAACCTGGAGCTGGCAGATCGAGGGGTCAATCTCTTAAGCGATAGAGAGATCCTTCTCCATTTTCAAACCCCCTGGGGGACTCAAAGCCAGGGCTATCCGATCACTAAAGAAACCAGCGACAGGTTCCAAATCACGTTAAGAAAGAAGAATTATGATGTGGCCATGGAGGATGTCCACGCCCGTGCCAAGGGGAGCCCGGGAGGGATTAAAAATCTGCCCTTGCCTCTGATTAGGGGTGAACTTGACAAGAAGAGTGCAGAGTCAGGGGATGATGCTACCCTTACTCTAGTGCGGGAGGCAACTGGTTCCTCCACGGCTTTTTCCAAAGTACTTGATCACCAGCTCCTGAGCGAGACCGAGAGGGAGGGGGTTCGATTTAGGCTCCCGCCGATCCAGGGCAGCATATCCCGGAGAGGATTCGCAGGACTCCAGCTCCCGATCCCATTGCTCCAAGGCTTCATCCCTGTGGATTTTATGCTTCAGGGAGGACCGGGCCGTTTTTCCATCTTCCCCAAAATCCAACTTCATAAGGATAGAGGCGACGATCAGGAACTCTATCGATAGAGAGTGAGGTGGGCGCTCTAGTGTAGTGTCTCATAAAAAGCTTTACTCACCGTTCGTGGTGATCCCTTCGCCACCGTTCGTCCTGAGCGCGTCGAAGGAACGAACGGTGCTCAGGACAGGCTTGTCGAACCACGAAGAAAAAGACGTTGAAAAGATTCACCCTTCGACTTGCTCAGGGCGAACGGAAAAGGTAAATCGTTGTAAAGGTATTTTAGAGACATACCACTAGCTTGTTGTGGGCGCTTAGGTGACCCTTTACACTCCCTGGCGATTTCGTGTAGCATCCGCCACAATGATTCAGCGAGGTGTCTCATGAAAGTCCTTTCCACTATCGTCGCCCTCAGCGCACTAATCCAGTTTTTCATTTCTGGACCAGCGAATGCCCAACAGCTCAAAAAGATCCGCATCGGCTACCCTTCCTTGAGCTTCAGGCAGAGCAATGTTTGGGTCGCCAAAGAAGAGGGACTCTTCAAAAAGTACGGGCTGGAGGTGGAGCCCATCTTTCTTCGCGGAGGCCAGATAGCCACCCAGGCCCTGGCTTCCGGCGATCCGCCGATCGTGAACATCGGCACGGTCGTGCAGGCGAACCTGCAGGGCTACAGTCTGGTGCTCGTCGCGGCGGTGGAAACCAAGTACGATCAGATCGTTTTCGTCCGTCCCGGCATCAACAGGCTGGAGCAGCTAAAAGGAAAGAATTTCGGCGTGAGCGGCTTTAATTCCGCGACGCACTATGCGGCCCTTATCCTCCTTAAACACTTGAACCTGGAGCCGCACAAGGACGTGGCGCTCATTCCCAGTGGTGCCGACGCCGAGCGCCTAGCTGGATTGACCTCGGGAAAACTCGATGCCACCTTCTTCAGCACCTCCGCGGCCCCGGTGGCGAGAAAGGCGGGCTTTACCGAGCTCCTGCAGATCGCCGATCTGGGGGTCGAAGTCCAAGGCAATGGCTTTGCCACCTCCCGCGATTTCATCAAAGGCAACCGGGATGTGGTGAAGTCCGCTCTCAAGGGCTTCGTCGAGGCTATCTATTTCATCTACGCCAACAAGAAGGAGGCCCAGAGGGTCTTCGCGAAGTATATGCGCACGAATGACTCCGATGTCCTCGAAGACTCTTACCAGGGCTATATCAAGATGATTCCAAAGAAACCCTACCCCACTCTCAAAGGAATCCAGTTCATGCTGGATATGGTCGCGCCTCAATTGCCTCAGGCGAAGAGCGCCAAACCAGAGCAGTTTGTTGATCTTAGCTTCCTTCAGGAGCTCGAGAAAGAAGGCTTCTTTACCGAAATGGTGAAAAGGTACCCATCCAAAGGTTAAAGGGATAAAGGGTCGAAGATTAGAAAGAGAATAAATAGGATGCAAGCTAAGATAAAGGATATGCAGGCCGGAAGCGAAAGTTGGAATGTGCAGTTGGTGGCGCACCATGATCTGAATGGTCATGGGGATGGCATGCAGCTTCTTAAGGTTGGCCGCTACGTGTACGTAGCC
>JAHFAO010000215.1 GCA_023250515.1 Deltaproteobacteria bacterium | reverse complement strand
AGGCCAAAACGCCTATGATGAGGTAACCTAGGAATTCAAGGAGGCCCACAAGCACAATGGCTGGGTCCCTGTTCCAGAGGGCCGAAAGATCCTGACTGGTAAGAAAAACAATCGTACCGAACCGATCCCTCTTTTGCTTGTGGAGTAAACGCTCACCGTCACCTTTTATCCATGGGAGGCGGCAGATAACGCTATCCGCATCAGCTGCGGCGTGAAGCGCCGGCTGCTGGATGCGGTGGTTAGCGCTCAGTAGATGCACGCATCGAGAATCGAGAGCGCTTCCTGCAAGACCTGCTCTGGCGCCTTCCCGATGCGCCTCGCTTTCCGGGAACGGAAGTCGACCGACTTGACCTGCTCGACCATGACGAAGCCGGTCACGTCTTGGCTTTCGGGAATCGACACGTGGAAAGGGTAGTCGCGGCGCGTGTTGGTGATGGGGCAGGCGATGCAAAGACCCGTGTGCCTGTTGAAGAGGTCGTTGCTGACCACCAAGGCGGGACGACGCCCACGTTGCTCGTGGCCGGACTGAGGATCGAAGGTGAGGGCGATGAAGTCCCCCTTGCGTGGGACATACTCCGCCATCTACCAGACCTCCCTGCCGGCGGGGTGCCCCCAGTCGAGTTCCTCTGTCTTGTAGTCCTTGGGGATGCGGCCGACGAGTTCACGCAGATCGTGCCCGCCTCGCACGCGGCGAACGGGTGTCACAATGAGGGTGCCCTCGCGCACAGCCACGTCCACTGCGTCCCCCACGCCGATTTCGACATCCGACAGCAGTTTCTTGCTCAAGCGAAGCCCCTGGCTATTGCCCCACTTCTGGACTCTAGTGATCATCGTTCCACCTCCTACGGATATCCGAAGTATAGCCCTGCGCATCCGTAAGGTCAACAGACTGTGGCGCTAACGTATAGCGTTTTATCCCTGATGCCTAGCAGTGATGAGTCTCGACAGAATCCCCGACGTGGCATTGGGGATAAAACGCAGACAGGAAAGGGGACAGGCTACTTTTTATCTTCACTTCTCGGTCTCCCCCGCGCTCTCATGGTGGTTTCTAAGCCAAGACGCTTGGCGACATCAGTCTGCCACCGCGAAGCACCGAATGGTCTCTGCCGGTTAATACATTCGCGAACAAACTCCAAGTCCCGATTTGACAGCGGCCCATCAACAGCTATGCTCCAGTCTGTCTGACCATTTATTGGGTAAGGGTCGGCGAGATTGCTCCTTTGAAGACTCGACCACGGCCATTCCCGCGGCGACCGTACTAGTCCGGCCCGAACCGGATTTTGCAAAACGTAACGCATTACCGTCAGTAGATGTTCGTCTCTTTGGATCGGAAAACTTTTGAAACGTCCCTGCCAAACATGTCCGCTGCTGTGATAGTGCCGATGGTAGCGGCGAACATGGCTGTCAGCAACCACTGCATGAATTGGCTGAGTGCCGTGCTGGAAGAAGGCTCCAAGACGAGATGAAAATGGTTCGGCGTCAGACAAAACGCGAAGATTTTTACACTATGACGCACCTTGGCTGCAGCAAGTAGCTCCAAAAAGGCTTCATGGTCTTCACCCTTGTGAAAGACCTGAGTTCGGGCATTGCCCCGGTTCAGGACGTGATAGGCATAGCCAGCCGTCTGGCCCCGAGGAATTCTTGGCATGGCAGCTTCTTACCATCGCTCTGCGGGGCGTGACAAGGAAAAAGTAGCCTGTCCCCTTTATCCTGTTCCAAATCAAGGAGCCTTGAGAGCTTTAGGTTGCGCAGGGCTTGATAGAGAAGGAAAAAAAACCTCATTTATGTCGCATGGACAGTGTAACGTTAAGCTCAGGCGGCGCCTTTAGCGATCGGTCTGAAGCGAAAGTTAGACTATGGCTGCGATGCCTTACCCTGCCTGGCTTTTTGCGAGATCGATCAGCAGGCGGAGCGCCTGATTGACGGACTGAGAGTCCCGAAATACTGCGGCGACATCGGGGTCAAGTACTACCACATTGGTCCCCTGCTTGTAGCGCTCGTAGTACTTCCCCCGCACACCTCCGCGAATGTCGTATTCTGGCCTCATCTCGTCTTTGCTTGGTTTATTCGCCTGACTCATAAATCCTCCGTTCTCTGGGTGTTGCTTCGCGCGCACCGATAATCCGAATTACGTCGTCGCCTTCGGTGTGCCAGACGATCAGCACCCTCTGCTGGGTTGAAAGCCCGGTGGTGAGAAATCGCTCCTCACCTGCCGAATGATCGGGATCTGAAATGGTTGTCGCGAGTGGGTCACCGAAGACGGGGATGGCCTCCTCGAACGCCACGCCATGCTTTGTGAAATCTGAGGCCGCCTTCTCCAGGTCCCACTCAAATCGTATGGATGAAGTTTAGCATGGGCCATGCGCGATAGTCTAACGCCAAGCTCCGCCGTCGCTCTTAGCGATCGGTCTGAAGCGCAAAGTTAGCCTCTAGATAGAATGTCTCCTTTTCCTCTCCTACTTGGTCGCGACCCCGATTAGCACCTCGCCGGGCGCCTCGAAGCCGTTCGGACCCCCAAACTGGCTGAGCTGTTGTTCAATTTCGGTCCAAGCTAGCTCACGCTCTGCGTCGCTCAGCTGGGCCATAATGCGCTGCAGACCTGGGAAAGAGCCCTTCGTGGCTCGGATAGCCTCGGTGGTAGACGGAAAACACCATCGTGTCGTAACCGCACGGACGGCTACATCGTGGAAACCACCCGCCCTGAAGGTATCTTCAAGAATACCGGGTTCGCCGAGGGCGAACATCAAGCGTAGTCCCGGCACCGCGGATAAATTGCTTCCAAAGCGGCGAACAATCGCGAGAGGAAGCCCGCGGCACGGGTTCTTCTCCTCAGTCGACCACACAAGGGCGACAACCTTCCCTGTGGGCTTCACCACTCGGTGCATCCCGATAAGCGCTTTGACCGGATTGGAAAACAACATGAGACCCATCCGGCATATGACCGCGTCGAACGAGTCTGTGTCGAGGTCGATGTTCTCGGCATCCATGACACGTGTGTCAACGTTGGTGAGGCCAGCATTTCGCACCGCCTCGGCAGTTAAGTTCAGCATGCTGGTAGAAATATCCGTGGCCAATACGTAGCCCGTCGGTCCGACGCGTCGAGCCGCCATGAGCGTCTGGTCCCCTGTGCCAGCCGCCACGTCGAGAACTCTATTACCGGCGCAGAGATTGGCTAGGTTGAGCATCATCTCGTTCGCTGGCGCATTGACCTCGTCACGCTCCGCTTTTCCACGGTGCCATTGTTCGGCGACCTCGCCGGACGCGAAGATTGACCCCGTCTCACTTGGATCAGGCGATCTCGTGGTCATCGTCTCCTCCTTAGGCTTAGGCCCTTGTGTTCCTGCGCAGTGCACGTAAAGGTGCACGTAAAGCGGCGCGTCCCCTGAAGAGTGCACCACCACCATAGGGTCAAATCTTGTACTATGAGATTAGGGTGGAATCAATCAAGATCTCTGACCCACCGTTTTATCTTCGAATCCTGCTCCATTCTCCTTCTCACCCTATGACGCTCATGACTCACCGCCGTATAATCCATCCCTCCAAGGTACTCTCCAATCTGCTTCTGATAGATTTTCCCGTAACGATACATCATCTCCATCAACACCCCCCTCTGATCCCGATACCCACTACGCTTCTTTATTAACGCTTGAGTCCGAAATACTTGGACACCCGATCGACAATCTCCTCAGACCCCATCCTCTCTAAAACCCTCAAAGAAGGCTGCTCCTTAACGGTCCTGCTCCTTTTTGCGTTTTCCGGTCCATTCCGGCCACTGATTCCGGTGTAATCCAGAAGAAGGGCTTGACAGGGATATAAAGAAAAAGTCATTTAATAACGCTTATGGATGATCATCCGCGCCTTCGGCCTGTTGAGGCCTTCCCGATCCAGCAAGAGGGAAAGACTCTCGTCTGTCTAAGAGACCCCCAACATTTTGCCAAACCCCTGGTGGTATCTCCTATAGCCTACTATATCTTGTCCCATTTTGACGGCCAGCACTCGCTGGTCGACATTCAAGCTGTCTATTGTCAAAGATTCGGCGATCTTCTCTTCAGCGAGGACCTGAAAAAGATTATCGACCTCCTTGACAACCATTTCTATCTTTACAGCGAGCGGTTTTTTGAGCATCAGGGAAGAATCATAGAAGAATTTCGCCGCTCACCCATCCGTCCACCGGCCCACGCTGGATCGGTTTATAAAGAGGATCCAGTAGAGCTCAGCACTCAGCTTGCGGGCTATTTTCAACCTCCAAAGGGGCCCGGACAACCAAATCAGGACCAGGCTAGCCATACCCCGAAGGCCATTGTCGCCCCCCACATTGATTTTCATCGCGGCGGGCCTTGCTATGCCTGGGCATACAAAGAGCTCGTCGAGACTCCTGGTGCGGATCTCTACATCCTTCTCGGCACATCTCACTGCGGCGGGGAAAGCCCCTTCACGGCGACACTAAAAGATTTTGTCACCCCCCTCGGTACCGTTGAGACAGATAAGGAGTTTGTCCGTGAGTTAAAGGAAAAATACGCCGGAGATCTCTTCCTTGAAGAGCACCTTCACCGCACAGAGCACTCTCTTGAATTTCAGGCGGTCTTTTTAAAGTACGTTGCCCACAGGCAGGCAGGGTTATCGGGGAGGAACAAACCCTTTAAGATCGTCCCTATTCTGGTCTCCTCTTTCCACGCTATGGTTCAGGGCCGTACCCTTCGCGAAAACGATTCTAGGATAGGAAACTTTCTCAATGCGTTGCGGGAGCTAGTAGAGAAAGATAAGAGGCGCGTCTGCTTTGTTGCCGGAGTGGATTTGTCTCACGTAGGAATGCAGTTCGGCGACCGCGAGCCAATAACGCCGGACTTTCTGAAATGGGTAGAAGAGGAAGATCAGCGCCTTATCGAAAGGCTTGCCTCCTTGGACGCGCCAGGCTTCTTCCATGAGATCGCGAAGGACCAGGATCGAAGACGGATATGCGGCTTCTCGCCGCTTTATTCGTTGATTCATTTGTTGGATGGGAAACAGGGACGATGTCTTAAATACAGTCAAGCCTTTACCCCGGAGACCGGCTCTGCGGTCACTTTCACCAGCATGATATTTGAGTGATACAGAGACAGATAGGGAG
>JAHFAO010000340.1 GCA_023250515.1 Deltaproteobacteria bacterium | reverse complement strand
CATGCCAAAAAATACCTTCGCCTTTCCGGTCAGAATGGGTCGTACGGTCGCTCGGTTGGAGACAGTCCATCCGCACGTCCTTCTTCGGGAAATAGTAGAGCGGCAGACAGTTGGTTTCACGGAGCAACATCATGTCTTTACTATCAGCAATGAGCTGCCGGTTGAAATAGACGCGCACCCACCGCGGGCTCGGTCCGAACTCGCTGCTGTGAGGCGAAATAGTAAAAGCATCCGCCATGATTGTCCTCCTTCTTACCGCTTTTCCTGTTTGCGATAGTGGTCGACCAACATGAGTACATGTTGGGCCTGAAGGCGCCCTAGCGGGCCACTGGAATAGGTTACCTGGATCACTCTTCCGTTGCGTAAGATGAAATTGGCGGGTTGAAAGTAACCGCCCTCACTATCAAAGTACGCGCCGATTTTTTCTGTTTCTTTCCTCACATCCAGCCCGTACACGACTGGAAAACCGACTCTGTGCCTTTCAACCATTTTGCGAGCATCCTCCTCCTTATCAACCGACAGTGCGACGACGCCGATTGCCGCCTCTTTGAACTGTTCCTGGTGTCCGCTGAAGTCTGCAAACTGCAGATTACAGAAGTCTCACCAATGTCCTCGGTAGAAAAGGACGGCATTCCATTCGTTTTTCAAATCTTCGGGAATCGTCAGACTTCCCCCGCCGACAGTAGGGCCGATCACGCTTGGGAACAAGTCACCGTTATTCAGTCTCATGATGACCTCCAAGGGTTAATACGTTCCCGAGATGCGGAGCACCTTCCTGGCCCCCTCGAGATTCTCGACGTCTAAAATAGAGTAAGTGGGACACCTTCCGCACCATCGGGTGTTCGGAGTGAGTCTACATGGGCGACGGCTCGCGGGCTAGCCGCCCACTGTCGCCGGTATTGACATCATGCTTGGACTACGACGCTCGTCTTGGGCTTGGAACAGCAGATCAGCACCGACCCCTGACCGGGTGGGTCAAGTGGCTCGAGCACATATTCCACTTCACCTTCCTCAAGCGTGCACTTACAGGTATGACATATCCCAGATCGACAGCTGTAATCTGGGCTCAATCCATTTGCCTCAGCGAGGTCAAGGATGCTTTCAAAAGACGGGTTCCAATTTGCCTTGATCCCCGACTTGGAAAACGTTATCTCGATTTCTTCACAGCACTCAGCAGCAGCTGCAGCACGCTTTGGTGTCGCAACCTTTGCCCTCTCCGCTAGAGCGGAAGCTGGCCCGAAAAACTCGTAATGAATCCGCGACTCAGGGATCCCCCAGGCAAGGAGCCCATTGAACAGCGATTTCATGAAGGGTGTGGGCCCACACAAATAGAAATCGAAATCCGTGCTGGGCAGCAGACGTTTAACGAGTTCGATATCCACGTGTCCCTCGTCATCGTGGTCGCGCCCTACGGTGTCTTCGGGCAAGGGTCTGCTGTATCGAATGTGTACGTGGACGTTGCTGTTTTCTTCGGCAACGCGCCGGACATGTTTACCCAAGGCATGCTCCCGGCTGTTTCGGCTGCCGTGAAAAAACCATGTCGGTCGGTTCGAACCCGCATCAACGATGGCGTTTAACATGCTAATTAAAGGTGTCAGCCCAACGCCGGCACTCAAGAGAACGACGCCGGTTTCCCCATGAGGGTCAAGGAAGAATTTCCCTCTGGGGGACTTTGTTAATAGCGGTGTGCCTGATTCCACCTGATCATGGAAGTAGTTAGAAGACGCCCCTGGGTACACGTCCGGTCGGTTAGGTGGGGCGAGTTCTCTCTTGATGGTCAGCCGGTAGTGATCTCTGTTGGGGCTGTCAGATAAGGAATACGTCCGCAGAACCGGCTTCCACTGCCCTGGGATGTCCAGTTTCAACGGCAAAAACTGGCCTGGTAAGAAGGGTGCTAATGGCTTTCCATCCTTAGGCACGAGATAAAACGAGGTGATGGTTTCACTCTCCGGCACCTTCCGGTTAACAATCAATGTTCGAAATTCCTCTTTGGTTTGTGTTGTGGCCTGAGCTTTGGCCAATCGGTCTTCAAACGTGACTCGCCACCCCGGGGAAAATGCGGCAACACCAAGGGCTTTTCTGAATCCCTCCAGGTTGTCCTTGTCAAAATACATCAGCTTGTTGGCCTCGATGATCGTCATGCCGACTGCGTCAACTTTTACTCTTTCGATCAAATCACCTGCGCCGACCTCACCTTCTTCCAGGACGCGAAAGTAAAAACCCAGCCGCCCACTGGCGAGAATCTGACTGTAAAATCCCTCAACATTCATCTTGATCGCTAGCTTGTAACATGGGACGCGAGGCTGGGTGACTTCAAAAAGGGCTGTTCCTATTCTGAAGATATCGCCCACATGAACATCTTGATCGAGCATACCCTCGACTGTGAGGTTTTCGCCAAACTGCCCGAATGTGAAATCCGTCCTGCCAAGTTCACGCGCCCAGTGGCTGTAATTATCAAACGAATACACATATACGGCCCTGAATTCTCCGCCGTGCCCGATCAGGTCGGCCTGGCCGTCCCCTTCGAGGTTGAGTTTATTGACTCTGACCCGTCCCTGGACGGGCTCTTTAAAGATGCCGGTGCGAACTGTCTTTCCTTTGACCGTGATCTCTTTCGGAAGGGAGACATTGACTGACAAAAGTTTCATCACGTGATCCTCCACGGTTTCCTGCCCCGGAGGCTCCTGGCTACTAATCAACGTTCAGTGAATCCAACATCCTGGTCCTTCATAGGGTGCCTCAGTAATAAGAGCTGCGATAAGTTGCACGCTCGGTACACTCGGGGCAGGCGCAGGCGCAGCTTCACCCAGCTGCTTTCTGAGGGAAACAATCGTTGCTTCCAGCTCTGCGATACACTGTTGGAGTTTCTGAACCCTCGGCACCATCTCCTCGGCGGTAAAGCGTTGCTTGATGTGTTGGGGGCAATTGGGGGTCCACGCATTCACGTGGAAGCGCAAGACGCGCTCCGGTCGTGCCTTGTACCCGGGGTCGACAACGCGCTGCAATAGTTCCGGGTCATCTTCGATGAATTCGGCAGTCCCCCAGATTTTGATCCGATGACGGTTGGGATAGTCCATGAGGAAGATGAACGCCTTGTTGTTTTCGCTGAGGTTCCCCAGCGAGATGTATTGGGCGTTCCCCGCGTAGTCCGCGAACGCGAGGGTGTGTTCGTCGAGCACCTTGAGGAAGCCCTTCGGGCCCCCACGGAACTGGATGTAGGGTTGGCCATCCGCGGTGGCCGTGCCCAAATAGAGCTCATCTCGCTCGGCGATGTATTGCGCAAGCTCGGGCGTCACAACATCCCGCCAGGGGCCCTGCTCGCCCCGCTGTTCCATCTTGGCGTAGGACTTGCGGGAGCCGCGTTTCTCTTGCGCCGCCTTGACTATGGGGGTGAAGGCAATTTCACTAATCTGGGGTTTCATGAGACGGCCTCCTTTCCTGCATGGAAGTCGTCGGGGTTTTATTCCCGCCGCCGACCCAGCTATCTCCTGGGCTTATGAGCGTTGAAGCAAGGCGTGGAGTTTCTCAGTAAGGACTCTCTTCGACGCCACGCCGACCACGTGATCCACAAGTTGGCCATTCCTGAAGAACAGCAGGGTTGGAGTCGAGCGGATACCATATTGTGCGGCAATCCGGGGATTGTGGTCAATGTCCAATTTGCCAATCTTGGCCTGTCCTTGAAAATCGGACGCGAGTTCATCGATCACCGGAGCCATCATATGACAGGGACCGCACCAGTCCGCCGAGAAAACCGCCAGGACCAGTTCCCGCTCCTCGAATATCTCGGCTTCGAAGTTCTCATCCGTTAGTATAGTGGGCACCGTGTTCCTCTGGTCGATGTGAAATCTTTCAGTTTCGCTTTCGTCATCGCGTTGTGCACGTGCCCTCCCGTAGGCAGCCCGCCACCATCAGGGCCAGCACGAACCACGGGAAGAGCAGGATCATTCCAACCAGTGCCGTGTATGCCGTGCCTAACATCTTCCCCTCCTTTCGCGTCCAGTCACACCTAGGATGGTGAAATAGTGGGGTGATTGGTTTCGGGATGGAACCGCCCTCCCCGAGGACGGCCCCACCATCAATGCGTCCAAGAGTCGACCTGGTCAGCGGCTCTGCGTGATGGCCTCGACCGCCTGTGCAGTTGTCCAGACGGTGTTCGCGAGATACCTAAAGTTCACCAGCGCCGTCTGATAGCCGTCCCCTTCCTCCACCTTGGCGGCGGCCGTGGCATCTTTTACCACTGTCACCTCAAAGCCTTGCTCAAGCAGCTCCCGCATGTGCGCCTCGACACACAGATTTGCGGACATCCCACCGAGGATCACCTTGTCGATCCCCCGTTTTCGGAGTTGCAGCACGAGGTCGTTGGACTCCGGCCCATACACCTTGTGCGGACTCGTCACCACCGTCTTGCCGTCTTCGATGTATGGTTTGTAACCTTCCAGCCAGTCCGCCCCGGAGCCCTTGAAACCATCCAGGCTTAAGGCCCCCCTCCGGTCGAACATGCCAATGTTGTGCATTAACGTCTCCAGCGCCCCCTCGAACTGCCACCCGTGGTCGGTTGGGTAGTAGTAGTGGGGCGAGATAAACACCGGGATTCCCTTCTGCTTCGCGGCCTTGAGGAGACGCTCGATGTTCTCGACCGTCTTGTTCTCGGTTACACTTTCCCCAACCACGCCCCAGGTGACGCCGTTAGGACTCAAGAAATCATTCTGCGGGTCGGTGATGACGAGCGCCGTGCGCTCTGGGTCAATCGTCATGCCAGGATTTGGAAGTGCCATTGCCAGTCCTCCTTTTTTAGGGTTGATTCCAATCAGTGGAACGCCGAACAAGGGAGCCTGGGGTCGCCCTCGGGAGAGGACGACCCCATCTCATCTAACGACTTTTGGACGCCGAAAGGACTTGGGTGTTCATGAACTGCCGGATGTGGCCCGCGATCACGGCACCATCCTCTTCGAGAGCGAAATGCCCCGTGTCAAGCAAGTGGAACTCGACATTCTTCAGATCTCGCGTGTACGGCTGTGCGCCTTCGGCTGGGAAGATGTAGTCGTTCTTTCCCCACACGAGTAACGTCGGTGGTTGATGCTTCCGAAAGTACGCTTGCCATTGCGGGTACAGCGCAGGGTTCGAGC
>JAHFAO010000214.1 GCA_023250515.1 Deltaproteobacteria bacterium | reverse complement strand
GCAAAGGTCATGGAGAGATTAAACACCAGGATGAGGTAGTAGAGCATGGCCCCAAGGAATATCGGACGGACAGACCGGCCCGATGAGGCATCTTCAGGCAGGACACGATCGATCTGTTGGAACAGAGCGATAATCACCAACCCTACCACCCCCCACCCGAGAAAGTTCGAGAGAGGTACGCCGAAGTAGATCCCCGGATCCGGATAGTCATAGATCTTTCCAAGGAACCAGCGATCGCCCCTCAGCGCGAGCGGATCGATCACCACGTCGATCAGCATGAACAGCAGCGCCGCGAGGAACAGGACCGGCCGGGATCGCCGGGCGGGAACTACCTCCCGCTGGCCTGCGCCATTCGGGAGCGTCAGCGACTGCGCCAGCGCGAAGCTCACGTACGCCAGGAAAGTAAACGAGAGGGAATCCATGAACGGCACATTGCTGATCCATAGTTCGCGGCCCTTGGTGGCCGGGATGTAGCTATAGAGTCCGAATGGAATGCCGTTCCGGGTGGAGGAGAACTCAGCGGCGAACGCCACCACCCATGCGATGCCGGTGAACAGGGCCGTCCGCCGCCACCCGATCGCGGCGGACGCCGCCAACAGGTAGAGGGCCAGAAACAAAAAGACATAGGGTCTCAGGAGAACTGTCGAAAGAAAAAGCCCGATTGTCTCTGCCATCCAGACTCCGTCGGTAAAGCGTCAAATGTAGGCACTGGCAGCAGGGCGGAAATATACCACACCCGGCCTGGAAATGGCAATCCGAAAAGCAGGTGCGCAGGTGTTAAAAACGAGTGGATAGTGCTTGACAGCTACCTGGTCGGCAAGTACACTAAAACTCCCTCAGTGGCCCTACTCTTGACACTAATGCTACTGCCGATCATAATTTGTGTTAGGAAGTTTCGTTTCTCTGCTGAACTGACAAACAGATCTCTGCGTCATAGACGGCGATCGGTCTCTGCCAGAAAGGTAAATCATGGAGCGAAAGAAGAAATTGAAGCTCCCGAATGGCCAAGAGGTGGATGCTACGGTCCTGTCGTTCCAAGGCGGGGGAGAACATTGGAATGAGTATCTCGTAGATGATGGTACAGTTATTCGGGTCAAGCTGGTTGCGACTGAAGTGCTTCGTCTCGATGGACAATATGACGCACAGGACAATCCTATTTATCTTCTTCAATCAACAAATGTAATGGCAGTCTCGTCACCAGACAAGCTAAAACGGAAAGGGAGCTAGTAATGGCGATCCTGACAGAAACCCGTGCTGTGGACCCCAAAAACGTCAGCACAACCCTGCCGGCTGCATCCGTTGCCCTTCTTGAGGGGGTTTCGGAAGAGCGTCTCTCTCAGGAGTTCCAAGAGGTCGTGTCTCGTAAGCCGCTTCCAATTGGGCTTATCCAAAAATATGCCAAGCTGGCCGTGAAACTTGCAACGATTAAACAGCATCCAGATGGCCACTGGTTTGCTGAGATTCCAAAATTCCAGGGTGTATGGGCAAAGGAAGCCTCTGCAAAAGAGTCCCTTGAGGTCCTAGAGGATGTTCTTTTCGATTGGCTGCTTCTCAAAATTCAGGATGGGGATCGCGATCTCCCGATCATCGAGACGATTGACCTTAATGTGCTGTAGCCCGTTCGATGGCGCTTCCACGCTCAACGCCAAGGCGCGAAATCATCCGCAAGTTTCGGGCGCTCGGATGGGAAGGACCAATCCAGGCAAGAACTCATCAGTTCATGAAACACGGAAAGCAAAAAGTCCGTATCCCGAATCCGCACGGTGAAGACCTCGATATTTCTCTCCTAAGCGAAATCCTGAGACAAGCCGGAATTACAGACGAAGATTGGATGAAAGCCTGAGAGGCTTGTTTAGCAACTGAATTTCCGCATAGTCCGGCTTTCTACCAAAGTTTTCGGTCACCAAGCCACGTCCCACGGTCGAGGACCGGAGATGTTATCGCTTATTCTGCAGAAGGTCGGCTCTTGGCCGCTCCTTAAGCGCCTGAAGCTCTTTCAATAACTATAAGGTTCCTTTCGATTTCAGGATACAATACATCAATCTCGTCCTGGATTTCGATGGTTTTGGCCAGGGCGGTGACGACATGGCAGTAGTGTGTGATGTCATCCAGGGAGAGGATGCGATTCTTGCGGTCCTTGAGCCATTTGTCAAGCACCTGGTAGCCGCCGACCTGATACTTCCAGACCTCAGGCTCGACTCCCTCGAAGTACTGCCCCTGGTTGATGTAAACTCGCGTATCTTTGTCACTATAGCGAGGCATCTCAACTCTGTTAGATCCAATTGGCTCCAACCGCGCGATGGGAGAGTTGAGTTCGGGCGATCTCAGGAGATGGAGGTCTACTAACCGCATCCCGAGATGCGTGGCTTTAGCGAACAGCTCCTGATTTGGGGTGAACGGTACTCGCGGAAAATCGGTTCTCAGAAACTGGGCATATTTAGCCCGGTAGGTGGGAGCATAGAGCACGGCGTAGATGTAATTGAAGAGCTCCTCGGGCGTCACGTTCCAGCTGAGGTCTCCTTGGAATGTTCGAAGCAAGGAAGGATCCAAATTTGGATCTCTGTCGGCCGGCTTGCCGGAATGACCGAAAAGATCATTCTTGTCGCTCTGCGGATATATTATGTAGAGGGGGAAGACTTGATTCCCCTCTCTAGAGGCACTTGATACTCCGATGTCAACGGCAAGAGAATCGGTAACAAAGCAATGCTGCCACGACTGTGTTGATCGTCTCGAAATCAGCATCGCGATGTTATTCCCCACTAGCATGTGACGCAAAACATCCTGCCGGCCAAAGTCTATGGCATCCCTGTGGTAAAAGATCCATCGCAGGTCGAATGGCCGATAGAGGATCTTGGTGAATTTCTCCTCCCAGGCCTCATCAGAAATGATTGCCTTCCGCTTGGCTGACATTTTCCAGTCCCTATTATCCTTGAGGCCGAACGTTTCCCGGATAATCTCATCAGGGAGCTTATCATTCCGAAAAATCTCTATGCGGCGCTTTAAGGCTTCTTTCTCGAGGTCTATGACGAATGAGTCGCAGTGAGTCTGTATACCCATGACATTCATAGGCAGTAGCGTTGTTATTTTTGGTGAGCGGTTATAGCGGTCCAGAGTTTTTTCATCTCGCGGAACAAAAAGGTGGAATTCCGATTTTGGATGAATCTCGGTCCATTCTGTAGTACCTATGTCGTTGGCCTCCAACCAGCTATACTTGTCATCTCGCAAGCCCCAGCGTTCGGCGTGACAGACTTTCTTCTGAGCGCCCTGCTTCTTGATAAACAAGCCGATTGCAACACCTTGGCGAATGTCGAAGACATTCTTGTCCTTAGAGCCATCCGGGCAGCGTTCCTTTTTCATCTGGCTGCCGTGAAGGTCCAGAACGTAGATCTGATCGAAACTCTGCAAAAGGGATTGGCGCATCCCTCTGAAGGTGGGGTTATCCAGGTAGCTGTGGTTGGTGATGAAGCCCAATACTCCCTCTCCAGCCTGCTCGATCTTCCACTGGGCGAAGCGGATGAACTTCACATAATCATCCTGCAACCACTTGGGGTTACGCTCACCGAGAGGTTTTCCGTCGACCTGATAGTAATTCTCCAATTGCTGCCCAATGAAGGTCTTCTCTACAAGACGAGCTCCTTTCTTTCCCGCCTTGAGTAGCTTGGGCCCTTTGGCAGTCATCTTTTGATAATATTGGCCCGCAGCGATGAACTGTACTAGCGAGCTGGGGTTCGGGGAGTGGCCCGAGTAAGGTGGATTCCCAAGGATCACCAAGATTGGGGTCTCTTTCTTAACTCTTCCGGCCAGGTGGGATTCCTCGGCCAGGGAAGCCATCCCAGGGACCATGGTCTGGTCCAGTTCCCCCATCTCCAAGGTGTTCGTCAAGTAAAGTGGGAAGCGCTCGTCGTCAGCGAGACGGTGGCCCAGTTCCTCCAGAAGGAAGCCGATTTTCAGGTGACCCACGGCGTAAGGGGCCATCATCAACTCAAAGGCATAAAAATTTTTCAGGATATGGTCCCGGATAAGGGCCTGCTTTGTACCGGCGCCATATTTTTCCGTGGACTCGGTTACAGCTGCCCTGGCGGCCTCGGCGGGGAAAGTGCAGGTTCCCGCGGCAGGGTCCAGCACCCGCACCGATGGCGAGGCAAAACCATCCGTACAGTCGAATACCTCCTTGAGAATCCGATGCAGCGATCGAACGATGTAGGAGACTACCGGCTCTGGCGTGTAATAAACACCTCGACGCTCTCTCTCGGCGGGGTCATATTCGGCCAGGAATGGCTCATAAAAGTGAACGATAGGATCTCGCCCGGCTCTTTGCTGCAGGATTTTCCTGATATCGGCCACGGCCAGCACATCAGCTATGTCGTCCACAATCCACTCCATCTGCTGAGGCAGGTCCCCCAAGGAGATAAATTGGAAGACATCGCGCAGGATGCCGATTGTAGGAGGAATGTTGTGGAAAGCCAGCTTTCGATTAAAGCCGTCCTCTGCTCTTGTTCGGGCAGCAAATAGGCCATAGGTGATCGTTTGCGCATACAGGTCCGCGAAGTCATCCTTCGTCAGGGTTCCGATGAGGTATTTCTGGAACGCTTCGTAGAATCCGAGGATGTGCCCGGCCCCCTTCTCGGATTCCTCCTTCAATTCTTCGGCGATGACTTGGTCCTTGAGGAAACGGGTTCGCCTCGCGAGCTCTACTGCTAAGGATTTGGCTGTATAGGTGCGTGGTAGGGAAAAGGAGAAGAACTGCTCTAGCAGGTTGAGGAATTCAAGTTCTTTTTCGACGGGGGGGATCGTTTTGAGTCTATGGACGATGAAGGGGCGGCCGATCTGAGCGGCATCGATCACATTTCCGTTTCGGTACAGGCGGAACTCGAAGAAGTTGGTCAGGATGAGGTTAGGAAAGGTGTGGCGGTAGCGCGTAAGCTGGTCGGAGTTCTGGATGTGGTCGAGGTTTTCTTCGGTTGGATTCTTCGCCTCAATATAGCCGATGATATGCTGCTTCCCGTCCCAGATCCGGAAGTCAGGGTTCCCGGCCTCAGTCTTTTTTGGGAGGACGGTGATGTGAACAGATTTCTTGCCAACTGAGCCAGCGTATTCCTTGAGAAGGTCCTCGAGGCTGGAGTAGTAGC
>JAHFAO010000213.1 GCA_023250515.1 Deltaproteobacteria bacterium | reverse complement strand
AGCGGCGCGGGAGATCCGTGACGGGGAGCGGGTGTTTGTGGGGATGCGGCTGCCGCTGCTGGGTTTCGCTGTAGCCAAAGAACTCCATGCCCCGAGTGCCGTGGGGATCTTCGAAAGCGGCGTGATCCGCGACTGGCCGGCCCTGGAACCGATCTTTACCATGAGTGATCCCCCTAATGTAGCGCGCGCGCTCAGTTGTTGCGGACTCCTCGATGTGATGACTCTGCTTCAAGGCGGACGGGTCGAGCTGGGCTTCATCGGTGGGGCGGAGGTGGATCGCTTTGGCAATCTGAATACCCACTGGGTGGTGGAGAAGGGAAAAAGAGTAAGGCTTCCGGGAAGCGGGGGCGCGGCAGACATTGCGACCCTTGCGGGCCGCTGCATCATCATCATGAACCACGAAAAGCGCCGCTTTCCTCCGCGAGTCCATTTTGTAACCTCGCCTGGATATGGAGACGGCGAGGACTGGCGTGAGCGGAATCGACTACAAGGTGGAGGGCCGAGCCGCGTCATCACGAGCCTGGGAATTTTCACCTTTGACTCAATAACCCGTGAAATGATACTCAGCTATTTCCACCCTGGAGTAACAGTGGATAAAATCCAACAGGAGACCGGCTGGTCTCTCCGTCTATCGGAAGATCTTCAGGAAACACTTGCCCCTTCACCCGATGAGCTAGCCGCAGTGAGAAAGTATGACCCGAAGGGCGTTTGGACTTCTTAATATGAAAGTAAAGGACCGAGAGTTAATAAACCGTATGATAGGACCCATTATCTAAGGTTTTACATTACCCCGAATGGACTGGATCACTACCGGCTCAATCGGGACATCATCATGCAAACCCCGATTGCCGGTCTTGACCGTCTCGATCTTCTTAACCAGATCCGATGGAATATCAAGCCGTCGTAGAATTTGTCATTCACGTAGTCCAGAAAGTTTTTCGCCGTAATCGGCGCCCTGTCAGCAAAGATCTCTATGCGCACATCTCCCATGCTAGTCGACATGGAGACTACTGGATTTTTTCCTGGCTGCTGTGTCTCTGTCATCACTTCTACTCCTTTCCTGTTTTCTGAAGCCGAAGCCGCTGGCCTTGTCGTATCTCCCCCGTAATGTAATGTTCACCGCGGATCGCCCGCTCAGCATCCTGCTCGTCCTCTTCGCTCCAACTACCCAGATTGTAGCCAAACCACGGGCTCTTGAGCTGGAGGTCAGGAAGCCCCAACTCCTTCCAGATGCCTTGGGCCTGCTCCATATACTCCTTCTTCGGCAGAGAAGTCGGCGGATAGTCCCACTTAAGCGTCGCATCGATGAGGATCGCGGAGGCTTTTATTGATGTGACTTCAGTCCGAGAGGAAGGTGGAGCTAGGGAGAAATCCAGACCCGTGGATACCTTGGTCTCGCGGATCTCGATATCCCGGTGCGGCTGGATCCGGTAGGACATTGCCCACTGTACAGAATCAGTATCCCGGGCATCGATGTCCTCGTCTACGGCGATTAAGATCTTGGGTGCAGCACGAGGAAGATCAGCAAGAATACGGAGAGCTTCAATGGGTTTTGCCCCTGCGGCCTTATTCATCCTTACCACGCAGACTCCATGGCTGCCAGCAGTCTCAAGCAAGGCCACTTCAACGATGCCTCTCATTTTGTGGTCCACAGTCAGAAGTTTATAGAAGACACCCTCCAGCCCCACTCCCCTGAGAACGCTGGACTCGCTGGGCGGAAACTGGCTTAAGAAGGCCTGAAAGATGGCGTCTCGTCTTCGAGTAATGCATGTGACATTCATGAATTTGTCTGGTGCTCGATGGGCCATGTAGCCGGTAAATTCCCCAAACGGCCCTTCGGGCTCAACCTCATCGGTGGGAACGATCCCCTCGATCACGATCTCACTATAGGCTGGGACCAGCAGCTCTACCGTCTTGCAGCGGACCAGCTCCACCGGCTCTCCTGCGATTCCCCCCGCAACCGGGTACTCTGGCACCGGGAGACGAGCGGTAGAACAATAGGAAAGGTTAGGAGTGCAGCCGATCACAATAGCGGCCTCTAAAGGTTTGCCCATGGCCCGCGCCTTGTTCCAGTGTTGGCTGATGTCTTGATACGAAAAAGCGAATAGACCTATTCGGGTAGGGCTTTTTATCTGGCCGCGATAAGTACCAAAGTTGAAACCTCCGGTTTCCGGGTCCTTTGTAACCCAATGGCCCGAACTCAGGAAAGGGGCACAGTCGAAACCCGGAGTGGAGATAGGCACAGGAAGCATGCCGGCACCTCCGGCCTTCAAGAGAGTCTCGCCTTCATACACAATCTCCTGGCAAGGGCCGGAGGAAACTATCCGGGGAGAGATGGGGTGAGTCTGAGCTTCGGCCCATTTGGCAACGATCTCCTCAGCAGACCTTACGCCCATACCGAGAGCGTAAACGAACCGGTTCGGCGCCATGACTGCGAGGGCGACCGGCATGTCGTAAGATCTTCCAGAAACATCAGTGACATTCTCGAAAAGCCACCCTTTCCGCTCTTTTTCCCGCAAGCCACGGAACTGCAAGCGCACCAATGGATGCATCTCCGTGTCTTTGTTGATCTTCCTCCGAATGCGGTTCAGGTAGCCGTGGGACTCAAGAGTTTCGAGCCACTCGCGGAGATCACGATAATATTTCATTGGCCGCGGGGACGCTCCTCTCTTCGTCCTGAGACCATATCTGTCGAAGAGACTTTCTGTCAAGAAGAAGTGGACGAGAGATGACTTGGCAGTTGCACTAAAAGCACCTTATGAAGTAGCATCAGATCACGGCAGCGATGTTCCGGCTTAAGCGCTGCTGCTTTTAAGGGTTTATCGACCGGGTCTATAGGTTTAAAGGATAGAGGAGATAGAAGAGATGAAGATCTCAGAATTGAACCAAGAATTGGAGACTAAAAATATGGCCGGTTTCTGGAAGACGCGGGTCCCCCTTCTCCGCCCTGAGGCCCCCCATCTCTGGAAGTGGAAGGACGTACATGATGGGCTCCTGAAGGCGAAGGACTCCATCGGCATTGAAATGGCGGAGAGACGGGCCATTCGACTTATCAATCCCCATGTTCCGGTAAACTCCACCTCACACACCTTGCAATTCACGTTCTCAATCGTGAATCCCGGAGAGGTAGCGAGAGCCCACCGGCATAACATGGCGGCGATCCGATTTGTCGTGAAGGGCAAAGGGGCGTGCACGAACGTGGAGGGAGAGAGCTTCCCCATGGAGGAAGGAGATCTAATTCTTACGCCCAACTGGACATGGCATGATCACTTCAACGGATCTAATGAACCGATCATCTGGATTGACGGACTCGATGGACCTCTGATCCAGGCCTTCAATGTCCTTTTTTTCGAGGAATATGAAAAGGAACAGCAGACTCTAACTCGACGCGAGGGTGAGTCCTACAACCGTTTAGGCTTCGCACGTGCGCCTAAAGCTGCCGGGCTGGAGCGTCGCGGACTTCCGTTCCGCTATAGATGGAAAGACACTCACGAGGCGCTGAAGGTCATTCCCGATACCGAAGCCGATCCTCACGACGGAACCCTTCTCCGATACATCAATCCTGTTAACGGAGGATTCACTCTTCCCACCATGTCCTGCGAGGTGCAGTTACTTAACGCGGGAGTAACGACGAGATCGCACCGGCACACAAGCACGGTGCTCTATCATGTGTTTAAAGGTAAGGGTCGCACGCTCGTGGGAGAGGGTAATCTCGAATGGGAGAAGGGAGATTCCTTTGTGATCCCCCTTTGGCAATGGCACCGCCATGAAAACCATTCTAAAGAGGAGGCCCTCCTTTTTTCGATCAACGACAGGCCGATTATGGAAGCGCTCGAGTTGTATCGGGAAGAGAGCCAATGAAGATCCATGAAAGGCTAATGCTTACTCTGGCCCCTCACCCCTTCCCTTTCCCGCAGTGGGGAGAGGGTGAATCAACGCGTCAGGCTTGCCTTCTTGCTATTCTTAAACTCACGGTAGCGTCGAATTGCCTGACTACGCTTTTGCATCGGGATAGAAACTGAGCGCACAGCACCTTAGGGGGAGAGTTTCCAACATCCACTCTTTCGATAAGTGGAATGGGTGCCTAGTTCCTCCATAGCCTGTGTTTCTCAGAGCCCCCCTATGATCCCGGACAAGCTCAGCGCAGGCAGTCTCTCACGCGGGGGCAGCCTGTCCGCGTGCAACGCACAGGCAGGGTGGGTGATCGAGCGCAGGCATGGGCCTTGCCTTTGTAGCAACACCCATGAAGTTAATGGATTGGCCGTTCAGATTGTGTTAATCTTCGAACAGATGGTCTCTAGTCGGTTGGTGTTCCGGGTCCATGCCATCCAGCGGATGTTTCAGCGCCATTTTAGCGAGGAGGATATTCGGCGTGGTCTGGAGTCCGGCGAGGTCATCGAGGAGTATCCCGATGACAAGCCGTATCCCAGCCGATTGGTCCTGAGCTGGGTGGGGTCGCGACCGGTCCATATGGTGGTAGCAGACAATGCAGAGGCTCAGGAAACGATCGTGATCACGGTGTATGAACCAGAGCAAGACAAGTGGGAGGCGGATTTCAAAAGGAGGAAAAAGCCATGAAGTGTGTCGTTTGCAAAAAGGGAGAGACACGAGCAGGGAAAGCCACAATTACCTTAGAGCGGAATGGGACGACGCTCGTCGTTAAAGGCGTGCCGGCCAATGTGTGCAGCAACTGTGGTGAGGAATATGTGAGCGAGGAGATTACGGCTCGACTCCTAAAGAGCGCAGAGGAGGCGGCCCGCGCAGGAGTGCAGGTGGACGTGCGCGAGTACGTCGCAGCATAGAGGAGAAAAGACTGAGAGCGAGCAAAAAGGGGGATAGCGGAGGTCAGGCCAGAGAGAGATCGTGCCTG
The DNA here is from genome assembly GCA_023250515.1 of Deltaproteobacteria bacterium. Lineage (GTDB taxonomy): Bacteria > Desulfobacterota > Binatia > UBA9968 > UBA9968 > JAHFAO01. The sequence continues at coordinate 271 of JAHFAO010000213.1, read as the reverse complement.
CCTGTGCGTGTCCGCACGCAGACAGGCGATTAAACGAAGCTGCGGAGGCGATTTTTAGAGGGCTGAGCTACTTTTGGCTGAAGATGGAGGTCAAGGAGCAAGAAGAGAGTTTCAGTGAGCGCTGAGAAAAAAATTAAGAATGTCCCCTTTTTCTTCCCTCTCAAACTGAATAGCAATAAAGCATGCCTGACCCCGGAGCTTCCCGGAATACCTATACTTGGCAATCGACCGCAGACTCCATGAATAAACGGCTAGTAGTAAAGTAATTACA
>JAHFAO010000069.1:8854-15075 GCA_023250515.1 Deltaproteobacteria bacterium | reverse complement strand
CGATCTTCGCCATTATGGCTGATGAGTACGCCAAGAGGGTCAACTTGGCCTTAAAAGGAAAGGTGGAGGTCAAGGTTTTCCACTCGAGCCAGCTCGGCACCGACGAGCAGATGATGAGAGGGATCAAGGTCGGTGCCCCAGAGATGTTCGTACCGTCCACCATTATGAGCACGGCGGAGCAAAAGTTCGGCGTCTTCGAGATGCCCTACATCATTGTCAGCCGTGCCCATATGAAGAAGGTGACTGAGAGCAACCAAGCGCAGAAAATCCTTCTCGAAGGGCTCCCGGCAAAGGGGGTAAGAATCCTTGGGGTATGGGAAAACGGATTCCGCCACATCACAAACAACACCCGCCCCATCGTGAAACCAGAGGATCTTAAGGGAATCAAGCTGCGCGTCCCAGGAGGGGTGTGGCGGGTCAAGATGTTTAAAGCCTATGGGGCCAATCCTTCACCTATGCCTTTTGCTGAGGTTTATTCAGCGCTCCAGTCCGGCGTCATGGACGGGCAGGAGAACCCCTTCCCACAAATCGCCTCTGCCAAGTTCCAGGAGGTCCAGAAATTCCTCTCGTTGAGCGGCCACGTCTATACCCCTGCCTACCTAGTCGTCAGCGAGGATTTTTGGAAAAAACTGCCCAGCGATATCCAAACCACGCTTTCCAAGATCGCCTGGGAGATGGGGGACTTTGCCCGTTCGGTGGGAGACCGTCTGGATAAGGAGCTAATGGGCAAACTCGCTCCGCCAATGAAGGCCAATGACGTGGACAAGGACTCCTTCATCAGGGCCTCTGCTGGCGTCTACGAAGAGTTCGGCAGGGAGATATCCGGCGGCGCAGACCTCGTCAAGCTGATCCAGTCGCTTCGGTAGCCTTTAGAGGGTTTCGGGTCTCGGGTTAGCTCGAAACTGCGACAGCACAAATGAAGCGGTCTATGGAGCCACTTTTCGGCCGATTTATCAATCTCGTGGAATGGTGGGCGGTTTTCCTCCTGGTTTTGATGGTGGTGGTGGTCTCGCTGGGGGTCTTCTTCCGCTACGTCCTTAACGCCGCCCTCGTATGGTACGACGAGTTCGCTTCCTACCTGCTCGTGTGGCTCACCTTCTACGGAGCAGTTGTGGCCTCCTACCGCCGGCGGCATATCGGGTTCGAGTTGGTGGTGGACCGGCTTCTGCCCAACAACAGGAAGATCGTGGAATTCGTCAGTGAATCCTGCGTCCTCGGATTCCAGGTCGTTCTCTTCTACTACGGCTGGCTCCTCACCAGAAAGATGGGAGATGAAACCGCTGTCTCCCTCGCATGGGTAAAGATGGGCTGGGTCTACAGCGTGCTACCGATTACCGGTGGGCTCATGTTACTTATCAGTCTCGTGCGACTTGCCCGCATTGTGTCCGGGAGAGAAAACAACCAAGGAGGTGGAGAGGCGTGGAGTGGCTCATCCTCGGAATAATCATCCTTCTGACGACTATCAATGTCCCCATTGGTTTCGGCCTGGCGATCACGACCATCGTCTTCTTACTCTTGAAGGGAACAACGTCCCTGAGCGTTGTCCCTCTTAACCTCTTTTCTGGGGCGTCCAGCTTCCCCCTTCTGGCCATCCCGCTTTTTATCCTGGCCGGTGGTCTCATGGAGACTTCTGGGATCTCTCTTCGCCTGGTTAACATGGCGAACAGTCTCGTCGGGTTCATCCGCGGGGGACTAGCCATGGTGACCGTTGTAGCCACGATGATTCAGAGTGAGATCTCCGGATCCTCCGTGGCCGACGCCGCGGCCATTGGCAAAGTGGTCATCCCGGCCATGGAGAAGCGGGGTTACCCGAGGGCCCTAAGCGCGGCCATCGTTTCCAACGCGGCCTCGGCGGCAATCCTCATTCCACCCTCGATCCCGATGATCATCTACGCCTGGATGGCCGAGACGTCAGTGGCCAAGCTGTTTTTTGCCGGCTTCTTACCGGGCTTTATCGCCGGCGCGTGCATGATGGCGCTCAGCTACTACTATGCCCGAAAGTATAAGCTGCCTGTTGAGCAGAGGTTTTCTATCCGCCAGGTTGGAAGATCGACTCTGGATGCTTTTTGGGCACTGTTCATCCCGGTCGTGATCTGGGGCGGGATCTTCCTCGGCATCGCCACGGCAACTGAGGTCGCAGCCCTCGCGGTACTAGCAGCGTTCCTGATCGGCGTCCTTATCTACCGGGAGCTACCTCTGCCGGAGATCGTGCGCGCTCTGAAGGATTCGGCTGGACAGACCGCGGTCGTCATGCTCATCGTTGCCGCGTCAGCGGTGCTTGGCTGGTTTCTCACAAGCGAACAAATTCCCCAGAAGCTCGCCCGTCTTATCCTCGAAACTACCTCCAACAAATACCTGATTCTGCTCTTCCTCAATATCTTCTTCTTTATCGCCGGGATGTTTCTCCATTCGGCTGCAGCTATTATTCTCATCGTTCCGGTCGTGATGCCTCTCATCCGGCAGATCGGTGTGGACCCGATCCATTTTGGAATCATCATTACGATCAACCTCGGGGTCGGCCAACAAACCCCACCGGTGGCTACAGTATTGTTTACAACAGCAACAATCGCGCGCCTCCCCTTCTGGGAGGTCTTCAAAGCGGGATGGCCCTTTACCCTTGTGCTAGTGCTTGTGACCCTCCTTGTGACCTACGTGCCGTGGATCAGCCTTGGTCCGCTGGGCCTGATTAAGTGGTAGGCGAAATTGCAACAGCGCCAAAGTCTCCCTTCTCGAATGGCGTTTTAGTTTTTATTCTTCCCTTTTACTCAAGCTTAATCTAAAATCCGCTGAAAGCCCTTGATAAGGCTCTAGCCTTTTAACTGAACTCGAAAAGTCCATTGCAAGCAGAGACTAAACAGCTCAACCGATTTCTCCTGTCTCAGGAATCACTAAAAAAGACCTTCCTCATCTTCCGTTGGCTCCTGATCATTGTCTGCTCCTCCATGATCGTGGTCAGCCAGAACCTGTTCATCGACCTTTCATGGGCTCATTTGTTTGTCATTCTTCTTATCCTTTCCAATGTATTCCTCCATTTTGTTCGCCAAGAGATCCTAACAAGACCCTCCTTTTACTCTGTGGTGGCCTTCGGGGACGTTCTGTTGATCACGGCGGCGCTGGTCATCAGCGGACAGACGGCCACAGACTTCTACATGATGTATTTCCTTGTCATTATCATCTCGGCCCTTAGCCAGCAGCTAAACCGAATCGTCATCAGCGCAGTATTGGTCATCCTTCTCTACGGTCTGAGCCTCCTCTGGACCACTTACGACAAGATCACAGTGAACCCAACGCTCCTCCTCAGGTTTCCTTTTTTCTTCATCATTGCCCTCTTCTTCGGCTACCTGGTGCAATCAGTCCGTCAAGAGAAGCTGCACAGAGAACAGCTCGGCGAAGAGGACGTCAACCGTCTCAAGGCTCAGTTCCTGCGTCTTATCACCCACGAGCTCTTAAGACCCATAAATGTTATCTTGACCCACATCCATCTTCTTTTGACTGCCTCCGCCGGCCAGCTTTCCCTGAAACAGATCCAGCTCGTCGACCACCTTCAGCTTCACGCGGAAAAGTTGTGCGGGCTTATTCGCGATTTGGTCGATCTTTCAAACATCGAGGCCAGAAAGACTATTCTTCAGGTCAAAAAAGGAACCGTTGGATCTTTTTTCCAGGAGATCCAACGGGAGATCTTGCCCCAGCTCAAAGATAGATCGCTGACGGTTGAATTCCTGTCCGAAGAGGATCTCCCATCCATAGAGACCGATTGGAACAAACTCGGACAAACCATCCTTTATATTTTGGCTAACGCCATCAAATTTACCCCACCAGGGCAGATAACGGTAATCGCCTGTAAAGGCCCAGGCGAGAATCAAGTGACTTTCGGCGTCGCTGATGCGGGGGTCGGGATTGGGAAAGAGGATGTACCCGCGATCTTTGAGGAACTCACAAAAGCGGCTCAAACAGATGGCCAAGAGGGCGGTGGATTAGCAGTGGGGTTAGTCATGGCTAAAAATATGGTTGAGATTCTAGGGGGGGCGGTCCAAGTAAGGAATCGAGTGAAAAATAACCCCGACATTGCTATAACCATGCCGACACTCTGGAATCAGAAACCTAAAGAAGTGATCGAAATCAGCTACGCCGAGTCTGATTCTCGCCGGACATTCTTGAGTGAGAATTAAACGGAAGCAAATGTCTTGGGGACGCAGGTCACTTATTAGCGGCCGTAGCCTGCTTCAGACACCTTAGAAATTCCTTTAGAGGGCGCGTGTTGATAACGTCTTTTTTGCCTGCCCAACCCCTTCTCGCCTGGGCCACCCCAAACTCCAGAAAACGGATGTGATTGACGCTGTGGGCGTCAGAATCGATAACCAGCTTCACCCCCGCTTCTACAGCCTTGCGGATATGTTCGTCTTTTAGATCCAATCGATCCGGATACGCATCGATCTCCAAAGCTGTGCCGGTTTCTTTGGCCGTTCTGATGATCGCATCCATATCCACATCGTAGGGCTCTCTTTTCTGAATTACCCGGCCTGTTGGATGGAAGAGGATATCTGCATGGGAGTTGCGCATGGCCTTTACAATCCGTTCTGTCATCTCTCGCCGCGGCAAATTGAAGTGAGAATGGACAGCTATGCCAACGACATCGAGCTGGGCTAGCACTTCGTCTTTAATATCGAGCGTCCCGTCTTTGTTGATGTTGACCTCGGCCCCTTTCAGAACCGTGAATCCCTTTAGGGACTGGTTGATCTTGTCGATCTCCGCCATCTGCTTGAGGAGCTTCTTTTCATCTGAACCGCCGGTCATCGCCAAGCCCTTGGTGTGATCGGTAATAGCGATATATTCCAGCCCCAGTCTCTTAGCCTCTTCGATCATCTCCTCAATCGAGTTGGCGCCGTCCGTCCATGTCGTCTGGGTTTGCAAATCCCCGCGCAGATCCTGGTAGCCCACAAGATCTGGGAGTTCCCCTTTTTTCGCAGCCTCGATCTCTCCCTGATCCTCTCTGATCTCCGGGGGAATAAAAGACAGACCAAGTGCCTTGTAGATTTCCTCCTCTGTCTTGCCAGCGATAGGTTTGCTGCCGCGGAACAGGCCATACTCATTTAACTTGAGCCCTTTTTCCTGAGCGATCCTTCTAAGCGCAACGTTATGGTCTTTGCTCCCGGTAAAATAGTTCAGCGCCGCGCCAAAACTCTCCCTGGTCACTACCCGTAAGTCCACGTCCATCCCGTTTTTAAGCTTGATCATTGTCTTGGTCTGACCCTTTCCATGGACGTGCATCACCTCAGGCATGGAGACGAAAAAATCCATGACCTTCTCCGGCCTTTGCGAGGTCGCCAAGATATCCGCATCTCCAACGGTCTCCTTGCGTCTGCGCATCGATCCGGCCACGACCACATCGCTGACCTCTGCTAGGCCGCGCAGCCGTGTCTCGATCTCAGTAATTAGAGGCAGCACAGATCCAAGGGGGAAGCGGCCGCTTCCCTGTTTGAGGAACTCAATACCCTTAAGGATCTTCTGCTCCATCTTCTCCCCGAAGTGTGGCAGGTTGCGAATTTTGCCCGCACGAGCAATCTGCTCCAGATCAGAGACCTCCTTGACCCCTAACTTTTCGTAGAGGACCTTAACGCTCTTGGGCCCAACTCCCTCGATCGCGGTGAGCCCACGCACATCCACCGGCACCTCCCTCTTAAGCTCCTCGTAATATCTGAGCTTGCCGGTTTGGATGATCTCCTCAATTTTTTCCGCAATGGCCTGGCCTACCCCAGGGATCTCCCGCAAGCCCTTCACCCCTCCACGCTTGTAGACCTCCGTGACCGGTTCTTCCAACGCCTCCAGGGCATAGGCTACCTTCTCATACGCCCTCGGCTTAAACGGTTCATCCTGCATCTCCAGATAAAGGGCAACCTCTCGAAAGAGCTGAGCTAATTCCGTATTGCGCATCGCTTTAGCTTTAACACCTCCCCTCCAGATTGACAAGGTTGGCAGAAGAGGTTAAAGGGATAAAGAGTTGAAGCAACTAAGAGGTGGCACAGTTGCCATCAGCCGTTTTGGTTCGGCCACAGATACCATCGCCCGCTTCGCTCTTAAGAGAATCGGTCTGACCCCTGGAAAGGATGTCACGATCGTGCAAATCGGTACTGGACCTGACCGTCTGGCGGCAGCTCTAACCGGCAGAGTCTCTGCCGCCGTGATTAATCCCCCCTCCAGCTTCATCGGACAGAAAAAAGGCT
>JAHFAO010000069.1:5739-8754 GCA_023250515.1 Deltaproteobacteria bacterium | reverse complement strand
AAGGCTGCTAAGCCTGAGCAGTTCGCGGACCTAACTTTTATCAGAGAGCTGGACCAGAGCGGCTATATCGACAGTCTCTATAAGAAAAGATAGTTTTACTAATTCTCACTTGCGACTTCGGCGAGAGGTTAAAAATATGGAGAAATCAATTCATGTTGATGGTCTAAAAATTCGTTATCTGGAAGAAGGATCAGGCTCGGCTGTTATTTTCTTCCACGGGGCGTCCCTTGGTTCTTCTGCCGATGTGTATGAGAGAATCCTTCCTCCGTTCGCCCAGGCGGGGTTCCGTGCCATAGCTTACGATCAGCCGGGCTTTGGCCTTTCGGACAGACCCAAGGATTATACCGTTTCATACCGCACAGGATTTATCCTTAAGTTTATGGATGCCCTTGGACTCGAACGGGTTTCATTGATCGGCCACTCACAAGCCGGAGGAATGGTTGTCCGAGTAGCTCTGGAACATCCCAAGCGAGTCAACTCCGTCGTAGTGGTTGCGAGCGGAAGTCTACTTCCTCCCCTTCCGGATCAAGGTGGTAGGGCAGGCGGCGGTGAAGGACAAGAAGGCGGAGATAAACCCCCGACTCTTGAAGATACCAGGAAACTCCTGGAAGGTAACCTATTTAACAAGTCTCTCATCACCCCCGAGGTGTTGGAAAACCGACACCGGATGAGTGTGGGACAAAACTTTGAAAGCTTTGTTGAGAGAAGCAAAGTCCGGGAACCTCAAAGAGATACCGTCCCGCTTTGGCAACGTCTTAAGGAGGTCCCTGTCCCCTTGCTCCTGTTATACGGCGCTCAGGATCGTGGGTCTGCCGCTAAGAGATGTGCCTTATTAAAGGAGAGGGAACCAGCAATCAAAATTGAACTTATCGAGAATGCCAGCCACCTCCTCATGTGGGACGCCAAGGAAATCTTCAACCGGAAAGTCATAGACTTCTCACCTAGATAATACAATGCCGCGGAAGGCTTTTAAGAAGATTAGAATTTTATTCTCACGCGGTAGTTGACTTTCACCTCCTTGTCCTTAGGTACATCGATGACATACTGTAAGGTATGGGCCTCGATCTTTTCGTAGGAGTGAGAGGAGCGCAGCATCTCCCAGTCGCCTGGTACTGGCTCGATGACCTTCACTTGGGCATCTTCCTTTTTGTGATTTCTTAGCTTGATCTCCCATTCCACTTCATAGAGATTCCATGCGATCTGGCGCCAATCCTTCTGAATCCTTTCACCAACCACATCAAAGGCTTCACCCATCTTGATCTTTACCTTCTCGTCTTTGGGAGTGTGATCGATCCAGTCCTCGCCAACAAACTGAAGACTCCCGCTCTCATCAGCCTTGTAGACCCGCACAATCCCCTTCGGTAGAGGAAGCCCCATCCGATGCTCCTTCTTGTTCGCTACTTCCAGATAGACCCCGACCTTTTGATTGGATACAGGCGCACCATACCTATTCCGATAATAATGCTGCGCGCCATAATAGATGAGCTGTTTTTTCACCGGGACATCAGTAGCGCTTAGAAGGCTAAGCTGCTTCGTCTGGTTATCTTTAATGGTGCTTTTCCCTTGCAAGGTATAAAGGTGGTATTCAAAAAAGCCCTCTTCCGTAAACTCCCGGAGTCGCGTTTCAGCAGATGCCGCCTTCGCCGCTCTGTCTAATGTCGCATGGAGCTCGTTTCTTGTCCTCGCCCGATGGATATCGCCGGCCACCAGCTTGAGCGTAGCATCCCTATAAATCGCCCCGCTCTTGTTATCGATCGTGACCCAGCCTGATAAATCTCCGCCATCATCCTTGTGGTTCAGAACAAAAACGTAATCGGCCTTCCAAGAGATACCTCCCGTAAGATAGGAGGCCTCGACTGTTTGCGAACGGGCTGCGCGGTTTTGCAAGAGCCAGACCAATGTCGGCTTGGCGATAAGGTTGTCCGGGATTTCAGGAAGGATGACCCGACCAGGGTGGCCCAGGTGAATCGATCCATCGATCTGGAAAATCGGGCTGCCGTTATTGCTGAGGAGTGTCGCCTCAACTATTCTCTCTTCCCCGGTGTAGTAGTTCTTGTCCAGGATCTTGATCTTTTTCCCGACATATTTGTCTAGGAGCTTTTGTGGATTGAGCAGGTCGTATTCATAGTTCTGCTCAAGAATCTTCAAACCCTGCGGATCGGTGAGGGATTTAAGATGAACGGTAGTAGGATTGATCTGAGAGGCCACATCCATGAAGCGGATCTCGTGCACCCCTGCACCCAGGCGGATCTCACGATTATCCTTAACGAGTCCCAGGTTCTGATTGTAAACTGTCAAAGAAACACCTTTCTGCTCGTCCTGGGTAATGGAGGTGGGTGCTGCCCCACTGGGCTTCGCTGCCAGGCTATCCTCTTTCCTCAGTGACAAAACAATTGTCATCAAAATGACCACTAAAACGCTTATCTTTTTCATGCATTCCTCCCCTGCAGTGAATGGAATTGTTTAACTCATTAGACAACCAGGGAAGAAAAAAGTTCCGGCTATTTTTTGGGAAGGATGCGAAGCTGGAGCCTAACAGTCGGCTCCTGGATGCGCGGCGAAGATTCTAGCGCAGGCGCCACCTTTCGTTCATCGGCTTTTTCACCGGCGGCCAGAGCATCTCTCTGCTGATATTCTTCCTTGGCCTTACCAAGGGCTGCTGAAACCTTTGACTTGGTGCTAACCTCTTCTTTTAATGCGGCAAGGAATTCGGCTTGACGGGACTGAGGCAATTCTACTGTCAGCAGCAAACCAAGCCCTGAAGAACGATCTTCGGTTAATAGTCTTCCCCCAACCTCTTCCAAAAGGACCTTAACCCTCTTCTCATAAACATCAACGTCCCCTTCTATAACCTCCTGGACATTTGGCGGTGGAGCCGCTGCAACCACCTTCCCACGCGCTTCGCTCACTGATTCAGCAGGCTTGGCCCGAGATGGCTGTACGGAGGACTTTGCTTGAGCCTTGGGTTGAGTCACGGCTTCTTTTTTAGCCATTTGATAGCTCTCCTCGCTTCTG
>JAHFAO010000069.1:0-5639 GCA_023250515.1 Deltaproteobacteria bacterium | reverse complement strand
AGCCATTTGATAGCTCTCCTCGCTTCTGGGTTTCTTTTCCGATGGCTCTTCTTTAGGTTTATCTTTAGCGACTCTTAAGCTTCCCAGCGGTGCTGGAACACCGTACTCCTTGGACAAATCAGGTGACGAATAATAGAGATGAAAAGCCCCGATACTTAGAAGAATTAAGGCAGTAATCTCAATAGGAACTTTAATTGGGATTGGCTCGAAAAACCAGCTCAAGACTCGCCTCATCTTCCCTCCCCTCTCTATCTTTCTATGGACCTGATTGAGAAAATCCGGGGCGGCTTTTATCTCGTCCAATGAACCTATCAGCGAGATGGTTGCGCGCAAGGCCTCTACTTCTTGCCGACAAACTGAACAGATCTTGAGGTGCTCTTCCAATAACGAGACCTCAGTCGACGCCAGCCGTTGGTCCAGGTATTCGGACGACCGCTCCCTAACTTCTTGGCAATTCATAGACACGCACTCCTATTATTAAAATCCAGTGAAAACGTCTCTCTTATACTCGCCTGAACCGCCAACCGGGCACGGTGAAGCCGTGACCTCACAGTCCCCAACTCCAATCCCAGAGACCCTGCGATCTCTTCGTAAGAAAGACCCTCAATATCCCGGAGAATGAGAACCATTCTTTGCTCCTCTGGCAGGTCCCGAATGGCCCTTTCTAAAAAAGACTTGAGCTCCTTCCTCTCCAGGAGAGCCTGGGGATTGGACCCGCCATCGGCGAGAATCGGCTCCGGGTCATCCACTATCTTAGTCACTTGACGTTCCCGCGCTTGTTTTTTTCTATGGTTTAGACAACTATTGGCCGTAACCCGGTAGAGCCAGGTGGAAAAGAGGGCTTCTCCTTTAAAGCCTTGCAAGGCATTATAGACTTTCACAAAAACATCTTGTGACAAATCCTCCGCCTCTACCCGGTCTCCCAACATGCGGGTGGCAACCCCCATGACCCGGTTGCGGTACTTTAGGACCAATTGGTTAAACGCAGACTGGTCCCCCCTTTGAATTCTCTGAATTAAATCCTTATCAGGGTCTTGGGCAAACACCATCTCTGATTTTTGTCCCCTAATTGTTTTAGACAACTTAGAGAGGAAAAAGTTCCATAGGCTTGGTCATTTTTTCCACTGTAGGAAGATAATTCCTCCCAATAGGGCAACAAAGGCAAGTCCGAGGAAAAGCCATACACCGAAGGGGATAGACATCATGGCATGGAAAAAGATGTCCGCCTCCCCTCCCTCGCCGTTGGCGATTGCCCAGGAAGGGAAAACAACCAGCAGCAATGCGATCAAAAAGAGGTCACCTGAGTTTCTAAACACTCTGACAAGCATTGTAAAGGAACAGGTGTGAGGAAGAAAGAACCATTGCTCTCCGATGAAAAAAATGCTACAGGCCAAGACTTCATGGCAAATGACGAAACGAAAGTGCTCTTCGGCAAGAGTATCTACTACGGCTGGTTTATCCTCGCCACCTCCTTTTATCTACTCTTCATCGGCTACGGTATGCGCCATACCTTCGGGATCTTTTTCAAGCCCATTCTGGCAGAATTCCAATTCGATCGCGCCACTCTGTCTTTGGCCTTCTCCATCAACCTTCTCGCCTACGGCTTAAGTCAACCGCTGGCGGGAAGAATTGCGGACCGGTTTGGTTCTAAGTTTGTCATCCTTGGCTCTGTTTTCCTGACCGCCACGTCGATGTTTCTCATACACTATGCCTCTGCTCTTTGGCATCTCTACCTGCTTTATGGGCTCATGGGCATCGGTAACTCAGGCACTGCATTCGTGACCCATGTTGGTTTTATCTCCCGTTGGTTCCCCTCGCGCAAGGCAACGGCCTTAGCCATCGCCAATACCGGCGCCTCCATAGGACAGCTCGCTATGGTTCCTCTAGCCATGGCCCTCATCCTCAACTCCAACTGGCGTACTGCTTACCTTGTCCTGGCCGGTGCCATGCTTCTGACAGCAGTACCACCCATTCTGCTGGTCCTGGGAAGAGACAGACCCAAAGAATCCAAGAGCACAGCAAGCGAGCCCGGGCAGCTCCCAACACATAGGGCTAAGCCTTTCACCCTCGATCATTGGAGTGAGGCATTTAAGACTGTCCCCTTCTGGCAACTAGCGGGAAGCTACTTTGTCTGCGGCTACACCGTCACAACTATAACGGTCCACCTGGCCTCATACGTCACCGACCAGGGACATACCGAGATGGCTGCTGCCCGGGTCCTGGCGATTACCGGCGGGGTCAATGTTTTTGGCATTCTCATCATCGGCACACTAGCGGATCGCTGTGGCAGAAAAAACCCACTGGCCCTAACCTATTTCATCCGGGGCCTCTCCTATTTTCTACTCCTCTATATCGAAAGCCTGTGGGGAATCTACTTCTTCTCCGTGCTTATCGGACTAAGCCTGCTTGCCACCATCCCACCGACTTCGGCCCTGACCGGGGATTTCTTCGGCCGGGAGAATGTCGGCACTCTCTTTGGCTTCATTACCCTCTCGCATCAAATCGGTTCGGCAGTGAGTTCTTATGCCGGCGGAAAGCTCTTTGATCTTACGGGCAGCTACAATTTAGCCTTCTTAATCTCAGGCCTCCTCTGCATGGCCGCCACTCTGTGCTGTCTGACGATTAAAGAGAGACGAACGGTTCAGACCCAATCTGAAGTAGCAGTGGCTGTACCATGAAATAAAAACCAAACTCGATGGCCAAACTGATCGGAAAAGAATTGCCCGAAGACGCATTTGCCCTTCTTAAGCCGGGGGATTTCAGCTCAAAACGCAATCGAGTGGTCCAGATCATCACGGTGAACCCTAACGGATGGCCCGATGCTGGCATGTTAAGCTACGCAGATATTGTGGCCAAAGATAAGAAAACCCTGCGTTTGGCCACCTGGGGAGACGGAGAGTGCGCCTCCGATCTCAGACACAACGGAAAACTCGCCGTGCTCGTCATCGATCATGACATGGCCTACTATGTTAAGGGGATAGCCGAGGAGATCAAGGAAAGTGGCGACAGGCTCAAGGATATCAATCAGGAAGGGGGAGACTCTCCCCTCGCCTTCTTTAGGGTGCGGGTGGAGCAAGTATTCGAGGACAGGGTGCCGACGGCCCGCGTCCTTAGCGGTGTGACCTTTGAAGGCTCAGAGATCGAAGATCGGACGCACCAACAAGTGCTAAAAAAGCTCTTGGAGCTTTGAATCTCGTTATTCGTTACTGGTTATTGGTTACTCGCTGAACCGATTCACGAGTAACGAGTACACGATTAACGAATCACGATGCCCACGGATAATCCCACCGTTAGGTTCGGAGTGACCCCCATCCAGACCGGGGTAGACTTTGCCCACATCCGTAAGGTCGTTCTCACCTGCGAGCGATTAGGATACGACTCTGTTTGGCTCAACGATCACTTCTTTACTTCTCCCTACTTTTATCCTCTCCCGCCTCCCTCAGCTCCCTATTACGAGTGCTGGGTAACCCTATCGGCATTGGCCACCCTCACAAAAAAGGTCCGCCTCGGAACACTCTGCACCAACGTCTCCTTCCGTAACCCGGCCCTCTTGGCCAAGATGGCGGCCTGCCTCGATGTTCTCAGTGGCGGCCGTTTAGAACTCGGTCTGGGAGCAGGGTGGTTTGAAGAAGAACATAATGCCTATGGCATCCCTTTTCCCCGAACCTCTGAGCGCGCGGAAAAGCTGAAAGAGGCTGTCACTATTATCAGGCGCCTGTGGAGTGAAGAACGGGTCTCTTTTAAAGGCAAACACTTCGTCGTAAAAGATGCCTATTGCAGTCCAAAACCCTTACAAAAGCCCTTGCCTCCTATTTGCGTGGGGGCAAGAGGGTCGCGCATCATGCTTCGCGCCGTTGCCGAGTGTGCGGATCATTGGAATATCCAGACCCCGATCACACCGAAGCAATACCAGAGGAAGGTTCAGATCCTCGAGAGATACTGTCGGGAGAGCAAAAGAGATCCGAAAACCATTGTACGTTCCCTTTGGGCCGGGACTATCATCGGGAAAGATGAAAAGGACTTTGATAAATCAGTTGCGGAACTTAAGCCCCGTCAGCCCTCTTATCTTGAGAGCCGGATCGCCGGGACCCCTGAGCAGTGCATTGAGACTATCCAGCAGTATGTCAACATGGGAGTGACTGTCTTTATCCTTTACTTCACAGTCAACGAGCTACGAAGCCTCGAGATTTTCGCCCGCAAAGTGATCCCGGCTTTCAGGTAAAATCGAAAAAGTTGGACCCATTGACAGCAAGTTGGAAATCAACTAAATCGCACCCTTGGCACCATAAGACCGAGGACGCTTTCATGGATCAGGCAACCGCTCTCACAGTGATCGAAACGATATTGCGCTTTATGTTGGGGCTTCGCTTTCTCCATAGCGGTCTCAGCAATGTCCGGAGATGGCCGAACGCCGTTGATAACGCCCGGCTCGTCTTCCCCTTCGGGGCGACTTTCTTCGGATTCGTCGCTGTGTTGCTCATGGTCGCGGGTGGCGTAGGCCTAGCCCTCGGGTTTCAAACCCGGATCGCCGCCCTCATGATCGTCTTGTTCCTGATCCCAACTCTGAAAATCCAGCGGTACTGGCTCCGCACCCTTCCAGCCACAATAGAGGAGGTCAACCGTGCCCTCGCGCAGGATGAATTCAGCAAGTTTCGACTTATAGCGAGGCATGCACTCCACTCGCATGAGACTGGATGGCAAAATAATCTGATTCTGCTATTCGCGGCCTTGCTATTTTCAATCCGTGGGTCGATCGCCTTCGGATTGGACAACTTCTGAACCAGGAAGATGCGAATGATATGCTCGTGCGGAACTAGATGATCACGAATAAGCAAGGTGAGGCGGCAGTTTCGGAAATCGAGCAATGGGCCAACCGGATCGCTCGCTCGACAGACGACAAGGTGCAAGCATCGGTCTATTATGACGCCGACTCCAGCACGTATGTTTTACGCCTGGCCAAGGGAAGTCGGGTCTTGCTTTTCCGACTCTCAGAGGCTCAAGTTCAAACGCCGGAGCGCGAAGGGGAATGTGAAAAGACCTTGAAAAGAAAGATCAAGGACCTGTCGAGTTGATTGCGCTACCAAACGTTTAATTCATGGAGAGCTTTGCCCCTCGATCTTTGGGCGAAGAGCTTGTTCAGCATCCGTCCCCGGCAACCAGGGAAAAACAGGAGTCGCCCTCTGCAGGTCTCACAGAAAGATCCGAGCGCTCGGCTTGGACTGCCTGGGGGGATAATAAGGACATAAGAAATTTTGCCAGGATCAGCACCATCTTGGAATAGGCGGCGATATGGTCGTGCAATTGCACTGTGCGAATCCTCAAATTCACCTATGCCATGCTCATTTAGATCGATGTGGAGGTTCAATGGAACCAACCTATCCTACCTTTGAGATCTTACGCTTGGTGGCCCTAAGTTTTATTGCTACAACCTCTTGACCCTTGGCCTTTAACCTGCTTAACATCTTTTTGTTTTCCTTCTGCAAGAATGAAGGAGTTAAAAAAGCGCTGGTCCTACTTTATCAGAAAGGCCTATGAAACAGATCCCCTTGCCTGCCCCAAGTGCCACGGAGAAATGCGGATCATCTGCCTGTGCGTACACGCAGACAGGTCAGCTTCATCGACCAGCCTGATGTCATTAA
>JAHFAO010000068.1:2904-15114 GCA_023250515.1 Deltaproteobacteria bacterium | reverse complement strand
GCGTAGGGGTGATGGGCAAGGGTGTAGCCCTAGAATTCAAAAAGCGTTTCCCTGAAATGTTTGATGACTACGAGAGACGATGCCAACGCCACGAAGTTAAACTGGGCCGCCCATATCTTTATAAGAGACTCGTACCTCCTTGGATCTTAAACTTTCCTACCAAAGATCATTGGCGCTCGGTTGCGAGCCTGGAGGCGATCGTCGAGGGTCTCAAGTATCTGCTCCAACATTACAAGGAATGGGGAATAACATCCTTGGCCGTTCCTCCACTAGGCTGTGGTCAAGGACAGTTAGAGTGGCGCGTAGTGGGACCAACTCTTTATCGTTATTTAAGGAAGATGGATATTCCCATCGAACTTTATGCTCCGTACGGAACACCACACGAGGAGTTACAAGTCGAGTTTCTCGAAGGACAGAGTCGCGATGGCGACCAGAAAACCTCAATGCCGGAGCCTCAGTGGATCAAAGGCTCATGGGTTGGGTTGGTTGAGATACTCCACCGCCTGGAGCAGCAACCGTACCATCCCCCAGTGGGGCGTACGACATTTCAAAAGATTGCCTATGTCGCTACAGAAGAGGGATTACCCACCGAACTACACCATCAAAAAGGCAGCTACGGACCTTATTCCCAGGAATTGAAAAGCCTGACTGCTCGCTTGATTAACAATAGCTTGATACGGGAGGAAAAACTTGGTCGGATGTTAGCGGTTAAAGTCGGCCCGACCTTCAAGGACGCCCGAAAAGCCTACGAGCAAGATCTCAAGCAGTGGGAACCAATTATAGAAAAGACGACGGATCTGTTTATGCGCCTCGACACCAAGCAGGCCGAGGTTGTTGCCACAGTTCTTTTTGCTGCCCAAGCGTTGCGAAAGGGCACAGAAGACAAACCTTCAGAGCGCGATGTACTCAACGCAGTCATGGAATGGAAGCAGCGCCGACGCCCCCCGCTCGATGAACCCGAAGTCGCTTTGACCGTTCGCAACCTTGCGGCTTTGAAGTGGCTCCAGGTTAAGCCCAGCACCAACCTGCCCCTGCCTGATGAAACCGCCGTCGATGTTTGATGAAGCTATATGTTGGCGTCACGGATAACAACTGGTGCCGTTTCCTTCGGCAACTTCCGAACGTCGACGAGGTCAATTTCCGGCAGCCTAGAGGAAAGCAGCGCTTCGGGGAAAAAATGGGGATAAGTCCCATTAGGCTTCTCCTCGGAAACACACGGAAAGTACATCACAAGGGTTGATGCAATTACGGTTGAGCCCATGCAATCCTTGCAAGTCTTTGCTGCCAAGAAAGCTGACTCCGACGCCGATGGTCTTTGCCCTGGAGGCTGGGATCGACCAGCTTGTCTATTCGCTTTACGGCCTCACGCGCGAAGAAATCGCCATTATCGAAGAAAGCCTGCAAGAACGGACCGCTAGCCGGGAAGTTGCCGACGATGCAGCGGTTGAGCAAGAGATGTGAGACGGCACGATGAAGCTGCCAGATGTCGAAAAAGCGGACGTCCCGGAAGCTAAGGTCGTCAGATATTTGCTTTCCACCACTCACCGAGCCGGCAAAAGCAAGGCATCTTTCTTTATGGAATTCGGGTTTGACTCCGACCGTTGGGAGGAGCTTGCCACGGCGTTGAAGCAACATGCTATGGACAACGAGATCACCCTGGAGGAAAGGACGAGTTTCGGGACTCGGTATGTTATCGATGGGCTCTTGAAAGCTCCCGATGGAACATGGTTAAATGTTCGCAGTGCATGGTTTATCGATAATGAAGGCGGATCGCCAAGGTTCATTACCGCCCATCCTCTGAAAAGGAGAGAATCATGATTGAAGAACTCGCAGACGTTATTCTGACCTGCGACCTACCCGAACACGGATTGGCACGGGGCGATATTGGCACGATCGTGCTCATTCACAAAGGAGGCAAAGGTTACGAGGTCGAGTTCACGACGCTTGACGGAGAAACCATCGCTATCGTGACTCTGACAGCGGACCAGGTTCGTCCCAGCAAGCAGAGGGAGATCGCGCATGTGCGCGATTTAGGCGCCAACGCGTAGCTAATCCCGCTATGCAAGCGAAACTAGCTTTTCAATACGATCGCGAGGGAGACATCCTTTACATCAACAAGAGGCCTCCATACCCGGAACAGGAGTCCGAAGAACTAGGAGACGAAGTCATCGCGAGGATGAATCCGAAAACCGGGGAGATTGAAAACGTGGAGGTTTTGTTTTTCTCAACACGGCTCCTGCGCAGCGATTTATTTGAATTGCCTGTCACAGCGGACCCACGCCTTGCATCGAAGTCCGAGTAGAGCTTATAAGACTACGTCGTTGATGTACCTGTCGTCTTTAGTGCCTCTGCTGTAATTCGGTAGGCTGGCTATGTCAGTTGAATCCATCGAAAGAGAATTCAAAGAAAAAGTTTGCGATCGCATACGCCTAGTTTCAGAGGGTATGAATCGCTACCAGGTTTTTACCCCGTTCCAGTTTGAGGATGGCGATCATCTCGTCATCGTTCTCAAGCATGAGAATTCCCATTGGCTTCTTTCGGATGAGGGGCACACCTATATGCACCTGACATACAAGCTGGATGAAAAGGATCTTCAGCGAGGGACCCGACAGAAAATTATTACGAGTGCGCTGGCAATATTTTCCGTGGCCGATCGGGGAGGGGAGCTCTGCATAGAGATTCGGGACGAGCGTTACGGCGATGCGCTCTACAGCTTTGTCCAGGCCTTACTTAAAATTACGGATGTCAGTTATCTCTCGCGGGAATGGGTGAAGTCTACGTTCATGGAGGACTTTCGAGCGCTCATGGAAGCCCAAGTGCCCGAGAGCCGTCGAAGTTTTGACTGGCATGACCCTCGGCATGATCCCGAAGGAAAGTACATGGCGGACTGTCGGATTAACCAGAGAGCACGCCCTGTCTTCGTGCAGGCCCTTCCGTCAAGGTTGGCCCAACTTTTAAGGACGCACGCAAGGCATATGCCGCTGATCTTAAACAGTGGGAACCCATTATAGAAAAGACGGCTGATATCTTCATGCGACTGAACACCAAGCAGGACGAGGTTGTTGCAACTGTTCTCTTTGCCGCGAAATCTTTGCAGAAGGCCAAGGGAGACGAGCCGTCGGAGCGTGACGTTTTCGACGCCGTTATGCAATGGAAGCAGCGCAGAAGACCTCCCTTAGGCGAGCTAGAAACAGCCTTGGCTGTTCGTAACCTTGCTGCCTTAAAATGGCTCCAGGTTAAGCCCAGCAGGAACTTGCCCTTAGCCGACGAGGCAACCCTTGATGTCTGATGCTCCTTCCTGCGCGCCTCGGGGAATCAATGAAAAATTATGAAGCTCCACATTCTAGGTTGCGGTGATGCCTTCGGGAGCGGAGGAAGGAACAACAGCGCCTACCTCGTAGAGGCCAAAGATCGGCTTTTTCTTTTGGACTGCGGCCCTACCACTTTGCTGGCCATGAAGCGGGCGGGATTTAATCCGCGACGATTGGACGCCATCTTCTTAAGCCACCTTCACGGCGATCATTGTGGAGGGGTGCCCTTCTTTTTCCTGGAATATCTCTACGAGAATCCGCGGGATAAGCCACTGCATGTGGCGGGTCCGCCAGGAACTGAGGAGCGAGTTAAGGGGCTGTTTCAGTTCATGTTCGGCGATGCCTCAGACCCTAAACTTCCCCCGACCTTATTTCATGTCCTGGAACCCGAGAGACAAGAAACCATAGAGGATATTCAAGTCTTTCCCTTTCGGGTGCCCCATCAGGTGCGCGATGTCTCCCTGGGGCTTAAAGTAGCCTATCAGGGGAAAGAGCTTCTTTATTCCGGAGATTCCGCTTGGACCGATCTCTTCGTCACTCACTCACGCGGCGTTGACCTTTTCCTGTGCGAGTGCTGCTTCTTCGATCGCGACACTCCCAATCACATGAGCTATCAGAGGATTCAAGAGAACCTCTCCCGCCTTAAGTGCAAAAATCTCATTCTGACCCACATGGGTGAAGAAATGCTGGCCCGGCGCGAAAGCCTCCGGGTCAAGTCGGCCGAAGATGGGATGGTGATCGAAATCTGAACCGAAAAAATCAGGACATGCTCGAAGAAAGGGCGGTCCTACTTTGAAGAGATTAGCTGGGCTTCTCTTCTAATTCAGTTCCGGAGGGGGCAGGGATTATGATTGCCCTAAAGCCGCTTTTTTCCTCGATCTCTCGTGCGGCCTCTTGAGCATGAATCAACTGGGAATACGGACCTACCCTAACCCGATAAGTGACCTCGCCGTTATTTAGAGCAGCCGTCTCCAAGTAAGCCTGAAGCCCCCCCTCAATCATCCACTTCTGGAGAGATTCCGCCCGATCCCGCTCTCGAAAGGAAGCGATTTGCACGATGTACTCACTGGACGACCGGACTCTCCGCTCCTCTTCCAAGGAAAAAAGAGGAGAGGAAGGTTTTTCTTGGCGTATAACCGGCCCATCTGAAAAGGATGGTGCGGATCTTGCGGAGGCAACCCTCAAAGTCTCGTAGTTCTGCAGCCCATATTCCAGAAGTCTCCTTGTATCTCCCCATAGGTCCCGTGATCCTAGGATGGAAACAATCAAAGTCACCCCGTTACGGGATACCCCTCCCACGAAACACCTCTGGGCTGCATAGGTGTAACCGGTCTTGCCCCCTATGGCTCCTTCGAAGTTCCAAAGAAGGCGATTGTGGTTACGTACAAGAAGAGGACGCGCCCTTTTGGCTTTGTTGGTTTTGCCGGTAGAGATAGGACTCACGGAACTCGCCTTAGTCTGGACTATTTCCCGAAAGTTCGGGTTTTTCATCGCATAATTGAAAATCAGGGCCAGATCCCTTGCAGTCGAATAGTGCCCTGGGGCCGTCAGGCCATGGGGATTCGTGAATTGACTGTTTATCGCTCCTAGCTTGCGTGCTTTGAGAGTCATCATCTCCGCAAAGTGCTCAACCGAGCCTCCAATCCCCTCAGCCAGGACAAGACTCGCGTCGTTGGCGGAAGAGAGCAGCACGCTGTAGAGCAGGTGTTCGATGCTCATGGCCTGACCCGGACGCAGGCGTATCTTTGAGGGCGGAACACGAGTCGCGGTCTTGTTCACGCGGATAAGGTCCTTTTTAAGCCTTTCGCTCTCTAATGCAACGATGGCGGTTACAACCTTAGTTGTGCTTGCAGGAGGTAGAGGTAGATCGGGCTCTCGTTGGTATAGTACCAGCCCGGTAGTGGCATCCATGAGAAAGGCTGCACGCGCAGTGAGTCCCTCCTCAGGGAAATAGGGCCAAACTGGAGAACTGAAGGATAAGAGGAGGAAAAAAATCAGTATGGACGGGAAACCCAGATGTTTTATGCCTTTCAGGACCGATCATCCTCCTCGTTGTGGTGCTGGCTTGAGAATATCCTTAACATTTCCCTATCCTTCAGTGATGAGAAGCTTTATTTATAGCACAATCTAATGCCCTTGGGTAGAGTTCAGGAGGCGACGTTTGTGTCTAAATTGCGGGGTAGACCCTATGTATCACGGACTACACCCTATTGTAGCTTCTGCTTGATAGCCTCTATGGCCTGGCGGGCAAAGGTATAATTGGGCTCAATGGCAAGGGCTTTCTCAAATTCCTCCAGGGCTTTTTTTAACATCCCTCTGGCCACATAGACGCGCCCTAGATTGCAATGGGGATAATGATAAGCCTCATATCGTCCTGACTGAATGGCTTTTTCGAGCCACGGGATCGCCTCTTCAGGCCTGCCCAAGTTGATAAGATAGGCACCGATATCGTTATAGGGGTTGCCGAAGTCTGGATCGACCGCTATCGCCTTCTTACACTCTTCTATTGCCTCGTCGTAGCGTCCCTGAAAGCTAAAGGTCCAACCCAGAAAGGTGTGGGCCTCTGCGGTCGGGTAGCAATGAAGCGACTCACGGTAGAGACGGACCGCCTCTTCCAACTCTCCTTCCATCTGACAGCGATAGGCCTTGTTGAAGAGCTGCACCGCCCTTTCTATGATTTCCTTATCGTCCATTTCTCCTTTTATTTCCGTTCTTTTCCCTGATCCGGGGTGACGCCATGTTTTTTTAACTCCTTTTCGGCCTGGGTCCGGACAGATGCCTGCTCCCCCATTGCCTCCCTCCGGACCCTCTCCTGGCAGGGACTACAAATTCCACCTTTAATAGGCGGCATAACCTTGCCGCAGATCATGCACTTCTTTTTCTCTTGCTCCATAGTGGTTTATTTTACCCAAAAGAAGTGCTTTCTCCAACCCTCTTTCAAAGGAGGGCTGTCCAGAAGAAAGCAAGGCACCGGCCACAGGACATCCCAAGGCTGGCCGAGGGGGAGGAGATCGACGGCCAGGGGGAACCGAGAGTGGAGGTTTCGTTCAGGCCCAGACGGTGTGTAAACCACAGAACGGGGACGGGGAGTGGCCCTCAAGGCACTGGCCCATTTCCCCTGGCCGGAGAGCTTCTCCACCGAGGACAAGCTATGCTTTTTCACCAGTCTGGCAATATTTGATCCTTCCCAAAGGACTTTGAACCTCAGTCTATAACCTTAATCTGTGATGGATCTTCGACAATTATCTCCAAACCATATTTCGGATGGTCCTTGATCTCCCCTATGATCTCCACCTCTCTCCCTTCGTAGCTCCTGGGGTGGAGCTTTTTTTTCTCGAACATCTCAAAGGCAGAGGCAAAGATAACGCCCGTAAAAGAAGACCGCGACGGGCCAAAATTAATAAAGTGGGTGTTGCTCTTGACTGAGTGGCCCACCCGATAGACCCTTCCCCGAACCCTAGCCTGATTTCCGGCAAGGCCCCTGATCTTTTCCACCTCCCTTGCTTGGACGAGTGGAATCTCGGCCTGCCTTGTAGCGGGCGGTTGTAGGGGGAGAAAGGTTACTGGGTAACCCTGACCTTCAGGGAAAGGGACGGTCCAGCGTTGATAGAGAAGATGAGAGAAAAAACCAGCCACAAATACGCTGACGAGCAAAACGACCGTGCCGATGAAGGTCCGTTTCATCTTTTCTTCTCCCAAAGGCGAAAAAACTCTTTGCGGTATTCTTCTGCTAACGGTCCGGCATCAGTGAAAAGGAGCAGATTTTCATCATTAAAGTTGTCCGCCGATGCGGTCCAGTTATACGATCCCGTCAGGACTACCCTACGGTCAATGACGGCAAACTTTTGGTGCATTATTCCCATCCCCCTTTCCGCCCTTCCCGAATTTAGTCCAGGGATGCGCCGGACTGGAAGCCCCTGTTGTTGTAAAAATGATCCCTTGGATTTTTCGTTCCCTATGTCAAACTCTTGATCCAAAACCACTTGGACCTTTATCCCGCGTTGCTGTGCCTTGACCAAAGCCCAAGCGAGGTCGTCGCTGGTAAAAGCATAGACCGCTACTAGAATTTCCTTTTGGGCTTGACCAATCTCTCGAAGAATATGGCTGGAACACCTCCCCAAGGGGCTGAAGCAGGCCTGAACGGCCATCCCTGCCCAACTCCCGAGGGGGAACAGGACCAAATGAAGAATGCAAAGTGCAAGGAGAGAAGAGGATGCCTTGATGCCCAGTGGTCCTTTCATGCCTATCCTCGGCACATTTCTAGGATTAACCTCTCCATGATAATGCGTGGAGGGTTACCGGTGGATTTGAGCCGGATATCGGCTTGATAGATCCATTCCGAGAATTGAAAAAGCTCCTGGGTTGTAAAGTTCTCTGCGGTCTTAAAGCTCATGTAGTCCGCATAAGGACTCCGGCTAAGGAGCGGAGATCCCTGCTGAAGCACCCTCATCTGAAACTGAGGATAGGTCATCTCCCTGCTCCACCTCTCACGCATCTCTCCCTCAATAAGGTGCCGCGCCCCCAAAAGACGACGGACTTCACTCGCGATCGTTCCCAAGAGTTTCAAAGGATGATCACCCTGAGACAACAAACGCGCCAAATGCCCGAGTGCCCGTACCGAGTCCCGCTCAGCGATCGATTTGGTTAGATCAAAAACCCAAGCCTCTCCTTGATCCAAAAAGACCTCCTCCACATCCCTCCCTCTAATCCAGGGATCCTTTCCCACATAGAGGAGCAGTTTCTCCAACTCCTGATGGACGGCCCAGAGTTCCTCGCCGGCCCTTTGCAAGACCATTTCTCTGGCTCGACTCTCGATCCTCTTTCCGGCTTCTCTCAGACGTTTGTCAAGGAACTCTGCCAGGATCTCATGGCTAATCCTGCCACTCTTCTCCCGTTCCAAACCAAGATCAAGCGTAGCCCCTTTCTCCTCAAGCCTCCGGTAGAGACGGGTCCTGCGATCTACGTGAGGGGTAGTTATCAGCAGGATGTCCCAGGGAGGCAAGCCCTGCTCGACGAACTCCTCAAGTCTATGCCCCTCCCCTCCCTTGCGCTGGCTCAGGTCCATTCCGGTGCTTCGGCAAAAAGCAAAAAGCCCTTCCACCTCCTCCTTAATCTCTTTGCCGTCTCCACCAAAGAGTTCGATAACCTGGGTTGCGGAGAATGGGCCTTGGAGCTTCTCCCACCTCTCTTGAGTCCATCCTTCTAAAAGCAGGAGGTCCAAGAATAGCCTGGCCGCCTCATCCTTTTTCCCTTCCCCCCAGAGATGCAGCACCTTTTCACCTAACTCACCCTTGTGCTCACGCGAGAGGAAATAGGGGGCGTTCTCGACCAAAACCGTTTTTATCCCAGAAAAGAACGGCGGGGTCATCAGTGTCGCCTCAATCTCACCCCAAGGGGTAGAGCGACCATCAAACCGCTCCAGGTTGAACGCCCGTTTTTCTGCCGGCACGAGGAGATCGAGAATCGCTTTAGTTGCCTCGTGCACTTGGAAATCATCTCCATAGAGAAGCAACAAAGAGGGCCCTTTCCCTTTGCGGAATTCAGACAGGACGCCTTCTAGATATCGCTTCATACTCATGGTTAGGGGTGCTCAACTATTAGACGTATTGAAATCTGTAATATTGAGTTATTCCGAGCGGAGAGAGGCGGAAGGCCGAAGCCCATTTCACGAGGCATTGTAAGCTTATCTACTACATTCACTTGGGGGTCCACATCCGACTCTTCTCATTCCAGGCATAATCCGATTTCCAGATCTTAAGACCGATAGTGAAATCTCCTCCGGATTTAGTGACAAATGCCCTTTCCGCGGAATGAGGAACATCCACCCTTGCTATGATATAGATCTTCCTCGAGATCCCCTTGTTGATCATGATGCGGTCGCCTACTTGCATCATCGTCCGACTTCCCTTCTTATCCTTCATAGGCAAGAATTAGCATTGATAAGTTCTCCTTGACAATAGGCATCCCCTTTCCTATACGTGATGAGGTCCTGCTTTCAGTGAAATAGACCAAGGACCAGCGATGAAAGTTGACATTCACGCCCACTATGTTCCCAGGGACAGCCTGAAGGTCACCCAGGAAATCGGTAAGCGCTACGACATCAAAATCACCCAAGACGAGAAGGGACGCGATTTCATCACTCGCGACGGGAAGCGCGGATTCGGCCCTTTTCGGGAGGAATTCCACGACCTCGATCTGCGCCTAAAAATCATGGATCAAGCGAGCGTCGATATTCAGGCCTTGTCAGCACAAAACTTTTTCTTTCTCTATTGGACGACGCCGGAGGAAGGGTTGGAGTTTGCCCAATGGCTTAATGATGAATTCGCCTCTGCGGTCAGAAAACACCCCAAACGTTTCGTCGCTCTTGCCACCGTACCCCTGCAAGACAGCGAGAAAGCAGCCCAGGAATTAGAGCGAGCAGTAAAAAAGCTCGGTCTTAAGGGAGTGCAGATCGGCTCCAACATCAACGGACGCTACTTCGATGATCCCGGCTTTTATCCCTTCTGGGAGGCAGCCGAGGCCCTGGGTGTCCTTATCTTTGTCCATCCTACCAATGGAGTAGGGGCTGAGCGCATGAGAGACTACCACCTCTCAAACCTCATCGGTAACCCCGCAGAGACCTCCTTGGCCTTTGCGAAATGCATCTTTGGCGGCGTGCTGGAAAAATTTCCCCGGCTCAAGTTTTGTCTCGCCCATGCCGGCGGCTTTCTCCCCTATACCTGGGGAAGATTGGAGCGCGGCTACAAAACCACTAAGGCATGCCAGGAAAAGATCTCTAAGCCTCCCAGCGAGTATGTAAGGCTCTTCTATTTCGATACTATCTCTCACAGCCAGATGGCGCTTGAGTATCTAGTGCAAAACTTCGGCGCGGAGCACGTACTGCTCGGCAGCGATTATCCATTTGAAATGGGTGACCCGAAGCCCTGGAGCACAGTGAGCAGCTTGAAGATCGGAACTAAAGACAAAGAAAAGATCGCTGGTGAAAACGCTGCCTCGCTTCTAGGTATTGGCGTATAAAACAGGGAACGATTCAACTTTGGAGGAAAAATGCGTCTTTTAACTTTCGTGCGAAAAAATCAGCTCCGAGTAGGCCTCATGGGACCGGATGACCAGGTTCTTGATCTCGCAGAGATCAATCGGCGCTACTTGAAGGGTGGTTCGCCGGCCTATTTGACCAGCATGCAGGCCTTCATCGAGGGAGGCGCCAAAGCCATAAGCGTGGCTAAAAAGGCAGCGCGGTATGTCGAAAAAAAGGATCCGGAAGGATTGAAAATTCTCAGCCGTGCCGGAGCCCTACTTAAACTCGGCCAAAGCAAAATCCTCTCCCCCATTCCCTGGCCGAGAAAGAATGTGATCCTCCTTGGCATCAATTACAGGGAGCACATTGAAGAGGGCGCCAGGGCACGGGCCATAGAGCTCAAATACCCGGAGTCCCCGGTTTACTTTACCAAGCCGGCGACGTCGGTGATCGGCCACCTGGGAAAAGTCATCCACCACAAGGCAACCGAGCGTCTAGACTATGAGATCGAGCTGGCGGTGGTCATGGGGAAAAAGGGAAGAGACATCCCTAAGGAAAAAGTCTACGATTACATCTTCGGCTACACCGTCTGTCTTGATATGACCGCGCGCGACCTGCAGCGCAGTCACGGCCAGTGGTTCAAGGGAAAATCGCTGGACACCTTTTGTCCCTTGGGTCCGTGGATCGTGCACAAAAGCGCCCTCGCTAATCCTCAAGATCTGCGGCTGATATGCCGGGTCAACGGTGAGGTCATGCAGGATGATAACACGCGAAACATGATCTTCGATATCGCGACCTGCATTGAGGCACTTTCCAGGGGCATGACTCTGGAGCCAGGGGAGATCATCAGCACAGGAACTCCCTCAGGTGTCGGCTTTGCCCGTGTTCCGCCATTTTTTCTAAAGCCCGGAGATAAAGTCGAAGGGGAGGTTGAAGGCATCGGGGTCCTTCAGGTTGAGATCGCTGCCCCTTAAAAGCTGTTGATAAGGCGCTTTGCGCATAGCGCATGGTTTGTAAGCCATGGAGCGTATCAGGCCGCCCGCTGTGGCGGGATCTTTCTATCCCGCAGAGACTGAAGAGCTGAAAAAACTTTTGGAGGAGTGCTTTGTCTCCAACCCTTTGGGCCCTCGGGGAATGAAATCTCTCTCTTCGTCTCTTTTAGGTGGGATGGTTCCTCATGCTGGGTATCTTTATTCTGGTCCCTGCGCGGCACACTTTTATTCGACCCTCGAAAGAGATATCCGGTGCATCATCCTTCTAGGTGTGAATCATCGATTAAGAGGGGCGAAGGCAGCTCTCAGCCCCGCAGACTACTGGGAGACTCCCCTGGGGAAGGTCCGGGTGGACCGAGAGATGAGCGCACTGTTAAAGACTCAAATCGATTTTCTCAAAGTGGACGAACAATCCCACCTCCAAGAACACAGTATTGAGGTCCAGCTCCCGTTTCTTCAAAGTATCCTTAGCGAATTCACCTTTTTGCCCGTCTCTCTCTCACATCTCACTAAAGAGGAATGTAGCCAACTCGGCCGGGCGATAGCACAGCTATACGAAACAAACACAGCTTCGAAAAAGATAGTTTTAATTGCCAGCAGTGATCTCAGCCATTATCTCTCCCCCAGCGAGACCGAGAGGCTTGACCGAATAGCCTTGGAGCGGGTCCTGGAACTCGACCCCGTAGGCCTCCTCAAGACCGTGAAGGAAGAGGATATCAGCATGTGTGGAGTCTTTCCCATGACTGTGTTCCTTTTTGCAGCCAAGGCTCTGGGTGCCACGCAGGCAAGACTTCTCAAGCATTGCCATTCTGGCGACGCGGTTCCCATGAAGGAAGTAGTAGGCTACGCCAGCGTCGCGGTTGAGTTTTAGTAGTGAGGCGCCAACACT
>JAHFAO010000068.1:0-2894 GCA_023250515.1 Deltaproteobacteria bacterium | reverse complement strand
ATGCTGCCTCTCGATCATGGGCGGGCAGCAGGAGAAAAGAAGGCGCGCCCAGAGCTGGCGGATATCTTCCGTAGTCACGCAGAGAGCTACCGCCGCAATCACGCTTTGCCTTTATCCCATCTCTCCGCCGCCTCTTCCCTTTACAATCCGCATAGCCAGAGCTAAAGTCGGCTCAGCGGTTTAGTCCAACACGTTTTATCCCCAATGCCACGTCGGGAATTCTGTCGAGACTCATCACTGCTAGGCATTAGGGATAAAACGCTATACGTTAGGCCGAAGCCCGTTGACGTGGGTCCCACTCACAGGGACCATCAGGAGGTTCAATGAAGCTCCCGGACCTTTGAACACTTCTCCAGCGAAGAACTCGGGGACGCTCTCTACGCCGCCAGGCTACCGGTCGCGGGCACGAAGGGGGAACGCATCGCCCGGCTGTGCGAAGCGGCTCAGCAGCCCGGTGTCGACGTCCGTGATCTCCTCGACCTCTTTACCGTCGACGCCCTGCGTGCCGCGTGCAACGATGCGGACCTGAAGCCAGGTCGCAAAGGCGAGATGATCGAAGCCTTGGTGGCTTTGCTGGACGAGGGGCCGCCTGGGATCGTATCGGCCCCGCAATCGGTGTCTGCGCCCGCAAGCCACCTCCCGCCAACCAAGGAGAACGCCGTCCGACTTCTTCGCGAGCTCCGGCTGCCCAGTCGCGCCCTGCGCTCGGAGGCTGACGTGGAGGAGGCCGTGGCGGAGTACTTGGGGCGGCGGTTCCAAGCAGTGTGTGAGCAGTATAGTATCGGCGGAATGCTTGGCCTAAAGATCGACGTTGACATCGGTGATGGTCAGGTCGGCGTTGAACTAAAACTTGCGGACTCTATTCTTGGAAACACGAACGAGTTCCATCGCTTGATTGGCCAAGCCATCTACTACGACCGCCGGCGCTATCGAGGCAATCTAGTCATTTGTGTCGCTGGCCAGCACGATGATGCGGAGGATCCACTCTTGCGGGACCTATTTACACTTCTTGAGTCGTACAACATAACCTGTGTGTATGTGACAGGAGGATGAGGAGCCCGGCCTGACACAGCCGCTGAAGCCGCTGGCCAGGCCGAGCCACGGCTTAGCGGCATGGCGTTATGCCGACACACCAATAGAGGTAGGATGCCATGACTGACCCACATCGAGAGTTTTGCCGACAGCAGCACCGCATCATCGCGCACTATCTGGCCGTCCAAGCGTGGATGCGCGGGCTGGATTGCATTGTCTTAGTGCGTGACGACCTTGAGGCTTTCCTCGAACTCGAGCGGTTCAAGAGTACCCGTGTCGAGTGGCTTAAGGAAGACCTGAAGCCTTGGTTTCCGTACCAGACGGCTTATTACAAGACCAGTGCACCGTCATCGATCCATTCGCTATTCCTCGCGCGTGTCCCAATCGAGAAGCATTTGTCTGATGGCTCAATGACAACTGAAGAACGTATACGCAGAATGGCCGACGGTTCTCCGCGAACGGAACGGTTCACGACAAAGTATGACGGAAGCCAAATCCCTTCACATGCAAAGATGGTTTCCACATTGAGCGTTCTCGCCGCCGGTTTGGACGCACCGCGACGCACGAGAAGAAGATTGAAGAGACACAAGTCTGCGTAGAAAATACGACTGATCCCAAGGCGGCATAACAAGCCGATGGGATTTGAATCCATCGGGCCTTGAGGTATATACTCCACTTATGCCAATGAACCTACCTTTAAAAGACATGACCCTCCATGAGAAGCTTGCTGCGATGGAGTCGCTTTGGGAGGACATCGCCCGTTCTCCAGAATCCATTGAGTCACCTACCTGGCACAAAGACATTCTTGATGAGCGCCGCCAGCGAATCGCCGAGGGAAAAGCTCAATTTATGGATTGGGAGGCCGCCAAAACGGAGATCCGCAACAAAGTATCGTGAAAATTGAAATCCTGGATGAAGCCCAGGAGGATCTGATCGAGGGCTTTCACTTCTACGAAGCCCGAGAAGTGGGGCTCGGATCTTACTTCTTAGATTGCTTGTTCTCCGATATTGATTCCCTACTTCTGTACGCGGGCATTCATCAGATCATCTTCGGATATCACCGATGCCTGTCCAAGCGATTCCCTTTTGCCATCTATTACAGCGTTGAGGGAGATTCGGTTCGTGTGCATGCCGTATTGGATTGTCGCAGGAATCCATCGTGGATCAGAAAACGGCTAAAAGAAGGCGGCTAACCAGACGCTTCAGACCGGTCCCTAAGAGCGACGGCTGAGCTTAGCGTTAGCTGGATAGTAAATTCTTGAGGGAATAAACAGCCTTCTTCTTGTTTTCCCCGTATCAGCCTTTTCTGTCCTATCTAAGTGGTGCCGGAGGGGGGAATCGAACCCCCACGGGGGCAAGCCCCACTGGATTTTGAGTCCAGCGCGTCTACCAGTTCCACCACTCCGGCATGTTTATTGGAACTTAAAACTTAGCCTCTTTTGTTAAATTCGGCAAGCGGGGGATTGTTAAGACGCTTTATTGAAAATCAGTGGGCTACGATCTCACCGGTCTCAACGATGTCAACGTCTACGCCATCTAACGAACTCGGTAGTGCCCGTTTTAGCGCGCCGGTAGCCTCTTTCACGTAGATCTGAATCACGGGCCGTCCAGCGACTCTCTCTGAAATCCCGACACCCACACCGACCACTCCAGGGATTCCCAAGAGCCTACTCTCGTGTCGTTCCTTTACCCTCCTGACTGCGTCTACAGCCGCGGGACTAACATGCCCTGGCAACTGTTGACTGGCAGCATGGCTCTCGGTAACTCGGAAGAACTTCCTCATGAAGGCCATCGCCCGAGTCAAAAGGCTGGTTGAAAAAGGCGTAGATCCAACCATACCAACGCTAAATTGGTCTAAGACT
>JAHFAO010000212.1 GCA_023250515.1 Deltaproteobacteria bacterium | reverse complement strand
AGACAGCTGCCCTGCGAATGGGGGAGCAAGTCTTCAAGGGAGATTTTCAGCGTGTCTTCATGAGCGCCCTTTCCAAGATCATACTGCCTCGCACCCTAGCTAGAGTAAGCTTCGACCCAAGTGTAAGGGAGAGCTTGTTAGCTGGCTTGCAGGGAGGTGCGGGAGCAGCAGCGCAGAAGTCCTTCTTGCAGAGATTTGGAGAGCAAGTAGTCCCTGCCCTAGTTTATGAGGGTGGTTCCAGTGTTCAACAACGTAACCAAGCAGGCTTTGGAGGTTCGCAGTAGTTTCTCAACTTAGCAAAGGAGCAGCAAGATGGCAGCAAACAAGATCTTCCGCTTTGGTCCAACCGCACTTACCACGACGCTCACGACGAACATCCTCAACCCGCCTACAGCGACTGGTGGCACAGGCGCGGGTTCTTCTGGTAACTATATCGTGTTGAGGCACGTTCGTATAGTGAACAAGACAGGAAGCGCAGCTACATTCAGTCTCTGGCTCGGGGCTACCGCTGGGAACGTAGCTGGCACGGAGGTTATTGGTAATGCCCTCTCTGTAGCGGCCAACGCAGCTTACGACTGGTATGGGATGCTTCGTATAGATACTGCAGACTTCCTCGTTGGTGGCGCAGGTACAACCACTGCGCTGACAATTGAAGGAGAAGGCGAGATTGGAGTGGCTGGATAATGCCCATTTCCCTAGGCCTGCTCCGGAAGCCCAGCCCCCCTCCTCCAGACCTCAACACGGAGGAGGGGAGAAGGTGGATGTTTTGGTTCTGGGAGTACTGCACGAGGGCTGCAGCAGCAGTCCCTCCGGGCACGCTCCCTGGAGGTTTAGTCAGTACATCCACTGGTGCTCCCCCTGCGCTCGGCCTTGGAGGAGATGAAGCGAGCCCCTTTACTCCCCTTGACATCCCTGGCCCTCAAGGGCCAGCTGGACCTGTGGGGCTCCCTGCTGCTTACATAGAAGCCTTCCCAGACGAGCTAGTGGTGACTCCAATGGATATACCAGGGCCCACTGGTAATACTGGCTTGCAAGGAGCAGCTGGAGTAGCAGTCTTCTCTACAGACGGAGCTGATGGAAACGACGGGCAACCTATACCTGGAAACCAAGGGCCTCAAGGAGTCCAAGGGATAGATGGAGCCGTCGCCTTCCCCTTTGATGGGGAGCCAGGAGATGATGGACAGCCCATACCAGGGAGTCAGGGGTCTCAGGGCGCAGTTGGCCCAGCTGGGGTAGCTGTGTTCTCTGTAGATGGGTCTGATGGAGATGATGGACAGCCGATCCCTGGGAATCAAGGTATTCAAGGAAGCATAGGGCCTGTAGGTTCTGCTGTAGGCTTCATAGAACCCTCTGCAGAAGAGTTAGTAGTAACTCCTATGGAGATACCAGGGCCCTCAGGCGACGTAGGCCCTCAAGGCTTAGCGGGCCTTTCTGCAATGTTTGCTGCAGGAGTCCCTGATGAGCCTGTAGCAACCCCAATGGACTTTCCTCCTGCTGCTGCCACAGCTGCCCCTACTTGGCAGCAGAACCAAGACAACTTGGCGACCTCAGACACTCTCACCATCCTAGATGGTAACCAGATTGTGATTGGAGAAGGCTTCACTATCAGTGGGGCAGGCGCGTTGATACTTAATAGCTCTGGCAAGATGTTTATACTCTAGGAGCTACATGGGCACCATTACCCTCGCAACCCAAGCTGCCCCAGGCACACCAGCAACTGCTACTGTCGTAGTCTACGCGAAGTCTGATGGACTTCTGTACTGGAAGGATGCCGTAGGCACGGAATACCCTATGCTCATTGTGGCTACTCAGGCTCAGCAGGAAACAGGTGCTTCCCTTGTGGTAGCAGTCACCCCCGGTCGCCAGCAATTCAATCCTAGTGCTGCGAAAGGATGGATTGAGTGCGGTGTTGCGGCGGATATACAGGCATCTTACAACGTGACGAGTATTACCGACGATGGGGCTGGGGTCGTGACGATTACCTGGAACGTTGATTTTAGTACCGGGAGCTTCTGCGTTGTCACTGGATACGTTGGTGGATTTCGGCGCTTTATTGCCGCCAGCACCGGCACGGCGGGTTCGACGCAGCTTGTATCGCGGGATGAAGCTGGTACAAACACCGATCCCACGAATTACTTTGCTGCCGCCTTTGGAGACCAGTGATGAAAAAGATAATCTATACGCGACCTGATGGTGGTATCTCCATCGTGACTCCCGTCATAAATACGCGAGGAGAACCGGAAGGATTCACAGAAGAAGATGCACTATCAAGGGCGCTTGCAAAACTTCCGAAAGACGCCATCAATCCGCAAATCGTCGAACCGCAGGTCATCCCCGCCGACCGCACGTTCCGAAACGCTTGGTCGCACGGCGGCGACAGAGTGATTCACGATATGCCGAAGTGCCGCGAAATCAAGCGTGACCAGCTACGCGCCCTTCGCAAGCCGAAGATGGAAGCGCTTGATGTGGACTACATGCGCGCAGACGAGAAAGGCGACGCCGCTCTCAAGACTCAGATCGCCGCGCAGAAGCAAGCTCTGCGGGACGCGACTGCAAATCCAGCGATTGCCGCAGCGGCTACGCCAGAAGAACTCAAGGCCATAATGCCGGACGTTCTAAAATGATCGACATCACAAAGCCGCCATATAACTGCGTTGGCGATGGCGTAACTGATTGCACGGTTGGACTGCAAGCGGCAGTGAACGCTTCTCTCTTGGTCTACGATGAAGTGTTCGTTCCGCGACTTCCGTTCAAAATCAGCGCGCCGATTACTGTTAATGGCCCTCTGCGCCTACGCGGCGCACAGATGGGAGTCGGGCCTAGCGGGGCGACGCTGCTCGGATCTTCGCTCATCGTGCTCGCGAATCCAACGCAGGACGGGTTCGTCGTCCAATCACTTCAAGGTGTGGATCTATCAGACTTCGCTATCACCTCGCCAAGCCTTAAGACTGCTGGCTCCGCGATCAATTTGACAGGAACCTTGTCCGGCACTAATGGAAACACAAGAATTCGGCGAATCGCTCTTGTGAATCAGTACGACGGGATCACGATGCAAGGGGATTGGTGGAATATCGACGGAGCTTTCATATCTGACTTCTCGCGCTACGGTGTTAGGGTGCTCAACTCCTTCAACGCTGACTACGGCGACAACATCATATCGCACAGCAAGATCTTCGGCGGTGCCGCAAACCAAGGATGCGTAAGATATGAGAGCGGCGGGGCCTTAACCCTGTTAGGGAATAAACTCCTAGGCTCGTGGATCGGACTTTGGGCCAGTGTTTCAGCAGGTCCGACCGGAACGCTACAGATGCTCGGCAACAGCGTTGAGCAGCAGACGATCACCGGCTTCAAACTGTCTCAGAGCGTCCCTGGAGTCCAGTACGGCAACGTGCAGTTAGTCGGCAATCAATGGTCAATTGTCGGCGGCACTCCTCAGTCCGTGATCTCGATAGATCAAGGTTCCGCTGGCTGGCTGAAAAACGTCGTCGTTTCCGGAAATATCCTGAATCTCGCAGCCGCTGGCCAATACTCCGCAATCTCGATCTACGATGGAAATGGGATCGTGGTCAGTGGGAATGTTCTGAACGCAAACGGTGTAGCTGGCTATCAAGGAATCTCCATAGCCGGAGGGTCGCAGAACGGTGCAAGCGTGGACAATCAGATTATCAACTTTCCAAGCGGAAAACACGGCCCCATGAATCCTGGGATCGTGGTGAGAGATTTCTAACATGAGAGTCCTCGGCCACGCGACGGATGCGCCTCATGGCTGATCTCACGCTGGAGGAAATCCGCGGCATCGAGGCGCAGTGGAAGTCTGCTGACATCACCAACTAAGCGATGTTCTTCTCCTTCACTTACCTCGTCGCATGATCTTAGTGGGAGAACTGGAGCCCCCGATGTGACTCTATCTGAGAAGCAGCGACTTTTCACTAAGCTCGTTGGAGAGCTTATAACTTGGAGCTACGCCAATGGATACGAACTCACCTTCGGAGAAGCCCAACGAGGAAAGCTTCAAGCGGAGGCTAATGCCGCGGAGGGCGTCGGAATTGCGAGTTCTAATCATCTTAGGCGTCTTGCTGTTGACCTTAATCTCTTCCTTAACGGGGAATACAGAGTTGACAGCGAAGCTTATAAACCTCTTGGGGATTATTGGAAGTCTCTGAGTACGTCAGAGTGTGAATGTGCTTGGGGAGGTGATTTTCATAAACCTGACGGAAACCATTTCTCAGTGGAGTGGAACGGAGTTCGATAAGTGATTAAGTACAGGGATGGATACAAGTACCAGCTAGTGGAGGACTACCAAGTTGTGGTAGGCATCAAGCCACTGACATTTATCCTCACACCTTACATCCGCCTCGATGTAGACGGTACCCTGAGCATCAAGGAAGGCTATGCTTGGGATGGTCCTTCTGGCCCCACAGTGGATACCCCTAACTTCATGCGAGGCAGCCTCGTCCATGACGCCCTCTACCAGCTCCTGCGGGAGGGCCACCTTGCCCAGCTCCTTCGGGAAGCTGCGGACCAGGAGTTGCGAAGGCTGTGTCTAGAGGATGGAATGAGTAGCTTGAGGGCGTGGTGGGTTTACCGAGGAGTGCGACTTGGAGGAGGGCCCTCAGCAAGAGGGGGAGACCCTCCTGTCATAACTGCTCCGTAGTCTTGACTAAGCTCTAAGAGCGGTTGGAGGTACTCCCTCAAGTGTCATCTTCTGCCTGATGTTGCTCCAGCTCGCACTGCGATCGAGGATAGCTTGGACGAGGTGATAGACTGCCTCGTCTGTGCGGAGGCCCGCCTGGTCCATCTTCATGAGGACTGCGTAGTGGCCGCTCAGCACTTGGAAGTGGATTAGCTCTTCTATCTGCATCCGGCGGGGGTCGCCCTCAGGCACAGCGTCAAGGACTCCCTGCAGCCCTGTGTTCTGGAGGCCTACGCACTTGCGGTAGCAATGGAGGCGCTCTCGAAGGTAGTAGGCTCCCTTGTCCAGCACCGCGAGGAAGGGCATCACAACGTCCTGGCTGCCCACGCCGGAGAGCCCTCCAATCTTGTCAAAGAACTCGTGGGTCCACGCTTGGGAAGCACTCCCCCCAATGTACTTAGGATACATCTCTTCAAGGATGCACCACCCATCCTTGTCAGGGTGGGCACTCTCCGCAAGGTACTTCATCTCTT
>JAHFAO010000211.1:3302-5171 GCA_023250515.1 Deltaproteobacteria bacterium | reverse complement strand
ATTCCCTCAAGCGCGCCACTCATAATGAACTCCGTTTCACCTCTCAGGATGCTGACTCCACCTTCTTTCCCTTACGAGGTGAGAAAGTCAAGAGGCTCTCTGAGTTAGTGAGGAGTGAGGCGCTAAAAATTATGAATTTTGAGTTTTTAGTTTTGAGTTGCTCAATTCAAAACTCATAATTCAAAACTCAAAACTGCTCACCGCCCACTGCTTACTGTCTCACTATACGGAATATGGCAGGGTAAAGGTGAAGGCCGTGCCGACGCCGGGTTGGCTTTCGACGCGGATCTGTCCTCGCATCAGCTCCAGATACTTCTTGACGATGCTGAGGCCGAGGCCGACGCCGGAATAAGTTCCCGTGTGCGCGTCTTCAAGCTGGTGAAACTCATCGAAGATCTTTCCCAGGTCGCTTTCCCCGATGCCAATCCCGGTATCGGCCACGACAAACTCGAGGCGCTCTTCTTCCTGAAGACCGCGCACCCCGACCTCAATGCTACCCCTAGGCGTAAACTTGTAAGCGTTGCCGATCAGGTTCTGCAGGATCTCCTCGAGTTTCAAGGCGTCCGTCGTCAAGGGTGGAAGATCCGGTTCTACGTGCCAGCGGATCTCTACTTGGTCATTGTGATTGAGCTGCTCGGCGTAGTTCTGCACATGCGTCACCACCTCGCTCACGTCAAACGTGGAAAGGTGCAGAGACATCTTTTTCGCCTCCATCTTCGTGAGCGTCAGCACGTCATTGATGAGTTTGAGGAGGACCTTAGAATAACGAAGGATCTTTTCCAGGGCATCCTTCTGCTTCTCCGTTACGTCGCCAAAGTAGCCATCATTAGTCAGGTCGGCATTCCCGATAATCACATTGAGAGGAGTGCGCAGCTCGTGGGACATAGCTGCTAAAAAATCCGCCTTCGCCCGGTTCGCTTCTTGGAGCTCGCGGTTGGTCTGCTCCAATTCTAAAGATTTTTGTTTCGTCTCGGTGAAGAGCTTTGCGTTCTCAACCGCTACGCCGATCTGGCCGGCCATGGAGGTGATGAGCTGAACCTCGCCAGGCGTGAGGCGGCGGGGCGTGCGGCCGTTGCAGACGATGGCTCCCACCGGCTTGAGCTTGGCAGTTATGGGAAAAGCGCCAATAAAACTATGACCGGTTTTTTGTGTGTTTTTCGTGCTGCTCAACTCTTGATACCGTGGATCGCTCCGGAGGTCCTCGAAGATCACCGGCTCGCCGCTCTCCGTCACCCTACCCACAATCCCCTCCCCGAGCCGGAATACACGGACCCTGCTGAGATCCTCTCGATTCGCCGGATAAGAAGCCCGAACCCTGATCTCCTCCGTTTGCGGATCCAACAGATAAATCCTCGTCGTGTCAAAGCGGAAAATCTCCGTGATCTTTCCGATCACCTCCTGCAGGACGGAGTCCAGATCGAGGGATTGGTTGACTGTAGCCGTCACATCAAAAAGGGCGGAAATCTCCTTGGCCCTCTTGACCGTCTCCTCAAAAAGACTGGCATTTTCTGTGGCCACGCAGATCTGGTTAGCTATGGAAACTAGCAGGACAACGTCCTTGGGCAAAATGGTGCGCGCCTGACGACTCAGAAGGTTCATGACCCCCACGGTTTTTTCCTTACTCTTTAAGGGCAAACTGACGTAGCTGCGAAAGCCGGCTTCTCGGGCCGACCCTTTTCCAGTGTGCTTGACATAGAGGGGATCAGTTTGAATATCTTGAAAAATAGCCGGCTTTCCGCTCACAACGACATTGTCGTTGATGCCGACTCCCACTCGATCCGTCGCCATCTGGGAAGCGAACTCTGGGCTTATCCCCTCATGCATCCTCAATCTGAGTTTCTTGCCCTCAGGATCCAACATATATATGCG